>NZ_CP100425.1:2700000-3000000 GCF_023151555.2 Photobacterium sp. CCB-ST2H9
CTTACCGTTGGCATCACGAATATCAATCCAGCAGTCGCCGTTAAAAGTCAGTTTTAAATCCGGCACCTGCGCAACTTCCGCTGGAGCCGAATCAACTGACAATAACGGATTGACTTCATCCAGCAATCCGCTTTCAGCACCTTCAACAACGCGATTCACTGGGGCTTCGTTTCCGGCACCCTGCATCGCTTCATCAAAAGTGTTCAGTGGCAGCTCATCATCACCGGCTGCATTGCTGCTGTATTCTTCGCCAACTGAGTTAACCGCTTCAGACTGACTGGTTCCTTCCGCGATAGCGCTGACATCGTCACTGCTCAGTGAACCCGCCATTTCATCCGAAGTACCGGCCAGTGATTCATCCAGAGGCTGAGTGCCTGAAGTGTTTTGTTCAGAAATGACTGGCGGCTCTGTCTTCTGTTCCGTCTGCCACCACCAGGCAGCAGTCATTCCGACGATGATGGCACCAAAAATCCAGGTCAGCCCCATGACACGGCTGTCATGTTTTTCACGCTTTGTTTTGCGGGAAAAGCTATGCATGGTCTGAGCCTGAGGCTGCCCCTGACCGAAACTTTCCAGTTTAGTCAGGACATCATTGACATCCAGACCGACAAATTTTGCATAAGAGCGAACATAACCACGGGTGAAAGTGGCCATTTGTGCTTCATCAAATCGGTTTTGTTCAATGTCATCGATCACAGACACCCGCAGGCGCAGACGGCTGGCTACATCCTTCTGAGAATAACCAAGCTGCTCGCGAGCCTGGCGGAGCATGTCTCCGGGACGAATGACGTCTTCCGTTACTCGTTCTTCGTTCTGTTCAGTATTCATTGGCTAGATAATTCTGATATTGCTGAGAATCAGGAAATTGTTGTCGTAACAATTCGGCATATTTTTTCACCCGATCAAGGCGACCGCTCTGGCTTGACGACTGAATTTTAAGAATAAGACTATCAGCAGTTTCTCCATAACGCTGGCTGAAAGCTGCCAGTCTGTCATCCGCCTTTTGATGTTCCCCGTCCTTGAGCTCTAACTTTGCCAGTTGCAGCATGGAAAGCGGCCGGTAGGGGTCATGACCAAGTGTTTTGTTGAAATAGTCCGCAGCCTGTGTCGCATTCCCTTGTTTCAGATGGCATAACGCCGCATTTTCGAAACTGCTGGCGACCTGAAAATAATCCGGTTGTGAGACGGCACGGTCGAAAGCCGTGATGGCTTCATCATAACGGGCTTCACTACACAAGAATACACCATAGTTATTAAGCACATCGCCATTTTTTGGTGATTCTTGCAAAGCCCGGACATAGAGTGCTTCAGCTGAGTGATTTTCACCCACCTGCTGATAATAATGTGCCATTGCGAGCAGTGCTCTGGGATGATCAGGCGCAACATCGAGCGCTTTATGCAAATTTAAATGCGCTCTTTGCCACTGCCCGCGCTCCAGATAGCCCAGTCCGAGGGTAATTCTTGCATCTGCCGCCGCAACTGGATCAACCGCTCGGCGGGTCTCCGGTGAATCCACTGTCACACAGCCAATTAAAAAACAAGCGGCTATCATGCCGCTTGCGCTTGGGTACATCCAGCGTACCATGACAACTCCCTGCTCATTTCCTTTGAGCTTGACCAAAAGGTCTCTGAATCCGGTCAGTTGAGCTGACTGGGGTAAATGCTGTCTTTATCAGACTGCTTTCACCGGAATTGGTTCACCTTTCGCCTGCTTTGCCAGGGTGCGTTTTGTGCGGTCAATCACATCACCGACCAACTGGCCGCAAGCAGCATCAATATCATCACCCCGGGTTTTCCGGACTGTCACCGTGAAATCGTATTCCATCAGTGTTTTCATGAAGCGATCAATCCGAGAGTTACTCGGCTTACGGTAAGGTGACCCCGGATACGGGTTGAACGGGATTAAGTTAATCTTCGCCGGTGTGTTTTTCAGCGTCTGTGCCAGTTCTCGGGCCTGGTCCATACTGTCATTCACGTGATCCAGCAGAATGTATTCAACCGTCACTTTGCCCCGGTTGGCATTCGACGATGCAATATAACGACGCACGACTTCCAGGAACGTGTCGATGTTGTACTTGTCATTAATCGGCATGATTTCAGAACGCAGCTGGTCGTTCCCGGCATGCAGGGAAATGGCCAGTGCCACATCAACTTTGCCAATCATCTGTTCCAGACCAGAAACTACGCCAGAAGTAGACACCGTTACACGGCGTTTGGACAGGCCGAAACCCAGATCGTCCAGCATGATATTCAGTGACGGGATCAGGTTTTTCATGTTCAGCAACGGTTCGCCCATCCCCATCATCACAACGTTGGTGATCGGACGACGACCGGTTTCTTTCTCGACACCGATCTCTTTGGCTGCGCGCCAGACCTGACCAATGATTTCTGAAACCTTCAGGTTCCGGTTAAAGCCCTGCTGCGCTGTGGAACAGAATTTACAGTCCAGCGCACATCCCACCTGAGAAGACACGCACAAGGTCGCACGGTCATCTTCCGGGATATAGACGGTTTCCACGTCCTGGTCACCCACACGCATTGCCCACTTAATGGTGCCGTCCGATGAGTGCTGTGCTTCAGAGACGTAAGGCGCTCGGATCTCTGCGACCACTTTGAGTTTTTCGCGCAGCTTCTTGTTGATGTTGGTCATCTGATCGAAGTCGTCACAACCGAAATGATACATCCACTTCATGACCTGATCCGCACGGAAGGCTTTTTCGCCCAGCTCATCGGCAAAATACTGCCGCAGTCCTTCGCGATCGAAATCCAGCAGATTGATTTTGACATTCGTCATCGGTTGTCGCCTCACTAAAAAATGACAGATCCTGCGCCCTGCTCACCCGGACGCGGGGTCCAGACAGCGGGGTGATTCAAGGCGCGAAATTGTACAGACTTTATCGCTGCGTTTCCACTTTTGCGCACTTGGTTCCGATTCTCCTGTTTTGATCAGCTTAGCCGACTCAGACGCAGTTGCGACGCCATAAAAAAACGGGAAGCCAGGCTTCCCGTTTATTCTTCAGCATCGGAGCGTCAATTAACCACGCGGGCAGATTTCATCGTCAGAGAAGAAATAAGCGATTTCACGCGCAGCTGATTCCGGGCTGTCTGAACCATGAACGGCGTTCAGACGTGTGTTCTCTGCATAATCAGCGCGCAGGGTGCCACAGGCTGCCTCTTCCGGGTTGGTTTTACCCATCAGTTCACGGTAACGGGTGATCGCGTTGTCACCTTCCAGCACCTGCACCATGACAGGGCCAGAGGTCATGAACTCAATCAGTGGTTCATAAAACGGTTTGCCTTCGTGCTCAGCGTAAAAGCCCTGAGCCTGCTGTTCGGTCAGGCGCAGCATCTTTGCAGCAACAATCGTCAGACCCGCACTTTCCATTCGATGATAAATCGCACCGATCTGGTTACGACCGACTGCGTCAGGCTTCACAATTGAGAAGGTACGTTCAATTGTCATTATTATATTCCTTATCTTTGGTTCACTTCAGTCGGGCAGGCTTCCCTGCCCTCTGGCTCTTACTGTAACAGCAACGCCGCAATATTCGCTACCCCAAGACCTGTTGCACCGGCTGCCCAGCGAGCATCGGCACCGTCACGGAAGCAAGCGGCCAGATCAAAGTGCACCCAACGGCTATCATCACTGACAAAACGGGACAGGAATGCCGCCGCATTCGAAGCGCCGCCCATACCGCCACCTTTCACCGCACGGCTGTTAGCAGTATCCGCATAGTCAGACGGGCAGTTACTCTGGTGCCATTTCTCCAGCGGTAGCGGCCAGGCCGGTTCATTCACCAGCTCAGACAGCTGCTGTGCTTTACGCAACAGCTCAGGCTGCATTGAGAAAATCGCATTATAATCCGTGCCGACGGCCATCATTGCAGCGCCAGTCAGCGTCGCTGCGTCAATGATCAGCGGAGCTTTCATTTCGCTGGCCTTGATCAGACCATCCGCCAGCACCAAACGTCCTTCCGCATCGGTGTTGACCACTTCAACAGTCAGACCGTTTTTGTAAGTCAGAATATCACCCAGCTTATATGCATTGCCTGCGATCATGTTCTCGGCACAGCACAGGATCAGCTTGACCCGCTTCTTCAGTCCCTGCTCAATGGCATAAGCCAGCGCTGCCGTTACCGTTGCAGCACCACCCATGTCACATTTCATAGCAACCATGCCGGCACTTGGCTTGATGCTGTAACCACCGGAGTCGAAGGTGATTCCTTTTCCGACCAGACAAGCATGAATCGGCGCATCTGCATCACCGGTCGGGTTATAATCCAGAGTCAGCATGACCGGCGGACGGCTGCTGGCACGGCCAACACTATGAGTGCCGATCCAGCCTTCAGAGAGCAGCGCGTCCCCCACCACGACTTCATGCGTGATCTTGTCGCCGGCAACATTTTCCAGAAACGCCACGGCGTCCCGGGCCAGTTTTTCCGGGTATATATCTTCAGGGGTCGCATTCACTACCTGGCGAACCCATTCGACACTGCGGCGACGTGCATTCAGCAATTCCAGCTCGTCTTCATCCTCAGATGCCCACTGCACTTCGACCGATTTACGCGGTGCCACAAAACCACAGTAGAAAGCCCACTGGCGCTCATAACTCCAGCCTTCCCCGCTCAGACTCACCTGTGACGCGCCCTGAGCAGACAACTGACGGGCGGCCTGTTGAATACGACGCAGGACGAAATCGCCCTGGTAATGAATCACAGCACTTTCCTGCTGATAAGAAACCAGTGCCTTTTCTCCCCAGACGCCCTGAGAAGGTTCGGCAGACAGCAAAACCGTAAGCATATGCATGTTCCCTAAGTTGAAAACGCACAACTGGCGAACCGGTTGTGCGTTATAAATTTCCAAAGCGCGGAATTAAATATCCTGAGCCAGAAGGTTCGCCAGGGTCCGGACACCCACTCCGGTCGCTCCCACACCCCACTTATCACTGGCTGACTTGCGGTAAGTCGCGCTGCAGTCAATGTGGAGCCAGCCTTTTTTGTAGTCTTCCACGAAGTAAGACAGGAAGGCGGCTGCCGTGCTGGCACCCGGCATAAAGTCGCCGGTCGAGATGTTCGCCAGATCAGCAAAGCCAGATGGCATCATACGGCGATGGTGCTCTCCCAGCGGCAGTGGCCACATCCCTTCATGCTCTTCACTGGCAGCGATCAGCGCTTTCTGCGCCATGCTGTGATCGAAGCTGAACAGAGCGTGATAATCGTTACCCAGCGCATTTTTCGCCGCACCCGTCAGGGTTGCACAATCAACGATCAGGCTTGGCTTCTGTGCGCTGGCATAAATCAGACCATCGGCAAGTACCAGACGTCCTTCGGCATCGGTATTGAGAATTTCGACCGTTTTGCCGTTTTTATAAGTGATGATATCACCCAGCTTGAATGCACGGCCTGAAACCATGTTTTCCGCACAGCACAGGATCAGCTTAATGCGTTTTTGCACGCCACGGGCAATTGCCAGCGCCAGACCACCGGTAGCCATCGCAGAACCACCCATGTCAGCTTTCATCGCCGCCATGCCATCAGAAGGTTTAATGCTGTAACCGCCTGAGTCAAACGTAATCCCTTTCCCTACCAGACAGGCAAAAACAGGCGCTTCATCATCACCGGTTGGGTTGTAGTCCAGAATCAGCATGGCCGGAGAGCGCTCAGAACCACGGCCGACGGTATGGATACCAACCCAGCCTTCATCCAGCAGATCATTGCCTTTCATGACTTTGTAGGTCACGTGATCCGGTGCCAGCGATTTAATGAACTCACCCGCACGGTTTGCCAGATGCGACGGATTTACAACCTCAGCACTCTGGTTAATGATATCGCGAACCCAGTTAGTTGCGGTCAGGCGTGCCTGCAGTTCAGCTTCTTCCGCTTCTTCCAGCGCTGGCCAGGTAACGTTGTTGCCCGGCTTGGCATTCCGGTGGCCCTGAATAAAGGCCCAGACGGTTTCCAAATCCCAGTCATCGCCGCTCAGGCTGACTTGCTTGATGCCTTGTCCGTCCAGCGTGCGACCCGCGCGCTGAATTGTATTGAGAACATCATCATTGGTAATGTGAATTTGAACACCGTCAGCAGTGTATGACACCAGGGCATTCTCGCCCCACTGTTCTGCAGCAGCGTCTTCAGTCAGGAAGACTGACATAGTGGCAGACATGAAAAACTCCTTGAATATTTTCCCGCTGAGCGTTCACCACTCAGGGGCGCATGCTTATGACTTCAGAGCAACTGACTCTGAATGATCTGCGTTACGATTGAGCAGACTTTCTCCGCAGACCTCATCCGCCAGACCTGTTCCGTTTTGGTCACACGAATGATCCCGATCATGGGGGCAGTCTGACAAGATACAAGAGAAGCAATGCGAAAATACAACAAAGCGGACCTGAAAGGGTATCTGTTCAACCCTGGGTCCGCCATTATAGCTATGGTCATTGCAGACACTTTTCCGGCCTGCACTGACAAAAATAAGCGATTGCTTTACCTTGCCGTTAAAGTGACAAATAAACAAGACATTTGGGGCAAGATTAAGAGAATGATCGACTATTGTTGCAAATGCAATCAGTCCATCTCTTCCATCCAGCACATTTGTACCGCTTCCAGCACTTTTTCCCCGCAGTGCGCAGGATCGTCATCAAATTCATCTAACGCCAGAATCCAATCACGTAAATCAACAAAATGAATCTGTTGCGGATCAACATCCGGATGTGTATCGATCAGTGCGAGAGCGATTTCTCTTGAATCGATCCATTTCAGTCCCATGATTCACCTGCATTAACTGATGGATAAAAGAAAGGAAGTACATAGAGTGTAGCAAGCCCGCTGCCGGACGACAGCGGGCGAATGGATCAGTGGTTTTCGCTGGCCAGGTTGATGGTATAACGAGGAATTTCTACCACCAGGTCTTCATCAGCCACTTTCGCCTGACAACCCAGACGAGACTCAGGCTCAAGTCCCCAGGCTTTGTCCAGCATGTCATCTTCCTGCTCTTCACTCTCTTCCAGAGAATCAAAACCTTCCCGGATGATAACGTGACAGGTTGTACAAGCACAGGATTTCTCACAGGCATGCTCGATGCCAATGCCGTTTCGCAGCGCAACGTCCAGCACAGTTTCGCCGGTTTCAGCTTCCAGCACAGCACCTTCAGGGCAAAGTTCTACATGGGGTAGTACAACAATTTTAGGCATGCCTAAACCTCATCAATCGAATGACCGGCCAGTGCCTCGCGAATGGATTTATCCATCCGGCGCGCAGCAAATTCCTGGCTCGCTTTATCTGTTTTCTTAATACCGGCTTCAATCGCACGCGGGTCATCCCCCTGACGTAATTGAACCAGCTCCATCATGACAGCTTCCAGTGCATCACGCTCAGCTTTCGACAACAGTTGGTCACCGTCGGCAGCCAGCGCAGAGATCAATCCCTCAAGAACACGGTCCGCTTCAACCCGCTGCTCGGCCAGTGCCCGCGCATCTTTATCTTCCCGTGCGTGGGCCATGGAATCACGGATCATACTGGCGATTTCGTTATCCGTCAGGCCATATGAAGGTTTCACCTGAATCGACGACTGAACGCCAGAGCTTTTCTCCATCGCCGTGACTGACAGCAAGCCATCCGCATCCACCTGATAGGTAACACGAACATGAGCTGCACCGGCAGCCATCGCCGGGATACCACGCAGTGTAAAGCGGGCCAGAGAACGGCAATCTGCCACCATCTCACGTTCACCCTGAACGACATGAACAGACATCGCAGTCTGGCCGTCTTTGAACGTGGTGAATTCCTGAGCACGGGCAACCGGAATCGTGGTATTACGCGGAATAATTTTTTCAATCATACCGCCCATGGTTTCAATCCCCAGAGACAAAGGGATCACGTCCAGCAGCAGCATTTCAGAATCAGGTTTGTTCCCCGCCAGAATGTCGGCCTGAATGGCTGCACCAATCGCGACCACTTTATCCGGGTCAATTGAGGTCAGCGGCGTTTTGCCGAAGAAGTCTCCGACCAGATCACGGACCAGCGGTACACGGGTTGAACCGCCAACCATCACGGTTTCAATCACTTCATCCAGCTCAACACCAGCATCTTTCACGGCCCGGCGGCAAGACATCAGCGTCTTTTTCACCAGAGGCTGAATCAGTGCATCAAACTCGGCACGGGTGATTGTTCCCTGCCAGCCCAGCACCTCGATCTCAGTACTGTCATGATCGGTCAGCGCAATCTTGGCTACAGTTGACACATCGTGCAGTGCACGACGCTCAGAGGCGGTCAGTGCTGCACTATGGCCGCTCTGTGTCAGAATCCAGTCCGCCAGCAGGTGGTCAAAATCATCGCCGCCCAGTGCCGTATCACCGCCAGTCGCCAGAACCTCAAACACGCCTTTCGACAAGCGGAGAATTGAAATATCAAAGGTTCCGCCGCCCAGGTCGTAAACCGCAATCACCCCTTCCTGGCCCGAATCCAGACCATAGGCAATCGCCGCAGCCGTCGGCTCATTCAGCAGTCGTAAAACTTTCAGATCAGCCAGTGCTGCTGCATCTTTGGTCCCCGCTCGCTGCGCGTCATCAAAGTAAGCCGGAACCGTAATAACAACCCCTTCCAGATCGCCACCCAGCGTTGCTTTCGCACGTTCACTCAGGTGTTTCAGGATCTCAGCAGAGACCTGAACCGGGTTTACCTTCCCGCGACGGGTCACCAGTTGCGGCAAACCAGATTCTGAAGCCTCAAACTGATATGGCAAATTCGGATAACGTTGCCGGATATCTTCCAGTGAACGTCCCATCATCCGTTTCACGGAAATAATGGTGTTCGACGGGTCCTGTTGTGCCAGTTCTCTGGCAGTTTCACCGACGCGAATAACCTGCTCGTCATAGTGAACAACAGAGGGCAGAATCGACTTGCCTTGTTCATCCGGCAGCGTCTCAGCTACACCGCTGCGTACGGCGGCAACAAGGGAGTTGGTAGTACCCAGATCAATCCCCACCGCCAGTTTATGTTCATGCGGTGCAGCACTTTGACCGGGTTCAGCAATCTGTAACAGTGCCATTATCCATCCTGTGGGCTTTAAGTGGGTAATGTTTCATAGAAATCAGTCGAACAGCGTTTCTTCCAGACGCTCGACTTCATGGCGCAGCTTATCAATAAATTTCAGTTTTCTGACTGCATCAGCGGCAGGTTCCCATTCACCGGCTTCCAACAGCTGTTGCAATTCAGCAAGCTGAGCTTTTTGTAAACTCACAGCCTGCTGATCAAAATCAAACAGAGCGGCATGTGGATCATCTGATTCAGGAATCTCTTCCAGCGCCTCGCGCAGCTCCATCTGTTGCATCAGAAACTCTGGGTCCTGCAACGTTTGCTGCTCGGCGCGAATATCCACCCCATTTTCAGCCAACATATATTCAGCGCGACTGACCGGATTTTTCAGGGTCTGGAAAGCATCATTGATCTGTGCAGCTTTCTGAACCGACATCAGGCGGTCACGCTCAGAAGCGGTCGCAAAGTTATCCGGGTGGAAACGGCGCTGCAATTCACGGAAGCGAGTGGCAAGAAGGCTACCGTCCAATTCAAACTGGAAAGGTAGCCCGAAGAGTTCGAAATGATTCATATGGCGTCTGATATCGGTTTACAAGCAAAAGGCGCGGTGCAGATTGTCCGCGCCCAGGCAATGCCTTGATCTCAGCAAATGTTAGACGTTGAAGCTTTCACCACAACCACACTCACTGGAGACATTCGGGTTGTTGAATTTGAAGCCTTCATTCAAACCTTCTTTGGCGAAATCCAGCTCTGTGCCTTCGAGGTACACCAGACTTTTGGCATCGACGATAATTTTAACGCCGTTTTGCTCAAACACCTGATCACCTTCGTCAAGCTCATCAACAAACTCAAGGACATAGGCCATACCAGAGCATCCTGAGGTACGAACACCCAGACGCAGGCCAATGCCTTTGCCTCGATTTTCCAGAAAAGCCGACACACGGTCCGCTGCCGCTTCAGTGATGGTAATGGCCATAAACAACAACCCTTATTTCATTAATTGCTTGGATGTTTCTTTTTGTAATCGCTGACTGCTGCCTTGATAGCGTCCTCAGCCAGAATCGAGCAGTGTACCTTCACAGGCGGCAGTTCCAGCTCTTCTGCAATAGCAGAGTTTTTAATCGCTGCAGCTTCGTCCAGGGTCTTCCCTTTTACCCACTCGGTAATCAGTGAGCTGGACGCGATTGCAGAGCCGCAACCGTAAGTTTTAAAGCGTGCATCCTCAATGATACCTTCATCAGAGACCTTGATTTGCAGCTTCATCACGTCGCCACAGGCTGGTGCACCGACCATACCGCTACCGACGTTTTTGTCATTCTTGTCAAATGAGCCCACGTTACGCGGGTTCTCATAATGATCAATTACTTTGTCACTATATGCCATGGTAGTTTCCTCGAATTCGTGCAGACGGCAACTTAGTGGTGCGCCCACTCAACTGTGTTCAGATCGATTCCCTCTTTGTACATATCCCAAAGCGGTGACATCTCACGCAGTTTTTCGACTGCGGTACGGATTTGCGAAATTGCGTAGTCTACTTCTTCCGCCGTTGTGAATCGACCGAAAGAGAAACGGATTGAGCTGTGGGCCAGTTCATCATCCAGACCCAGTGCACGCAGCACATAAGAAGGCTCCAGACTTGCCGAAGTACAGGCAGAACCGGAAGAAACAGCCAGATCTTTCAGCGCCATCAGCAGTGACTCACCTTCAACAAAAGCAAAGCTGATGTTCAGGTTGTTTGGCAGACGCTGCTCAAGGTCACCGTTCACCGTCATGGCTTCGATATCTTTCACGCCTTCCAGCAGGCGGTTACGCAGTGCCAGCGCATGCTGACGGTCTTGTTCCATTTCTTCTTTCGCGATACGGAACGCTTCGCCCATACCCACGATTTGGTGCGTTGCCAGAGTACCAGAACGCATACCACGCTCATGACCACCACCGTGCATTTGAGCTTCCAGGCGGATACGCGGCTTACGGCGAACATACAGTGCGCCAATGCCTTTCGGGCCGTAAATCTTGTGTGCAGACAGTGAAATCAGGTCAACTTTCATTTCCTGAACGTCGATTGGCAGCTTACCCGCAGACTGGGCAGCATCCACGTGGAAAATCACGCCATTTTCACGACACATTTCACCAATCGCAGTGATATCCTGAATCACACCAATTTCGTTGTTCACATGCATGATCGAAACAAGAATCGTGTCTTCACGCATTGCATCACGCAGCTTAGCCAGGTCAATCAGGCCGTTCGATTCAGGTTCCAGATAGGTAACTTCGAAGCCTTCACGCTCCAGTTGGCGGCAGGGATCCAGTACCGCTTTGTGCTCGGTTTTGCAGGTAATGATGTGCTTCCCTTTCTTCGCATAGAAGTGGGCCACACCTTTAATCGCCAAGTTATCAGATTCCGTCGCGCCTGAAGTAAATACAATCTCACGTGGATCGGCATTCAGCAGGTCAGCCACTTGCTCACGGGCTGTATCGACTGCTTCTTCGGCCTGCCAGCCAAAACGGTGTGAACGGGAGGCCGGGTTACCGAAGTTTCCGTCCATGGTCAGGCATTGCATCATTTTTTCAGCAACACGTGGGTCTGCAGGGCAAGTAGCGGAATAATCAAAATATATTGGCAGTTTCATCTTCATCTCCAAAAACACGGGCCGCTGGGCGCTAGGAGCGAACATCGACACCTATAGTGGCGCTGTCGTGTGTATTCTTATGTCCAAAAGACGACTTCTGAAGGCGTTGTTCCTGACGGTCTGAAATCTCGAGTACGTCATTGTCCTGCATCAGTTCACCCAGGGTGATATTGTTCAGGAAGTCACTGATACGGGTGCTGAGATCATGCCAGAGCGTATGAGTCAGGCAACGGACGCCTCCCTGACAGTCTCCTTTACCATGGCATTTCATGGCATCGACAGACTCGTCAACGGCAGCAATCACAGTCCCGACTGCAATCTGGTTCGCATCATCACCCAAACGATAACCACCGCCGGGACCGCGGACACTCGCAACCAGACCGGCTTTACGCAAGCGAGCAAATAACTGCTCCAAATAAGACAGTGAAATCCCCTGACGTTCTGAAATATCAGCCAGAGGGACTGGACCTTCCTGAGAATGCAGAGCGACGTCTAACATGGCCGTCACTGCATACCGTCCTTTTGATGTCAATCTCATAACACACCGCTACCAACTCGAATCTATGGCAGCAGTGTCGCATACCTGACTAAAATGGTCAAGTATATACCTGAGTAAATTAGTCAGGTTTTATCCTGTTCATTCACAAACTATTTCTTCAATCCGGCAAGGGATTTTTGTACCGAAGACAAGATGCCGCGCAGGATATTCAGCTCCTGCTCTTCTGGTCTGGCGCGCACGAAAAGGCGACGAAGTTTGGCCATGACCATGCCGGATCGATTACTGATGAACTGCGTCTGTTCCATGACATCATTCAGATGATCAAAGAAGCGCTCAAGTTCCTCTGTTCTCGGGTATTCTGGCTGAGCTTCGGCCGGAAAAGCCTGAGCCTCTTTATCCAGATAAGCCATGCGTACTTCATAACTGATTGTCTGAACCGCCATCGCCAGATTCAGTGAACTGTATTCTGGGTTAGCAGGAATATACACATGACAATGACATTTTTGCAGCTCTTCATTGGTCAGACCAATACGTTCACGGCCAAACAGCAAAGCAACCGGCCGAGACGCGGCTTCCTGAACAGCCTTAACACCACACTCTCGCGGGTTCAGTTGGGGCCATTCTAAAGTACGGGAACGCGCACTGGAACCAACCACCAAACCACAGTCAGCAATTGCTTCATCCAGGCTGTTCACAATACGGGCGTTCTCAACGATATCCGCAGCACCGGCAGCCAGCGCAATGGCCTGGCCATCAATTTCGCAGGCCGGTTCCACGAGAACCAGTTCACTCAGGCCCATCACTTTCATGGCGCGAGCCGCCGAACCAATATTGCCTGAATGGGATGTGCCCACCAGCACCACGCGAATTTGATCTAACATGAGAGCGTGTTTTCCAACTCCGATTCCAAAACCGGGGGATTCTAGCACAGCCTGTCATAAAGTGGGGAAAACATTGTAAAAGAGGCTGAGCTTTCAATGCCCGGACAAAAAATAACCACTTCCTTTTTGTACAGGCTCTGATATACTCGCCGCCGCTTTTTAGTTCTTTAACATCCGTTGGGAAGATCCTATGCATCCGATGCTAAATATCGCGATCCGTGCTGTGCGTAAAGCCGGTGACCATGTCGCTAAGTCTTTAGAAAAACCACAAGGCATTGAAGTCAGTAAAAAAGGCAACGACGTTGTCACCAATATCGACAAAGAAGCAGAAGCTATCATTATCGATACGATTCTGAAGTCTTATCCTGATCACTGCATCGTCGGTGCAGAGTCCGGCACAAAGGAAGGCCGTGACAAAGAATGTCAATGGATCATCGACCCGGTGGATGGCACTCAAAACTTCGTTCGCGGCTTACCGCACTTTGCGATTTCTGTTGCGCTGCGTATGCGCGGCCGTACTGAAATTGCCGCTGTATACGATCCTTCCCGTAACGAACTGTTCACTGCAACCCGTGGTTCTGGCGCACAGCTGAACAACCAGCGTATCCGTGCTTCTCAGCCACGTAACCTGACTGGTACGATTCTGGCGACCAGTCTACCTTTCGCTGCAAAACAGCACGCGGAAAGCTTCGCAAAAATCCAGCAAGCTATGTTTGTTGATTGTGACGACATGCGTCAGTCTGGTTCAACTTCACTGGATCTGTGCTACCTGGCAGCCGGCCGTGTTGACGGCGTATTCAAGCTGGGTCAGAAGCCTTGGGAAATGGCGGCTGGTGAACTGATTGCCCGCGAAGCCGGCGCAATTTGCACCGACTTCACCGGTAACACCAATTACCTGACTTCGGGCAACATTGTTGCGGGTAACGTTCGTGTCGTGAAACCAATCCTGACCAAAATCCGTGAACACGGCAGTGAAGCGCTGAATAAATAAGTCTGACACTGACATACAAAAAGCCCCGGCAAGAATGCCGGGGCTTTTTTTATGCTTCAACTTCAGCCATCACGACAGCCCGAACATGCCAGGCCATCGGATTCATTAAGGCATCGCGTCGAATTCTTCGCCTTCTTTTTCCACTTTTGGTGGCATCAGGTGCTCACGGGTAATTCCCAGTTTCAGCGCCAGTGCAGAAGCCACGTAGATGGAAGAATAAGTACCGACCGTAATACCAATCAGCAATGCTGTTGCAAAGCCATGGATCATGGTGCCGCCTTTCAGGAACAAGGCAATCACCACGAACAATGTCGTGCCGGAAGTGATCAGGGTACGGCTTAAAGTCTGAGTGATCGAATTGTTCATCACTTCTGACGGACCGCCCTTGCGCATCTTCCGGAAGTTCTCACGAATCCGGTCAAAGACAACGATGGTATCGTTGAGTGAGTAACCGACAACCGTCAGCAAGGCCGCCACAATTGTCAGGTCCACTTCAATCTGCATCAGTGAGAAAATACCAATTGTGATGATCACATCGTGAGCCAGTGCCAGAACCGCACCAGCTGCAAGACGCCATTCAAAACGAATCGATACGTACAAAAGAATACAGATCAGCGACACCAGAATTGCCAGGCCACCCGCTTCGGCCAGCTCATCGCCCACATTCGGGCCAACAAATTCAATCCGGCGCATTTCAACATTCTGGTGCGTCCCGTTACGCAACGCATCCAGCACCTGGTTGCCCAGTGTTTCACCGGCCACACCATCACGCGGCTGAAGACGGACCATGACATCACGGGCCGTACCGAAGTTCTGCACAATCGCATCATCGAAGCCAGCGGATTCCAGCGACGTCCGGATCTTGCCCAGATCGGCCGGCTGTTCAAAGCCCACTTCAATCAGGGTTCCGCCGGTAAAGTCCAGCCCCCAGTTCATCCCTTTGGTGACCACCACGCCAATTGACGCAATGATCATGACCGCAGACAGAACGAAGGCCAGTTTCGACCAACGCATAAAGTCGATCACTTTATCCGCTTTCAAGATTTGAAACATGTCAGCGTCTCCTTAGATCGACAGCTTATCGATACGTTTACCGCCATACAGCAGGTTCACCAGCATCCGGGTGCCTACAATGGCTGTAAACATAGAGGTCAGAATACCGATCGACAGGGTCACGGCGAAGCCTTTAATGGCGCCAGTCCCCACAGCGAACAGAATAATCGCGGTGATCAGTGTGGTGATATTGGCATCTGCAATTGTGCTGAATGCATTCGCATAACCCTGCTGAATTGCCTGCTGCGGGCTGCGGCCTTCGCGAATTTCTTCCCGGATCCGCTCAAAAATCAGCACGTTCGCATCTACCGCCATACCGACCGTCAGGACAATACCGGCAATTCCCGGCAACGTCATGGTCGCCCCCGGAATCATCGACATCACGCCAATAATCAGCACCAGGTTCATGGCCAGTGCCAGGTTGGCGATCAGGCCGAACTTACGGTAATAAAGCAGAGTAAACAACATAACGGCAACCATACCCCAGATACAGGCCTGGATACCCATGTCGATATTTTGCTGACCCATAGACGGGCCGATCGTGCGCTCTTCCACAATGGAAATAGGTGCAATCAGGGCACCGGCACGCAGTAACAGCGCCAGGTTATGCGCTTCTGCCTGAGTATCAATTCCGGTAATCCGGAAATTCCGGCCCAGTGCAGTCTGAATCGTCGCCTGGTTAATGACTTCTTCATGTTTCTCCAGAATCACTTTCCCTTCCGGAGAACGCTTGCCGCTGTCTTTATATTCAATAAACAGCGTCGCCATCAGCTTGCCCACGTTATTGCGTGAGAAAGCCGTCATCTTGTTCCCACCTTCACTATCCAGCGAGATGTTGACCTGCGGACGACCATACTCATCATTGCTGGAGCTGGCATCCGTAATGTGTGAACCTTCCAGAATCACTCGTTTTTTCAGCACAACAGGATTACCGTCACGGGAACGCTTCACTTCACTGCCCGGCGGAACACGGCCGGAAGCAGCCGCGGCCAGATCGGCACTGCCGTCCACTTCGCGGAATTCCAGTGTTGCCGTGGCACCCAGAATTTCTTTCGCGCGCGCTGTATCCTGAACACCCGGCAGCTCAACCACAATGCGGTTTGCACCCTGACGCTGAACTAATGGTTCAGCCACACCCAGCTCATTCACACGGTTACGCAGAATGGTAATGTTCTGAGCCACGGCATAATTACGGATTTCCTGCATGCGGGCTTCACTGAAGCTGGCTTTCAATGCGAAGCCGCTGCCTTCAATGAACAGCATGTCCGGATGTAATTTCGAGAGTTCTCGTTTGGCCTGCTGAACTTGCTCGTCGTTACGCAGACGAATTTCGACACCATTGTCTTTGATGCTGATTGCGCGGTAACGAATGCGGGCTTCACGAAGCTCAGAACGGAAAGTGTCTTCCTGCTGACTCAGCAGTTTTTCCATGGCAGCATCCATATCCACTTCCATCAGGAAGTGCACACCGCCACGCAGGTCCAGGCCAAGTTTCATTGGCGTGGCACCCAGGCTTTCCAGCCACTGCGGTGTTGATGGTGCCAGGTTCAGCGCAACAACATAGTTGTCGCCGAGAAATTGATTCAGTAAATCGCGGGCACTGATTTGAGTCTCAGTGTCTTTGAAGCGGACCAGAATAGCCCCGTTTTCGAATGCGACAGATTTATAGGAGAGATTATCTTGATTAAGTTGCTCGGTCACCGTATCCAGCGTGGACATCTCTACCGAGGCGCCACGCGCCCCGGAGATTTGGATCGCTGGATCTTCACCGAACACATTGGGAAGCGCATAAAGCAAACCGATCAGCAGTGCGAACACCACCATCAGGTTCTTCCACAAGGGATACCGGTTTAACACTGAGAAGATCCTTCAAAGCCATAAATTACAAAGATTTCATGGTGCCTTTTGGTAGCACGGCAGAAACAAAATCCTTTTTGATCGTAACTTCAGTTGTGTCGTTCAGCGCGATCACAATGTAGTCATTTTCTTCTGAAACTTTCGTGATCTTGCCGACCAGACCGCCGTTTGTCAGAACTTCATCACCTTTACCCATCGAGGCCATCAGGTTCTTATGCTCTTTCACCCGTTTCGCCTGCGGACGGTAAATCATAAAGTAGAAAATAACCGCAAACAGGGCCAGCATGATGAACAGCTGCATGCCGCCACCTTGTGGTGCACCTTCGGCAGCTGCGTGTGCCTGAGAAATAAAAAGACTCATTTATTCACGTCCTCGTTATAGTTAAACGTCTTTCAATGGTGGAACTTCGCGGTTCCGGCGCGTGTAGAACTCTTCTACAAATGCGTCGAAACGATCTTCTTCAATCGCCTGACGAATGCTTTCCATCAAACGCTGATAGTAACGTAAGTTATGGATTGTATTAAGGCGTGCACCCAAAATTTCATTACATTTATCCAGGTGATACAGGTACGCCTTCGAGTAGTTGCGACAAGTGTAACAGTCACAGTGCGGATCCAGTGGGCTTGTATCCGTTTTATGTTTCGCATTACGGATCTTGATCACACCGCCCGTAACAAACAGATGGCCGTTTCGTGCGTTACGGGTTGGCATCACACAGTCAAACATGTCGATACCGCGGCGAACACCTTCAACCAGATCTTCCGGTTTACCCACACCCATCAGGTAACGAGGCTTATCTTCCGGCAGTTGCGGACAGGTGTGTTCCAGCACACGGTGCATGTCTTCTTTCGGTTCACCCACAGCCAGACCACCGACTGCATAGCCGTCAAAGCCGATTTCGGTCAGACCTTTCACTGAAACATCACGCAGGTCTTCGTAAACGCTTCCCTGCACAATGCCGAACAGGGCATTTTTGTTTTCCAGTTTATCGAAATGGTTGCGGCTGCGTTTCGCCCAGCGCAGAGACATTTCCATCGATTGCTTGGCTTCATCATGCGTTGCCGGGTAAGGCGTACATTCGTCAAAGATCATGACGATATCGGAGCCCAGGTCATACTGGATTTCCATGGATTTCTCTGCATCCATGAAAATCTTGTCGCCGTTCACCGGATTACGGAAATGTACACCTTCTTCGGTGATCTTACGGATATCACCCAGGCTGAAGACCTGAAAACCGCCTGAATCGGTCAGAATCGGGCCCTGCCACTGCATAAAGTCATGCAGGTCGCCGTGCAGTTTCATCACTTCCTGACCCGGGCGCAGCCACAGGTGGAACGTGTTACCCAGCAGAATTTGTGCGCCGGTCTCTTTCACTTCTTCCGGCGTCATGCCCTTCACGGTGCCGTAAGTACCCACAGGCATAAAGGCCGGCGTTTCAACCGTGCCACGTTCAAAGACCAGACGGCCGCGACGCGCACGCCCCTGGGTTTTATCTAATTCAAATTTCACAAAGCCTCCAAAAGCCAGAGAAACAGTCTGACATTCAGGTCAGTTGACCCAAGATAAATGCAAAAGGCCATCGCCTGATGCACTGTGATCTCAGCGAGATCGCAAACTGTCCGGCCCAAAGCCAGACAGTGAATTCATTAAAAAGTTCGGATTTTCCAGTTATCAGGCACCAAACTGTGTCCTACAGCCGGAAATTTGCCCGCTTATGCCTGACGACGATGGATAAACATCGAATCGCCATAGCTGAAGAAACGATATTTTTGCGCCACAGCCTGCTGATAAGCGTTCATGGTGTGCTCATAACCGGCAAAAGCGCTCACCAACATGATCAGCGTCGATTCCGGTAAGTGGAAGTTGGTAATCAGCACATCCACCAGCTGGAACTCATAACCAGGAAAAATAAAGATATCGGTGTCGCCAAAGAAAGGAACCAGCTCAGTCCCTTTTTTCAGCGCATCCTGCGCAGCACTTTCCAGTGAACGAACCGACGTCGTCCCGACAGCAATGACACGTCCGCCACGCGCTCGAGTGGCTTTAATCGCATCGACCACGTCCTGCGGTACTTCAACGTACTCAGCATGCATGTGGTGATCGTGAATATTATCGACGCGAACCGGCTGGAAAGTTCCGGCACCAACATGCAGGGTCACGAAAGCAAACTCAACGCCTTTCGCCTTGATATCTGCCAGCAGCTGATCATCAAAGTGCAGTCCGGCTGTTGGCGCTGCAACTGCACCCGGTTTTGCGTTATAAACCGTCTGATAACGTTCTTTATCCGCGTCCTCATCCGGACGGTCAATATAAGGCGGCAGCGGCATGTGTCCGACCGTCTCCAGAATCTCCAGAACTGTCAGCTCACTGCTGAAACGAATTTCAAACAAAGCATCGTGGCGCGCGACCATTTCGGCTTCGAACTCATCGTTCTCACCCAGCAGCAGGTGAGTGCCCGGCTTCGGAGCTTTAGATGCACGGACATGCGCCAGAATGCGCTTGTCATCTAACAATCGCTCGACCAGCACTTCCAGCTTACCGCCGCTGGCTTTCCGGCCAAACATACGGGCAGGGATAACCCGGGTATTGTTAAAGACCAGCAAGTCACCTGGCTGCACCAGATCCAACACATTTTTAAACGACTGATGCTGTACATCACCGCTGTTTCCGTCCAGATGCAGCAGACGGCTCGCAGAGCGTACAGGTTGCGGGTAACGCGCAATCAATTCGTCGGGAAGGTCAAAGTGAAAATCTGAAACTTGCATTTTTTAGGCCCTAAATTACAGCAGGCAGCTAGTATAGGCTGCCACACTGCAATATCAAGCCCGCTGAAATGGGATGAAATGATTTCCGTCCGGCTCAGACACGAAAACGCCGGATAGCCAGCCACAACAGAGCAAATAATGTGAGCCATGAAAGACTGCCCCCGCTGTCGCTGCTGCTATTTGTCCGGGTACCAAAATCTTCCAGCCCGGCTTTACTGTAATCCTGCAAAAAAGGATTTACCGCAAACACTGAAGCCGGAGCGGGGTTGAAACGACTGCCCAAGACAGAGCCGATCCAATCGAGATAGGTCGACACCTGGGTGTACACTCCCGGCAGATTCCCCGCGCATCCTTCCCCAAAACTGACCAGCCCCACCAAGCGAAGACCAAAATCCGAATCACTGCTCGCCTGGGGATCCTGCCAAACCAGAGGCCCGCCAGAGTCACCAAAGCAACTGTCCCGGTAAAGCTCCGGCGATGGCGGTCCGGCACAGACAAACAGACTGTAAACCTGCGGATAAACCGTGCTGCCCCATAACGCATCACAGCTCCTGTCCGGCACGCCGGACAGCAAAGTCTGATTCAGAGACATGACGCCTTTTTCGCTCTTGGGAAAATCACTGCCCCAGCCGCTGACCAGCAAATTGGCGGGACGTACTCCGTTGACAACCCAGGTACTGACAAACTCAGCATCGGCCCGACGCTGTGTTGCAACCGTTGCAATTCGGATGGGTATTGCTCTTGGGGGTAAACTGATCGCCAGACGCAGGATAGCAATGTCGTTATTGAAATTACTGCTGTTATAACTGGGATGCACAATAACGGCACTCACAGGGGCAACATTCTGATTGCCAGCATCTTCTAATGTCGTGATCCCGGCCCATACCCGAACATGCATGGGTGTCGCCACCCGCCCGGCATTCACCATACAATGTGCAGCGGTCAGCACTGTTTCCTGATCAATGACCACACCTCCGCACTGGTATGCTTCAGTGCCGTTCTCTGAAAAGTCGATTCTCACAAAAGCCTGCCAGGGCAATTCTCCCGGTTGCGTAAGAATACCGCCAATAATCCGGGCTGTTGCCTGAGGCGCCTGTTCATTCGGTGTACCCGATTCTTCATCCTGCGCATGCACTGATAACGAAGCAAACATGAAAAAACAACAGAGATAAAACAGGCAGATAGCGACAGGGGCCTTCATCACTACATCCCCTTCTGAAAGACAGTGGGTTAATTATAAAGCCCGCCGAAATTCAGCATTTGTTGCATAACTGATAATCAGGGTTAAAGTTGCGACCCCTTTACAGTACCGCAGGAGAAGAAACTGAGCAGAAGGGGAAAAGGTGTAGACTGAACAGCCTGAGAGCAATGACGGTATCATCGCTCTGCAGACCCAGAGAGAAAGAAACAGCAGGCTATCTGATTGATTTTTCCCGGCTTCGCCAGAAGAACAAGCCAAACAATACGATCAGGATCCCAGGAGCCATACTGCCGCCACTTCCGCCGCTGCCGGCATAACCGACCGTTTGATGAGTTGACGTCTCTCTATTCAGACGCGCTGAATTTTCCGCTGAAAAAGGATCACTCGTGAAAACCGGATCAGGGTCAAAATCAAAACCGGTGCCGGTAATCGTCCAAATCCAGGTTCTGAAATGGGAGACCTCCGTGTACACCGCAGGTACATCTGATGCGCACTGGGCGCCGAAACTGACCAGTCCGACCAAGCGTAAGCCAAAATCAGCATCAGCACTGGCCTGTGGATTCTGCCACACCAGCGGACCACCGGAATCGCCCTGGCAACTATCCCGATCAACATTGGGCAAAGGAGAAATCGCACACACAAAGCTATCCAGATTCGTTGAATTAATATTACTCCAGACACTGTTGCAATAATCGTCAGGCACTCCGGTAAGCAAAGTATGCTGCAAATCCTGAGAGACCGCCGCATCCGGATCTGCTGACGTTCGTCCCCAACCGGATACCAGCAAATTTTCAGGACTCTCCCCCCCATGGACGTAGCTATTCTCGAAGGCTAAATCAGCCTGATTCTGCTCACTGACCGTGGCAAGCTGAATGGGTTGGACTGAACTCGAAAAGCCGGTATTCAGACGGAGTAACGCAATGTCGTTGACGAAAGTAGAGGCGTCATAGCCTGGATGAATTGTCACACTGGCCACAGTATGGGCGTTTCCGATCGTCGCGCTGCTGGTTGAGGTAATCCCCCCCCAGACCAGAACCTCGTTCGACTGTGCCGCGACATTGTTATGTTTCATACAGTGTGCGGCTGTCAGCACAGTATCCATATCAATGATCACACCGCCACACTGATAAACTTCGTTACCGTCCCGGCCGTAATCAATATAAATCAGTGCCTGCCAAGGCAGCTCTCCTGCGTAGGTTGTAGTCCCGCCGATCACCCTTGCAACAGGCGCATTCTCTTCCTGAGCAGAATTTTGCTCAGCAAAAACAGAACAGCTGGCCGTGATCAATCCCCCCACAATCCCGGCGGCTGCCCATTGAAATATCGTTCTTTTCATCATTCTCACTACCCCGCCGAAAGAATATTTAGCAACGCCCTGTATCTGTTAACCATTCGTCTTTTTTACAGTCAGTTACTGATTCTTCCTGCCCCGTGATACACGTTCGCGACCCACGATTCGCCGACCACACGGCAGTACCAGGCGGTAACAGACCCAACAGGTTCACTCCGGCTTTCAATCATTATCCCCCGGACAAAAAAGAACCACGAAAGATCAACAACCCTCAATAACAGTGTATAAAAAACTTCCAGTCACGATGTGACATAAACCGCCAAAGCCGGCTTCCTTTTGCTGTTCGAGCCACCACGTTTGAAAGTTGGACGCAATACCGCATTTTTGTGCAATGCCCTGTACGGTCCACACCGAATTTCTGACAGACCTTCCGTGCTGCCCTATTCCGCAAATTGCTGTTACAGTTTCAATGAGAGTTACCTGCGACCACATGACGAACACCATGAATTTTCTTGCACATCTCCACCTGGCCGATCACTGTCAAAGCAACCTCACCGGAAACCTGCTCGCCGACTTTGTTCGGGGGGATCCGTATCGTTTCTATACACCGGACGTTGCTGCCGGGATCAAACTCCACCGCTTTGTCGACAGCTATATCGACAGTCAGCCCGAAGTCAGAGCGTGGCGGCAACAGTTTCCCCCGACGATCCGGCGGGTCAGCGGCATTGCTCTCGATATGATCTGGGACCATTACCTGGCCCGGCACTGGACGGTCTTCCATGACTTACCCCTAGCCCAGTTTGTCCGGCAGACCAGACGTGAGATTGAACAGTTTCAGGAACCGGAGCCGGAAAACTACCAGCAAATGACCCGTCGCATGTGGGCGCAGGAATGGTTATTGCAGTATCAACAGGAATCAGCCATTCATCAGGCTCTGGCAAGAATGGCCGTCAGACGTCCCAAATTACAGGCGCTGACAGAATGCCCGCCCTTTCTCTCCGACCATTATCAGGCGCTGGAGCAGAGCTTTTTCATTCTCTATCCGAGACTGATGCAGGCATCGAAAGCTTACTGGCTGGAAAGCCGTGATTCGCTGATCCGCCAGGTACGTATTGAGGAATAAAGGAAAGCAAGGTGAGTCTTACCGGCTTAAACGGCTTTGCCGCAGAAATAAAAAGGGGAGCCGGAGGCTCCCAAGGCGATAACAATTTCATTATTAAAGTGCTATCCCGGTGAGGCTGGTAGTACACCCGCCTCACGCAGCAGAAGATAACGCTAATCGCAATACCTTTGCAGGCAACCGCTGCGAAATGGACTAACTAGGATAGATTGCTCGGTCAATCCGATCAGTCTGCTCAGAACTGATCTTCCTCGGTCGAGCCAGTCAGTGCAGTCACCGAAGAGTTTCCGCCCTGAATCACATTGGTCATCTTGTCGAAATAGCCGGTTCCCACTTCCTGCTGGTGTGCCACAAAGGTATAACCCTTCTCTGCTGCAGCAAATTCCGGACGTTGTACTTTCTCGACATAATGACGCATCCCTTCGCCCTGCGCATAGGCATGGGCCAGTTCAAACATGTTGAACCACATGTTATGGATACCTGCCAGCGTGATGAACTGGTATTTATAGCCCATATCCGACAGTTCCTGCTGGAACTTGGCAATGGTCTCTGCATCCAGATTCTTCTCCCAGTTGAAAGAAGGCGAACAGTTGTAAGCCAGCAGCTGATCCGGATACTTCGCATGAATCGCCTCTGCAAACTGACGCGCTTCTTCCAGACACGGCGTTGCGGTTTCACACCAAATCAGGTCAGCATAGGGTGCGTAAGCCAGACCACGGGCAATCGCCTGATCAATCCCGGCACGTACACGGTAAAAACCTTCCTGAGTCCGTTCACCCGTGATGAAATCGGCATCGTAAGCATCACAATCAGAGGTCAGCAGGTCTGCTGCATTTGCATCAGTACGGGCAATCACCAGGGTTGTCGTTCCGGAAACGTCCGCAGCCAGTCGGGCCGCAATCAGTTTTTGTACCGCTTCCTGAGTCGGCACCAGAACTTTACCACCCATGTGTCCACATTTTTTCACCGAAGCCAGCTGGTCTTCAAAGTGAACACCGGCTGCACCCGCATCAATCATACTGCGCATCAGTTCATAAGCATTCAGGACACCACCAAAGCCTGCTTCCGCATCCGCAACAATCGGCAGGAAGTAGTCTATGCCGCCCTCTTCAGGACTCTTGCCGTTTGCCCACTGGATCTGGTCAGCACGGCGGAAAGAATTATTGATACGCTTCACGACGGCAGGTACAGAGTCTACCGGGTAAAGTGACTGATCCGGGTACATCGAAGAGGCGGTATTGTTGTCCGCCGCCACCTGCCAGCCTGACAGATAAATCGCTTCAATGCCGGCTTTGGCCTGCTGCACCGCCTGGCCTCCAGTCAGCGCACCCAGGCAGTTGACATAGCCTTTCTTCGCAGAGCCGTTCACCAGATCCCACAGCTTGTCAGCACCGCGTTGTGCCAGTGTGTTCGCCGGGACGACCGAACCACGCAGGTTCACCACATCCTCCGCTGTATAAGTACGCTTCACGTTTTTCCAACGCGGATTCTCAGCCCAGTCCTTTTCAATGGCTTCAATCTGTTGCTGGCGAGTCAGAGTCATAATAAATCCCTCGTATTATGTGACGATAGTTCGCAAAATCTGGAGGTTCTGCGGTTCAGTTTTCAATGGGTTTTCTTGGGCTTCCCCTGCCCGGCCAGGCCGGACAGAGGCAATTGCACACAGTGCTTTTTGTTTTATGTTCCTTGGCGTTGCGTTTTTCAGTCTCGCAACGGCTATTCCAGGTATTCGTAACCGGGCAGCGTCAGGAAGGTCACGAGTTCATCGCTGGTCGTTAACCGGGCCATCATCGCGGCCGCTTCCTGATAGCGTCCTTGCCGGAAACGCTCAGCGCCGATTTCCTGCGACAGTACCTGCATCTCTTCAGCCAGCATCTGCTCAAACAGTGCTTTAGTCACAACCAGACCATTGCTTAATGTCTTGCCGTGTTTGATCCACTGCCAGATTGATGCACGGGAGATTTCTGCAGTCGCCGCATCTTCCATCAGACCGTAAATCGGCACACAACCATTTCCGGAAATCCAGGCCTCAATATATTGAACAGCCACGCGAATATTGTGGCGCATGCCGTCTTCCGTCCGCTCGCCATCGCAAGGGGCCAGCAGCTCAGCCGCCGTGATTGGTGCATCGCTGTCCCGGGTCACATCCAGCTGGTTCTTCCGGTCACCCAGACAGGCATCGAAAACAGCACGGGCGGTATCAGCCAGCCCCGGATGCGCCACCCAGGTTCCGTCGTGACCGTTTTGGGCTTCAAGTGCTTTGTCCGTCTGAATTTTGTTCAGAACCCAGGCATTTTGCTCCGGATCTTTGGATGGAATGAAAGCCGCCATTCCCCCCATGGCAAACGCACCGCGGCGGTGACAGGTTTTCACCAGCAGACGCGAATAGGCATTAAGAAACGGCTTGTCCATGGTCACGACCTGGCGGTCCGGCAGAATACGGTCCGGATGATTTCTCAATGTCTTGATATAACTGAAGATGTAATCCCAGCGGCCGCAGTTCAGTCCCACAATGTGTTCTTTCAGACTGTGCAGAATTTCATGCATCTCGAACACTGCAGGTAAGGTTTCAATCAGCACCGTTGCTTTAATCGTGCCGCGGGACAGACCCAGCTCATCTTCCGCAAAACTGAAGACATCACTCCACCAGGCCGCTTCCTGATATGCCTGAAGCTTTGGCACGTAGAAATAAGGACCGCTGCCATTGGCCAGAAGCTGTTTGTGGTTATGGAAAAAGTACAGACCGAAATCCAGCAGTGCTCCGGGAATCGGCGTGCCATGCCACAACACGTGTTTTTCCGGCAGGTGCAAACCACGTACCCGGCAGATCAGCACCGCAGGGTCGTCTTTCAGGGCATACACCTTTCCTGTTTCAGGCTGGGTGTAACTGATGGTGCGATTCACTGCATCGTGCAGGTTGCGCTGCCCGTCGATAACCGCACTCCAGGCGGGCGCAAATGAATCTTCAAAATCAGCCATGAACACTTTGACATTCGCATTCAGGGCATTGATCACCATTTTTCGATCAACGGGACCGGTAATTTCAACCCGGCGATCCAGCAAATCGGCCGGGATATTCTGAATGGTCCAGTCACCTTCACGGATGTTTTGAGTTTCAGGCAGGAAATCCGGCAGCTGTCCGCCGTCAATCGCCTGCTGACGCGCTTCACGTGCCGCCAGCAGTTCCGGCACACGGGCAGCAAATCGGGTCACCAGTTTTTCAACAAAAGACACTGCCTCATCACTCAGAATATCGCGTTGTGCTTCTGACAGTGCCGTCAGGGTCAGTTGACCAAACTGATATTGATTTTCCATATCCATGTAAACTCCCCACTTACATCAAAACGACCAAATGTAACTAAATAACCACCTGAAATTCGAACAGCTGATGTTTATCTTAGACCACCTTTGGCGTAAACATGGTCTATACGTTGCCTGAATAAATCATCAATGGCAAACATCCAGAAAAACAAGAAAGATACAAAAACAAAACAAACTCAATAAAATCAATAAATTAAATGAAATAGAGTTATTACTCAAAACACTAAATTAAAACAGGTTTGAACGATATATTCGGTTTTTCCCCGCCTTACTGCGGAACAAGGAAAAATGTCACATATTACGTAATTAAATTACCAAACCACTCAATAGCAACAAGTTTGAAAAATACGTTTTAAACAAAAAGGTGAGCATGAAATGATTGCAAGCCACTCAATCTAAATACATTTATAGTCGAGAATTTGGAGAGTCATACACTCAGGAGAGGTTTAAAGCCGCGGAAAACAGAATTGTTTTTTTGAGCGAAACAAAAAAAACCTACAAAATGAATCACTTGCGAAAAATACGCAACAGAACAAAGATTCACAGGAACTCAGGATCGGCAGAATATTTCACCAAAAAATAAAAATATCTCTGCCGGGCATCCTGAATGTGATTAAAGCAGGTCTGCGACTATCTCTGCGAGGCTCTGAAAAGTGGAAATTCGGCTCGACGTGGGCCGCCAGACTAGACCAATTTCCCGAAATGCGGCTTGGCCGGGCGGATCCAGTATCACCAGATCCGGGTTATCAACCAAACCATGTTTGATGGCCATCTGGGGAATGAATGTCGAACCTAAGCCGTTCGACACCATCTGAACCAGTGTATGAAGACTGGTGGCCGTGAAGGGATTAATTTTTTCTTTACTGGTTAACTGACAAGCTGAGACAGCATGACCGGTCAGGCAGTGCTCTTTTTCAAGTAAAAAGACAGATTCGTCGGGTAAATCTGCATATCGTAACGGGGCCGTCACCTGAGAAGCCTGTGTTTTACTGAGCACCATTTTGAACGGATCCCGACCCACAACCTGGCTGTGCATACCACTGATTTCAACCGGCAACGCCAGAATCAGGACATCCATATCGCCATTGCGCAAAGCACTGAGCAAATTATCCGTGGTATCTTCTCGCAACAAAAGATGAAGCTGCGGATAACGCCGGTTGACCGCCTGAACCAGATCGCCCAGCAGGAAAGGAGCGATCGTCGGAATACATCCCAGCCGGACCTGCCCGGCCATGGTATCGTCGCCGCTTTTGGTGAGTTCCATCATGTCCTGGGTTCGTGCCAGCAGTTCACGGCTGCGGACCACCACTTCTTCCCCGGTCGCGGTAAAAACCAGCGCTTTGTTATCCCGTTCAATCAGCTGGCAGCCGATCAGATCCTCAAGATTCTGAATACCGGAACTTAAAGTCGACTGACTGACGAAGCATTGTTTGGCCGCTTCGCCAAAATGGCGGGTTTCGTAGAGGGTCACCAGATAATGAAGCTGTTTAAGCGAGGGAAATTTGCTCATCGTATTTTTCGATTGTAATAATCTATTTATTCCACTTTTTTCAATGTAGCACTTTCGCTATAGTGTGTCCTGTTTTATCAGGGACTGCCCTTTGGGGGTGGTAATCATTCCAATATTAGGAGCACCAACATGGTACTAGTAGGTCGTCAAGCACCAGATTTCACAGCTGCTGCAGTTCTGGGTAACGGTGAAATCGTTGAAAACTTCAACTTCAAGCAGTTCACTGAAGGTAAAAAAGCGGTTGTATTCTTCTACCCACTGGACTTCACTTTCGTATGTCCTTCTGAACTGATTGCTTTCGACAAGCGTTTCGCTGACTTCCAAGCGAAAGGCGTTGAAGTTATCGGTGTATCGATCGATTCTCAGTTCTCTCACAACGCATGGCGTAACACGGCTGTTGAGAACGGCGGTATCGGCCAGGTGAAATACCCTCTGATTGCTGACGTGAAGCACGAAATCTGTAAAGCATACGACGTTGAGCACCCAGAAGCTGGTGTTGCTTTCCGTGGTTCTTTCCTGATTGACGAAGAAGGTGTTGTTCGTCACCAAGTTGTGAACGACCTGCCACTGGGCCGTAACATCGACGAGATGCTGCGTATGGTTGACGCTCTGAACTTCCACCAGAAGAACGGTGAAGTTTGCCCGGCACAATGGGAAGAAGGTAAAGCGGGTATGGACGCTTCTCCTAAAGGCGTTGCTGCTTACCTGTCTGAGCACACTGCAGACCTGTAATGCTTGCCTTACACTAAATTGCTCAGCCCGGCCTTTGTGCCGGGCTTATTTTTTCTGTCTGCGCAACACTTGTTGATCCCGCTCTTCGACACCTGCATCATCTCCGATTACACTCGACCCGGATTTTATTGCGAAAGGCTGTCTCATGACCTCATTCCCGCTGACTCACCTTGAAGTCTGTATTGATAACATTGAATCACTTCATGCCGCACAGCAAGGTGGCGCAACCCGCATCGAACTCTGCTCATCTCTTTCACTCGGCGGACTCACCCCAAGTGCCGGCTTCATGCGTCAGACTGCACGCCTGTCGACTGTGCCTGTCTACGCCATGATCCGGCCGCGACAAGGCGACTTTTTGTTTTCCGGCGAAGACATGGATATCATGCTGGCCGATATTCATGCAGCCAGACAGGCAGGTTTACAAGGCGTGGTACTCGGCGTGTTAACACCGGATGGCCGGGTCGATACGAACCAGCTCGCTGCACTGATGCAAGCTGCAAACGGACTGGGCGTGACCTTCCACCGCGCCATTGATCAGTGTACCGACTACCGTGAAGCACTGGACAGCCTGATGAATGCCGGATGTGAGCGCGTACTGACATCCGGCCTGAAGGCATCGGCTCTGGAAGGTGCTGAAACACTGGCAGACATGGTCCGCTACTGCGGCAACCGACTCAGCATTATGGCCGGCGCCGGCGTCACAGCCGACAACGCCTCACAGATTCTGTCCCGAACCGGCGTCAAAGAGTTACACCTGTCCGGTAAGACAACACGGCCAAGTCAGATGACTCATCTTGCCTCAGAAGCCCATATGGGAAGTCAGGACGTGGATGACTTTTCTATACCGGTCACCGACTGCGAGAAAATAGCGGCGGTGCGCAAAGCACTCAGATAGACAGCCGAAGACAAACAAAAAAAGGCCTGCAATCTGGCAGGCCTGTGATTTAAAAACCTTTAATCTTATCAACCGGATGAGGAACCCTCGGCTGATTACCAAACCGCTCTGAAAACCAGATGTATCGCGAGCACTCTCGATCCGAAATTTTGTCTTCCGGATTGATCAGATAACTTGTGGTGGCCTGATCAATACACGTGTTATCACTGTAACTAAAGCCATGATTCACATAGTCATGCATCGTCAGGAAGCTCGCTGAATTTCCGAGTGCCTGCACCATTTCCTGCGCCCAGGTATATGGTGTAGCCGGGTCATACTGGCCCCCAATGACTAATATTTGCTGGCCATTTAACTTCAAACCCAGATCAGACATATCCGCAACCGGATCCCGCTGGGCTTGCCATCCCAGACAAAGTTCAGCTGTTTCTTCATGGGTTAATTTACCATACAACGCTGAAGCATCTTCATAACGGTATTGAGAGGATAAAATCTCACTATTTGACAATGGGATCCTTTCATCGGTACAAACAACAGCCTGGAACAAGGCACTGTCCCGGAGATCATCCGCCGCTAGCCGTGAGTATTGGTTATTACGACGCAGCCAGGCTAAATCCAAGATCAGCGATCGCCTTTTATCTTCATCCAATAAGCTTCTCAGCGAGAAATTGATTATCTGCCACTCATTCTCAGATTCTCTGGCCACCGTTGCGTTCATCGCCTGAGCCACTTTCTCTTTATCCAGATTTCCGTCAAGAGCTGCATAGCTACCATTGACGAACGCTGCTTCCATGACGGTACGATACCGGGCATCGCGGTCCGGAAAATTCTTATAATCTAACCGATACGCGGCAATTTTCTCGTAACCGGCTGCATTACCTAATCTGATTTCAATATTATTCGCCAGAGAAGGAGACATCGGCGAATCCAGCACAATGGCACGAACACGCTCCGGGAAAGTATTGGCATACAAGGCTCCCAAACGCGTTCCGTATGAATACCCAAGGAACGTTAGCTTTTCATCACCAAGTTTTTCACGAAGCCTGTCAATATCATGAACCACAGAATTACTGCCAAGAAACGGCGCAATTTGTCTGAAAGTATTCTCACAATTTCCGGTTTCATTGTATTCAGCAACCGCACATTGCGTTAACGAATCAGCGAACGCACTGAGACCAGCCCCTCTTGGATCGATCCCGACAATATCAAACCGGTCTAAAATTTCAGCAGGGAATAATCTCTCAGCCATGTAAGCGGCACTTTGAACGGCTTCGGCTCCTGGCCCGCCAAAGTTCATCAGCAAAGCGCCGATACGTTCAGCAGGATTGCGCGCAGGGTGGACACCATAAAATATGTCGACCATATCCCCGTCCGGCTGTGAGTAATCCTTAGGAACCTGCAGAAAATCACAGGTCATGTTGTCAGGGCAATTTTGCTCAATTAACTGTTGTCTGGCTGAAAAATGGTTATTTTTATCGCCGCCACAGCCAGCTAAAAACAAACATACAAGCGCTCCAATTGCTAACGTCTTCATTTTACTACCCTTGAATTTTTGAGCGTTTTCATCATTACTCACTTTGTCCCGAAAAATGCTGGAACTGATATAAAATCAAGCAATTGCCAGATAAAAACAGTTCACCGGAATATTACTTTCAGTATCTCTTATGCTTGATGCAACATTTTGAAACATATGCACTTGAAACAATAAAAGTCAGCCGGGATGATACCAGTAACTGTGCACACCGTTCTATAAAAACGGAGTAAGATATGAGTAGTTTTGATTTAAGTAAGAAATTGAAAAAGAAAGATTATGATGAGGCGCTCGAACTTCTCCAAATCGAGCTGGTGAAATGCCAGGAATGGGTCAAGCAGGAAGGCTTGCGCATTGTGGTGATATTTGAAGGCCGGGATGCTGCGGGCAAAGGCGGCACCATCAAGCGGATCACGGAAAAGCTCAACCCGCGTGTGTGCCGGGTCGTCGCTTTACCCAAGCCAACAGAAAAAGAACGTTCCCAGTGGTATTTTCAGCGGTATGTCGAGCAACTTCCTGCCGCGGGTGAGATCGTCCTGTTCGACCGAAGCTGGTACAACCGGGCTGGCGTCGAAAAGGTGATGGGCTTTTGTACCGGCGAGGAGTACGAAGAGTTTCTGCTGGCGTGCCCTGAATTCGAACGCATGTTGCAGCGCTCAGGGATCATTTTGATTAAATACTGGTTTTCCGTTTCCGATGAAGAACAGGAAAAACGCTTTCTGGAACGAATCAATACGCCCATCAAACGCTGGAAGTTCAGCCCGATGGATCTGGAATCCCGTTCCCGTTGGGCAGACTATTCAGCGGCCAAAGACAAGATGTTTGCCCATACCGATACCAAACAAAGTCCCTGGTGGGTGGTCGACAGCGATGATAAGAAAAAAGCCCGCATCAACTGCATATCCCACATGCTGAGCCAGATCCCTTACGAAGACATTGAGTACCCTGAAGTCGTGCTGCCGGAGATCAACCAGGAAGGTTATTCTCGTCCGCCGATGGATGAACAGACGTTCGTGCCTGATCGTTTTGATAAAAATGGCGACTAGTATCCAGGGGACTTATCAGACAAACAGGGAGCCTTCTGGCTCCCTGTTGTTCAGCGATGACTGTCGAGAAAATTTTCCATTTCCTGCGGGCTGGTATGACGAATATCCTTCCCTTTCACAAAATAAATAATGTACTCACAGATGTTCTGGCACCGGTCACCGACCCGCTCAATGGACCGGGCTGACCACATCACCTGCAGCACATTCGGAATCGAACGCGGATCTTCCATCATATAAGTCATCAGCTGACGAATGATCGCTTCATATTCCTTATCAATCCGGTCGTCTTCCTGATAAACACGGATCGCGGCTTTCACATCCATCCGGGCAAAAGCATCCAGTACCTCATGCAGCATACGGGCGGCATGCTGACCCAGTGCTTCCAGTGATACCAGCAGGTTGTACTGCTTGTTGGTAAAGTTTTCCAGAGCGACTTTAGCAATGCTTTCCGCAACATCCCCGATCCGCTCCAGATCCGTAATGGTTTTGATGATGGCAATCACCAGACGCAGATCACTGGCTGTCGGCTGTCGCTTGGCAATGATCCGGGTACAGGCCTCATCAATCGCGACCTCCATCGCATTGACCTTGTGATCGTCCTTAATCACCCGACGTGCCAGATCCACATCCTGCTTGTGCATAGCTTTCAGGGCATCCGTCAGTTGCTGCTCAACCAGTCCGCCCATCGCCAGCACATGAGAGCGGATACTTTCCAGTTCTGCGTTAAACTGGCCGGAGATATGACGGCTAAGACTCAAATTATCCAATCTGTAACTCCTCAGCCGTACCGGCCAGTAATGTAATCTTCTGTGCGTTTCTCTTTCGGGGTGGTGAAAATATCATTGGTAGACGCATATTCCACCAGCTCTCCCATGTGCATAAAGGCGGTATTGTCCGAGACCCGGGCAGCCTGCTGCATGTTATGCGTCACGATAATCACCGTGTACTTTTTCTTGAGATCGTTAATCAGCTCTTCAATGGTCAGGGTCGATATCGGGTCCAGCGCCGACGTTGGCTCATCCAGCAGAATCACTTCGGGCTCAATCGCAATTGCACGGGCGATCACCAGCCGCTGCTGCTGCCCCCCCGACAGACCAAAGGCATTTTCATGCAACCGATCTTTGACTTCGTCCCACAAAGCCGCGCCACGCAGTGAGTTTTCCACCGCATCATCCAGTACCCGGGTGTTTTTCACCCCCTGCAGACGCAGGCCGTACACCACATTTTCATAAATCGATTTAGGAAACGGATTCGGCCGTTGAAACACCATTCCTACCCGGCGGCGCAATGAGGCAACATCCACATCCTGATCATAGATGTTTCTGCCGTGCAGCAGGATCTGACCTTCCACCCGGCATCCTTCCACCAGTTCATTCATTCGGTTAATACAACGGAGAAGCGTCGATTTACCGCAGCCTGACGGACCGATAAAAGCCGTCACCTGCCCTTTGGCAATCTTCATGTCGATATGATACAGCGCCTGTTTCTGACCATAGAACAGATCCAGCCCGTCAATGGTCAGGGCAGTTTTCTCCTCGGGTAATGCGGTCAGATCGACTGGCTTGAGCAAGTCCATACTGGCGTTGAATGAAAACATCTACATCCTTCTCGTTATTGTTCCAGATCGCGGAATTTCTCCCGCAGGTGATTACGAATCCCGATCGCGGTCAGGTTCAGCCCCACAATCACAGTGACCAGCAGCAGCGAAGTGGCAAACACCAATGGCCGGGCTGCTTCAACATTCGGACTTTGAAAGCCCACATCATAAATATGGTAGCCAAGATGCATGAACTTCCGATCTAAATGTAAATACGGAAACTGAGCATCGACCGGCAGGGACGGCGCCATTTTCACGACTCCGACCAGCATCAGCGGTGCAACTTCACCGGCTGCCCTCGCCACCGCCAGGATCAGACCGGTCATAATGGCAGGACTGGCCATTGGAATCACAATGCGCCACAACGTTTCAGCCTGTGTAGCCCCTAAGGCCAGCGAGCCGTGGCGAATCGAAGGCGGGATCCTTGCCAGCCCCTCCTCTGTAGAAACAATCACCACGGGCAGGGTCAAAATCGCCAGTGTCAGTGCCGACCATAAAATGCCCGGCGTTCCGAAAGTCGGGGCAGGCAGCTGATCGGAAAAGAAAATCTCATCAATCGTGCCGCCAATCATATAAACAAAAAAGCCGAGACCAAAAACTCCGTACACAATCGACGGAACACCCGCCAGATTGATGACCGCCACCCGAATCAGACGGGTAAACCGGTTCTGCTCAGCGTATTCATGTAAGTATATCGCGGCCAGTACCCCTAATGGCGTCACGATAACACTCATCAGTAATACCATCAGCACGGTGCCGAAAATAGCAGGAAACACACCGCCTTCCGTATTGGCTTCACGAGGCGCATCGGTCACAAAGTGTCCGACCTGGCGCCCCCAGTGCGCGACCTTTTCGCTGAAACTCATATCGTTGGGATACCAGAGATACAAAATTTCAGCCAGCGGAATACGGACCGTCTGCCCTTGTGCATCTCTGACCAGCAGTGCCTGCCCATCCAGCTTTTGCTTCATCTGCTTCAGCTGTTGCTCAACCGCTTCCAGTTGCGACTGCAATGCCTGACGCGAGGTTTCCGGAGCCGTCTGACCACGCTGATTTTTCATCCCGGCCAGTTGCCGGTACAGCGGAATATACTGACTGTCGTTCAGCTCCCGGATGGCCTCGCGCATGACTTCCGCTTCTGTCAGCCATGTTCCCAGCGACGCCAGTGACGAAACCTCATGCCGGGAGCTGCCGTCTAAAACCGCCTGCGGGTAACCGTAAAACTTACCGTTTCTTACCCGGTCCATCACCGCCACCCCGTGGGCGACAGTTTGCGAGTGGATCTGGGTTGCCAGCACGGTTACGAAATCCAGCTCTGCCAGTTCCCGGTTTCCGGTTTTAATCAGATAGCGATCAATGGTCGGGCTGTCGTTTCCCTGCAGCGAATACCCGGCTTCCAGCAGCTGCTGACGCGGCACAGCTCTGGTTTCATAAATTTCACCCAGCACGACCTGCTCCCGGTCAGCCATGCTGACCGAAAACTGGTACACAGGTGACGGCCAGAAGTAGCTCAATCCCTTCCAGCCAATCATCAGTAATAGTCCCAGTACCGCCAGCAGACTTAAACTGACTGAGCCTGCAGTCAGCCAGATCCAGGGCGATCCGGAACGCATCCATTTCAACATTGATTCTGCAACTCAGCCTTTCCCCCGGCCGTCACAGCGACTTGTATTTCTCACGCAGTCGCTGCCGGACAATTTCCGCCAGGGTATTGAAGAAAAAAGTAAAGACAAACAACACAAAAGCCGCCAGAAAGAGCACACGGTAATGGGCACTGCCAACTTCTGATTCCGGCATTTCAATCGCAATCGTCGCTGACAGCGTCCGTAAGCCTTCCAGCACATTCCAGTCCATCAGCGGCGTATTGCCTGTCGCCATCAGGACAATCATCGTCTCACCGACCGCACGACCCAGCCCCATCATGACCGCCGAGAAGATCCCGGGACTTGCCGTCAGCAGGACCACGCGGGTCAGGGTCTGCCAGGGCGTTCCTCCCAGTGCCAGCGAGCCATGACTCAGATGTGAAGGCACAGAATAAATTGCATCTTCAGCTATCGTGAAGATCGTCGGGATCACCGCAAATCCCATGGCAATCCCGACCACCAGCGCATTCCGCTGGTCGTATCCGATTCCCCAGACATTGGTCAGATAACTGCGAATATCGCCGGCAAAAAAAGCCTGCTCAATCCAGGGGCTGAGCGAAAAACACAGATAAACCGCAAGCACTGACACCGGCATCAAAAGCAAAATATGCATCCCGGTCGGGATCCGCCGGTGCCAGCCGCCGGGCAGCATCGCCCATCCCAGCCCGACTCCCATCATCGCCAGCGGTAAGAACACCAGACTCAGAACAATACCGATCAGGTGATTTTCCACAATAGGCGCCAGCCAGATCCCTGCCAGAAATCCCAGAATCACCGTCGGTAACGCTTCCATAATCTCAACCGTCGGCTTCACCACCCGGCGCATTTTCGTGGACATGAAATACGCCGTATACACCGCACCAGCCAGTGCCAGCGGAATGGCGAAACACAGCGCATAAAACGCCGCTTTCAGTGTCCCAAATACAATCGGCATCAGGCTCAATTTAGGTTCTGCTTCATCAGACGCTGACGTCGACTGCCAGACATAGTCCGGCTCCGGATAACCTTCATACCAGACCTTCTGCCACAAACTGCTGACGCTGACTTCCGGATAAGGATTGTCAACGCGAAACAGCTGCCATTGCTCACCGGTAATCGCGAGCAGGCGATCCGCACGGGATGAAACCACCATCTGATCCGGCACCTGACTGAACAGAGACTGGCTCAGCACCGGCGCCAGGTTGTCCGAGGTGAAAAACACCTTCAGTAGCCCGTCATCCTGCAGGGCAAAAAAGCCTTTCCGATAATATTCGGGCACCAGACGGCTGAACGCGCCGCCTTCCGCGTCAAAGGTTCGCGCTGAAACCAACTGACGCAGCCCGTCTTTCACCACTTCAAACCACTGGGTCACCCGGCCGTCAGCGCCGGTAATCAACAGGGAATTCGCCCCGGACAGGGCCGTCATCGCAACGGGCGCGGCATCTTCCGGACCAACATCCTGTCGCAGACGGATCCAGGCCTGAAGTGACTGTAAATCAATGGCCAGCACCTGCCGTCCCGCCAGCACATAGAGTGTGCGGCCGTCAGGCGTGGCAATCATTTCAGTGACGGCATCCGGGATTTCCGGCATCGTCACCCTTTGTTCCTGCCAGGCATCGTTCCCGGGATTCAGTCCATGGCTGCGATGGTAGGTCAGCGCAACCAGACGCTGATCACGGGTCAGCCCGATCAGTGTTGCTGTTTCATCCCGGACAGACACAGCCAGCCGGTCTAAGGGCTGACGCTCAGGATCTAACTGGATATATGCCTGATCCAACGGATAAGAAACACTCAGACCGCCCTGACGGATCAAGGGCTTGATAACACTGACCCCGCCAGTCTTGTTCCCATACACATAGACGTTCTCATGGGGCAATGCCGCAGCAAAACTGACCGGGTGATCCATGACGGATATATGTTTACGGGTATCCGGATGCGCCGCATGGGCGAGCGATACCAGACTGACCTGTCCGTCCGATGAAAAATGAAAGGCGTAGGTATTCTGCTCGTTCAGACGCACAGCCTGCGTACCGGACAAGGGCACGGTGAATGACTGAAGAGATGTGATCCGGGCTGGCGAAAAAACTGGCACGATCACATAGAGCAGATAGAAAAAGATCAGAACCAGAGTCAGAAGGACAGAAATTCCACCGGCAATCACACTAAAACGCGCCACCCTGTCTTTCAGCTGACGGCGACGGCTATCGTTCGTCAAAAATGCACCGGCATCTGCCATTCTCACCCCATGAAAATTACAAACTGACAAAGTATATGTCTGCAAGATGACAATTATATTACACCTGCGGTAAGTTTTTCATTTGTCGGATGAAACTGTGCAGCAGTTAGAAGGTTGACATCAAATTGTCACAAAAAACGAATAATCTGAAGGCTTTATGACGGCAGCCTGATTCTGGGAACTCAATGCATATCCTGTCTGGACATAAACTGAGGGTGGTCAGATAATGAATTGAACCGCTACCAGAAGGAGACGCGACATGAAACATCTTGTTATCACTGTCATCGGCCAGGATCGCCCGGGGTTAGTCGGATCTTTATCTGACACCGTCTACAAACATCATGGAAACTGGCTGGGCAGCAGCATGAGCAAGCTGGCCGGACAGTTCGCTGGGATCCTCCAGGTGGATGTCCCCGAAGAATCGGTTAAATCGCTGCGTCAGGCCATGTCAAAACTGGATGGGCTGAACATTCATATTGCTGAAGACAGCCACACCCCACCGGCCCCCAAACAGCTACAGGCACTGACCGTCACCGGCAATGACCGTCCCGGCATTGTCAAAGAGGTCACAACCCGCCTGAGCGAGCTCGGTATCAACATCCATAAACTGAAAACGGATACCCACAGTGCGCCCAACTGGGGATATCCCATTTTCACCGCGTGGTTCGAACTCGAGATCCCTGCAACACTCACGGTTGCCACGGTCCAGCAACAACTGGAAAGTCTGGCCGATGATCTGACCATCGATTTTGAGGAACCCGAGGGTATAGAAGTCCATTAATTGCTCTTGTTAGGAAAACTATGAGTACTGAACCGCTGTATATTGACAAAGAACTTAGCTGGTTGTCATTCAACGAACGTGTCCTGCAGGAAGCGGCGGACAAGTCCGTTCCCCTGATTGAACGCGTCCGTTTTCTGGGCATTTTTTCCAGCAACACGGATGAGTTTTATAAAGTTCGCTTCGCAGATGTAAAACGGCGCATTCTCATCAGCCAGGAACGTGGCGGCGATGACAATGCCAAGCATCTGCTGAGTAAGATTCAAAGCCGGGTCCTCAAAATGAATCAGGATTTCGATACCCTGTATAACGAAATCCTGCTGGAAATGGCCCGGCGCAATATTTTTCTGGTCAATGAACAGCAAATTGATGAAAACCAGACCGAATGGCTGAAACGGTATTTTCGCAACACGATTCTGCCGCATGTCACCCCGATTCTGCTTACAGACGACATTGAGCTGCTGCAGTTTCTGAAAGATGAATATTCTTATCTGGCAATTGACATGAAACAGGGCGAATCCAGCCAGTATGCACTGGTGGAAATCCCGACAGATCAATTACCCCGATTCATCAAAGTTCCTGAAGCGAAAGGGAAGAACCGGAAAACGCTGATTCTTCTGGATAACATTATCCGGCTTTGTCTGGATGACATTTTCAGTGGTTTCTTCGAATACGACAGCCTGTCTGCTTACTCGATGAAAATGACCCGGGACGCTGAATACGATCTCAGTCAGGAAGTCGATCACAGTCTTCTGGAGCAGATGTCAGAAGGTCTGAATCAGCGTCTGACGGCCATGCCGGTTCGCTTTGTGTATCAGCGGGATATGCCGGGTGAAATGATTGAAAAGCTGTGCCATCTGCTCAAGGTTTCCAGCTATGACAGTATCATTCCGGGTGGCCGTTATCATAACTTCAAGGACTTCATCAGTTTCCCGAATATCGGCCGTAAGTATCTGGAGAACAAGCCACTCCCGCCACTTGAAAGTTACCCGTTTATCAGTGCTCGCAATGCGTTCGAGGCGATTAAGGCGCAGGATATTCTGCTGTATTACCCTTATCACACCTTTAACCACATGACGGAATTTGTCCGTCAGGCCGCATTTGACCCCAAGGTCCGCAGTATCCACATCAACATTTACCGGGTCGCGAAAAATTCTCGCATCATCGATTCCATGATTGACGCCGCCAACAACGGTAAACAAGTCACGGTCGTGGTCGAACTGCAGGCCCGTTTTGATGAAGAAGCGAATATTGAGTGGGCCAGACGCCTGACTGAATCAGATGTGCGTGTCGTATTCGGTGTTCCGGGGCTGAAAATACACTCGAAGTTATGTCTGGTGACGCGTCAGGAAGACGATGCGATCGTCCGGTATGCCCATGTCGGAACCGGCAACTTCCACGAGAAAACCGCCCGTATTTATACCGACTTTTCGCTCTTCACCGCTGATCCTGAACTGACCAATGAAGTCCGCCAGGTATTCAGTTTTATTCAGAACCCTTATCGTCCGGTGAAATTCAATCAGTTAATCGTGTCGCCCAGGAACTCCCGCAGCCGGATGTATGAACTGATCGACAATGAAATTGCCAATGCCAAGCAAAAACTGCCATCGGGCATTACACTGAAGATAAATAACCTGGTGGATAAAGGGCTGATTAACCGCTTGTATCAGGCCAGCAGCGCCGGTGTGAAGATCAATATGATCATCCGCGGTATGTGCTCTCTGGTACCGGATATCCCGGGCGTCAGCGATAACATTAAAATCATCAGTATCGTCGATCGCTTCCTGGAGCATCCGCGCGTCATGGTCTTTGAGAACAATGGCGATCCGGAGATTTATATTTCATCCGCCGACTGGATGACCCGGAACATCGACAACCGGATCGAAGTCGGCTGCCCGATCCGTCAGCCCGAACTGAAACAGAAGATCATTGATATTCTGAACATCCAGTTTTCCGATACGGTGAAAGCCCGGGTGCTGGATAAAACCATGGGCAACGAGTACGTGCCGCGCGGAAACAAACGCAAGATCCGCTCTCAGATTGAAATTTACGATTACCTGAAGCAATCAGAGAAAAAACTGCAAAAACAGGCCAGCCAGAAGGCTGAAGACGTCATTACTGAGAATAACGAAAACGCCGCATGATAGAGATCGATCGTCCCCGAGAAATCGCAGCCATCGATATGGGCTCCAACAGCTTCCATATGGTGGTGGCCCGGGTGGTCGGCCACAGCCTGCAGATCGTCAGCCGCCACAAACAGCGTGTGCATCTGGCTGACGGCCTGAATGACAACATGGAACTGGATCAGGCCGCCATTCAGCGCGGCCTGAGTTGTCTGGCGATGTTTGCCGAACGGATTCAGGGGTTTGACCCGGAAAATGTCCGTATTGCCGCCACCTATACCCTGCGCCAGGCCCGGAATGCCCAGGTCTTCCTGATGCGGGCAGAAAGTGTCCTGCCTTACCCGATTGAAATCATTCCGGGAACCGAAGAAGCCCGGCTGATTTTTCTGGGTGTCGCCCATACTCAGCATGAACCCGGCCAGAAGCTGGTCGTGGATATCGGAGGCGGCAGTACTGAACTGATTATCGGTGAGGGATTTGAACCCAAACTGCAATACAGCAAGCATATGGGCTGTGTCAGTTACAATCTGCACTACTTCCCCGAAGGAAAAATTTCCGCCAAAGCCATGGCGAATGCCCAGATGGCCGCGCTGCAGAAAATGGAAAGCATCGCCAGCCAGTACAAAAAACTGGGCTGGGAAGCCGCCATTGGCGCCTCCGGCACCATCAAAGCCATTCGTGAAGTGATCATCGCACAGGGTCATGCTGATGGCATCATTACCAAAGAACGACTGGAAGAGGTCGTCAAACGGGTCACAGCCTGCAAACACAGTGATGAACTGGCACTGCCGGGGCTTACGGATGACCGAAAACCCGTCTTTGCAGCCGGAGTCGCCATTCTGAGTGCCGTCTTCAGTGCACTGAAGATCGAGGGTATGGTTTTTTCTGATGGGGCATTGCGCGAAGGTCTGCTCTATGAGATGGAAGAGCGGTTTCGCCACAGTGATATCCGCAGCCGGACAGCCATCGCCATGGCCACTCAGTACAATGTGGATATTGATCAGGCCAACAGAGTCCGGGATACCGCTGAACAGATCTACCGTCAGGCAACCTCAAATGGCACCCACACCGAGCTGGCCGCTTTACTGAGCTGGGGAGCCCAGCTCCACGAAGTCGGACTCAGCATCAGTTATCCGGGCTTTCACCGCCATTCGGCCTATCTGCTGCGTCACAGCACCATGCCGGGCTTCAACCTGGAAGAGCAGACCGTTCTGGCAACTTTAGTCCGCTTTCAGCGTAAATCACTCAAACTCGACGAAATGCCCGAGCTGAGCATTTATAAACGCAAGCACCTCTACCCGATGATCCGGGCGTTACGGCTGGCCGTCGCCCTGCATGGTCAGCGGACTGACGAAGCGTTGCCTTCCATGGTTCTGACCGCGGATAAAGAAAAATGGCTGCTCAGCCTGCCCGATGGCTGGCAGACCAACAACCGCCTGCTGGCCGCCGATCTGACCAAAGAGCAGGACTACTGGCGAAAAGCCGGCTGGGAGCTTGTGATCAATCCGCTAGAGGAATTGGACTAACCCATCAAAAAAAGCGGCTGAAAAGCCGCTTTTTTTCTGTGTGCTGAATTAATCCAGCCCCAGTACTGCCAGTTCTCTGGCCACCACCGCCGGTGGTAACGACACATAACCGTCTTTATCAACCATCTGCTGCCCCTGCTGAGACAGCACAAAGCGCAAAAATTCTGCTTCAGGTTTTGGCAACGGCTTGCCCGGGACTTTATTAATATAGATATAAAGATAGCGGGCCAGCGGATAACTGCCGTTTGCCACGTTTTCCTTGGTGGCAGCGACAAAAGGCCCGTCCCCCTGCGCAATCGGAATCGCCCGGATCCCTGTCGTCCGGTAACCAATCCCCGAATAACCAATTGCATTTAACGACGTCGATACCGACTGCACTACGGAAGCAGAGCCAGGCTGTTCATTCACATCCTGCCGAAAATCCCCGTTACACAATGCTTTTTGCTTGAAGTAACCATAAGTACCGGAAACCGAATTTCGCCCGAACCGCTGAATATCCCGCTGAGTCCAGCGGCCTGTCAGTCCCAGCTGACCCCAGTGTGTGACAGGCTGGTTAGCACCGCAACGCAGCGTCCGGGAAAACACGGCATCCAGCTGCCGGAATCGGAGACCGGGCAATGGGTTGTCTTCGTGAACAAAAACCGCCAGTGCATCAATTGCAACCCGCACTGCTGTCGGCGGATAGCCGTAATTATGCTCAAACGCCGCAATTTCACGGGTCTTCATGGGACGACTCATCGGGCCCAGCTGAGCGGTGGCTTCTGTCAGTGCTGTCGGGGCCGTTGATGAACCCGCAGCCTGCACCTGCACATGTACCGTCGGATAGAGATGCATAAAGGCTTCAGACCAGTAGGTCATCAGATTGGCAAAAGTATCCGATCCGACTGAGTTCAGTGTTCCCGTCACACCTCGCACACTCTGATACGGCGACAATGCTGTGTCCGATTCAGTTAAAAGCCCGCTCTGGCTCTCTGCCATTGCTGGCCCGATGATCAGCACACTGCATAACAGCCCGCTCAGAATACCTCTCAATCCCCAACCTCTGTGTTTCATGTACTGCTCTGATGCCTCCACCCGTCATCGGGTTACCACGGTTTACCAAAATTCTGTGCCGGGACTTTCCATCCCGGCCTTGCGGTTTCAGGCCGCTTTCGATGTCAGCCGTTGCGGCAGGGTAAAGGAAAAGGTACTGCCCTGCCCGACCACACTTTCAATTTCCAGGAAAGAATCATGATGGCTGAGTGCGTGCTTCACGATCGCCAGCCCCAGACCACTGCCGCCGGTTTCCCGGGAGCGGGCTTTGTCGACCCGGTAAAAACGCTCGGTCAGCCGATGGATATGCTGAGGCTCAATCCCGCTGCCGGTATCGGTCACTTCCAGCCGCGGCCCTTTCGGCGACAGGAACCAGCGCACCTTCACCTGACACTTCGGTGGCGTATGTTTCACCGCATTGTAAACCAGATTCGAGATGGCACTGCGAAGCTGGTCCGCATCCCCCAATACCTGAAGACCTTCGTCGACTTCAAATTCAAAGATCTGATCTTTATCGCCGCTGAGTGAGATCGCTTCTTTCTCCAGCACATCCAGCATCGCCGGGACATCCACCTTATCTTCCAGATCCAGATGCGGCGCGGCTTCAATTTTGGACAAGGTCAACAATTGTTCGACCAGAGAATTCATCCGGGTCAGCTGCTCTGTCATCACGCCATGGGCTTTTTCCCACATCGGGCCAATCAGCATGTCCGGGTCACGCGACATTTCCAGATAGCCCTGCAAAACCGTCATTGGAGTCCGCAGTTCATGAGACACATTGGCAAAAAAGTTGCGGCGCATTCCCTCAAGCTGCTTGAGCTGAGAAATATCCCGCACCACCATCAGGTATTCTCCCTCGGTGTAGCGCATGATCCGCAGCTCCAGCGTCCGGTCATAGTTCAGCGGTGAGGTGATTTCCAGCGGATCTTCAAAATCCTGACGGGCCAGATAACGGACAAAATCCGGGCTACGCAGCAAATTACTGACCGGCTGACCGGCATCTTCCGGCCAGCGAAGGCCAAGTAGTTGCTGGGCCAGTTTCGTGCACCAGACAATATTGCCTTCACTACGGAACACCACCACGGCATCCGGCAGGGATTCCGCACCATTGCGGAAACGGCGGATCAGCGTCGCCAGCTCGCGACGGCGGCGGCGGTTGCGTTGCTGCAAACGGTAAATACCGTTAAATAAGGGCTCCCAGCTGCCAGAACCGGACGGCGGCGTCAGGCTGCGATCGGTCCACAGCCAACGGGACATTTTCAGTTGATGATGGCAATGCCAGCCCAGCAAAATCCAGCTGGCGGCTAGCAAAAACCAGGGCATGTAACCGAAGATCAGACCCAGGATGACCCAGGGCAAATAAAAAAAAGCCAGTTCTCTGACCAGCTTTTTCCAGGACAAGCGTTCTACCATTCATGTCTCCCGCCAGCAGTTGCAGTAATCGATTACCGGACAACCAACTCCTGGCTTTTCAATCTTGTGTGGCCGTTAAACCCTGGTGGAAAAACGGTAGCCGGCACCACGGACCGTCTGAACCATTTTATCGTGACCGCCGGATTCCAGCGCTTTACGTAAGCGGCGGATATGCACGTCAACCGTCCGGTCTTCCACATACACATTGGTGCCCCAGACGTTGTTCAGTAACTGCTCACGGCTGTAAACACGTTCCTGATGCGTCATGAAGAAATGCAGCATCTTGAATTCAGTCGGCCCCATTTCCAGCGGCGCTTCATTGGAAGTAACACGGTGTGAAACCGGATCCAGTTTCAGTCCCTGAACATCAATGACCTCATCCAGCGAGGTTGGGGAGACACGACGCATCACCGCTTTCAGGCGTGCCATCAGTTCTTTCGGAGAGAAAGGTTTGGTGATGTAATCATCCGCACCGACTTCCAGTCCACGGACTTTGTCTTCTTCTTCGCCACGTGCCGTCAGCATCACCACAGGAATATTGCGGGTGACTTCATCGCGTTTGAGGTGTTTGATCAAATTGATCCCTGAACCACCCGGCAGCATCCAGTCAAGCAGGATCAGCTCAGGAAAAGGTTCACAGATCTTTTCCAGCGCGGAGTCATAATCTTCAGCTTCAATGGCCTGGTAGCCTTTTTGTTCCAGCACAAAGCACAGCATTTCGCGGATTGGTGCTTCATCCTCTACCACAAGAATCCGTCTAACCATAGTTTCGATACCTAAGTCATTGCTCTCTGTCGGGCGCCATTATCCGGATTAAGTATGACACTTTTGTGACCAAAGGAGCAGTTATCCGCAAAAGCTTAATGCGGTTGCTATTCAATTGTCACCTTATCCGGCCTGAGCAATTGACCATCCTTGCCCGGCCAGCCAGCAGGCCAGGCTGATCGGATCAGCCCTGAACACTGATCCGGCTGCGTCCGCCGCCCATGGCTTCCACGGCCACCTGCACTCCAATCCGCTCCACCAGGGTGCCCACGTGAGAAATAACGCCAATCTGGCGGCCATCTGCCTGCAGCGCATCGAGACAGGCCAGCGCCATTTCCAGACTGTCCGGATCCAGCGTGCCGAAGCCTTCATCAATAAAGAGTGACCCCAGCTGGCGTGTATCCGCAGCCAGTGAGGCCAGCGCCAGCGCCAGAGCCAGCGAGACCAGGAAACTCTCACCGCCGGACAGCGACTCGACGCTGCGGACTTCATCACCCATGTCATGGTCGATCACCTGCAGCGCCAGCGGACTGCCCGGAACCGGTTGCAGCGCATAGCGCGGTGCCAGATCCCCAAGGTGCTCATTGGCCAGCAGGACCAGTTGCTGCAGCGTCAGTCCCTGTGCCAGCGTGCGGAATTTACTTCCGTTCGACGAACCGATCAGCTCGCTCATTTCCAGCCACAACTCGGTATGCTGCTGTTGCTGCTGTAACTGCCGGGTCAGGTCTCCGGCCTGTTGCTCTGCCTGTCCGGCCTGAGCCAGTCGCTGACGCAGACTGAAATACTGCTCTTCAAGCGTCCCCTTCTCAGCCTGCCACTGCGCTTTACATGCTTGCTGATGTTCCGATGCCAGTGAAATCTCCTGCGCCTGGAACCAGGCTCTGGCGGTTTCTGCATTCGGCACATGCTCTTTCAGCGCCTGCTCCCGCTCTGACAGCCGGGTCTGAGCCGCTGCCAGCGTCTGTTCCAGAATGCGCAGAGCCGATTTTTCCTGGGTGACCCAGTCTTCATCCCGGCTGAGCAACGCCACCAGCTCACTTTCCGCCATCCCCAACTTCTGATGCCAGCTTTGCCATAACTGAATTACTTTGCCATGTTCGGTCTCCGCATCACTCAGTTGCTGCCGGACACTCTTCAACGCCGACTGGGATGCGGCATACGCCTCCCCAGCTTGTCGCTGCTGCAGTTCACAGGAAGCCACTGCCTGACGGGCCTTTTCAATCAGAGCCTTATGTTGCGCTTCCAGTGGCGCCAGAGGCTGATCACCGACCAGCGCCTGGCGTTCCTGCCACAACTGCTGGATCTGACGGGACAGCTCTGCCTGTTTCTGCTCTGTCTCAGCCAGTTGTTTTTGCAGGTTCTGAATTTGTGTTTGCCCCTGCGTCAGCACAGGGACAAGTTCATGCAGTTGCCTGTCCGTGCTTTGCAGCGTCTGCTGCCATTGCCGGTAATCTTCAACCTGCTGATTCAAATTCTGTTTATATTGTTCTTCGCCGAGCTCTCGCAACTCTGTCAGCCATACGTCACTGCCAAACTGCTGGTTCAGCGCCTCGGCTCTCTGGCTGCGTACCGCGTGTTGTTCCTGCTGCTGTTCTTCGAGTGAAGCCAGCCTTGCCTGCCGGCCGGCTTCCTCCTGAGCGAGCAGATGTAAATCATGGGACAGACGGGATTCAGCCTGTGTCAGTTGCTGAAGGTGCTGCTCGATTGTACGTCCCTGTTTCAGGCGATTCTGGCCCGCTTCATACTGCTGCTGAAGATGATTCAGCGCCGGATGTAACTGCTCAGCCTCATGCTGCCATGCCTGCATCTGCTCCCGTAAAGCAGCAACCTTAATGTCAGCGGAAAGCGTAATCTCCAGTGACTGTGCCAGAGAACAAACCTGTGCTGAAATTGTGCCCGACACCGCCTGGATACTGGCCAGTTCATCACGCATCACGGCTAAACGCTGTGCATGCTGCGGCAACAGCTGCTCAAGGTGATGGCGTTCACCTTCCAGGGCCTGATACTGCTTTGTCAGCGTCTGGCGGCGTTGATGCTGCTGCTCCAGCAGACTTTCAACGACCGGATGCTGCTCTGCATAAGGGTGATCCGCCCCGCCGCAGAGCGGGCAAGGCTCGCCCGGTCTGAGCAAAGTACGGTAATCCGTCAGCTGCAGTACGGCCTGATTTTGCTGGAACTGATGCTCTGATTCTTCAAGACGCGCGGCGAGCTGAGTCATTTCCGGAGCGAGCTCCTGCAAGCGTTTCCCGGCACTCTGATGTGCCTGATTCAGCTCCTGCTGTTCCTGTGACAGCCGTCCGGCTCGCTCCAGCAGGGCACTCCATTCCTGTGCCTGCGCCATCAACTGCCGCAGCCCGTCCAGTCGCTGCTGACTCAGACGATGTTCCCGCTGACTTGCTTCCTGCGCCGTTTCCAGTGCAGTCAAATCCAGCTCGTTCAATTGCTGAATGAACTGCTGCTTTTGTGTAAGCAACTGCTCAATGTTTTGCTTGAATTTACTTTCCTGAAGCCTGAATGCCTGCTGGTCCTGCAGCGCTTGCTGACTCTCTTTTCTGAACCGGCTTAGTGCGCGATGAGCGCTCAGGTACTGTTTCAGGTTGTCCTGAACAGGCTGAAACTGCTCGGAAACGGCTGCCAGTTTCTGGTTCTGTTCGAGCCTGACGGACAACTGCTGACTACGACTCTGAAGCGCTTGCTGTTCAGCCAGCTTGTTCTGATACTCACGATCTTCCTGCGTTCGTTGCTGCTGCAACAACTGAATTTCCTGAGCCAGCGACTGGTGCTGAAGTTCCAGGCCTTCCTTTTTTTGGTCAAGGATTTGTGCCTGCTTCAGACTGGGCTCCAGTTGCTGCCACGCTTGCTGCACCTGAGCCAGAGACTGTTGCGACTGCTGCACTGCCGCATCGGCCTGTTGCCGCTGCTGCTGATGCATTTCCAGATCCTGTTGCGCGGTTGTGAGCGACTGCTTCAGACGCTCAGTGAGCTGCCCGGACTGATTCAGCAAAGTAAAATCTGCGCGCGCAGGCTGAGCCTTTTCAAGCTGCTCAAGGTACAGATTCCTTGGCGCGGCCTGTTCGCACTGCGTTTTTGCCTCAGTCAGCGTCTGCACACTCTGTGTTATCCGTTCCTGCAACGCAGCTTCGGTCTGTAGGGCCTGCTGATGTTGTCCGAATTCAGCCAGTCGGCTGTCACAGGCCGCCAGCTGAGATTTCAGGCCTGAAATCTCTTCATTCAGCGCCTGTTTTTCTTCCTCAGTCAGCAGCGCGATATCGCCCAGTTTCTCCTGTAACTGAGCCAGTTTCAGCTTTTCATCCCGGGCTTTTTCAAACGCAGCAACCGACAGACGGGCATAGATTTCACCGCCGGTCATTTTCTCCAGCAGCGCTGCCCGCTCGTCGGCACCGGCTTTGAGGAAAGCAGCAAACTCCCCCTGCGGCAGCATGACTGCACGGCGGAACTGATCAAAGGTCAGGCCAATCAGCCGTTCAATTTCAGTCTGTACTTCCTGCTTTTTCCCGGCAAAGCGCTGACCGCTGTCCAGATTCTCCAGCCACTGCTCCGCCGCCTGCACCCGGCCTTCGGCATTGCCTCGGGCCCGGCGAACCTGCCAGCGGGCGCGCCAGCGGGTGCCGTCATTTGCCTGAAAATCAACCTCAGCAAACGCCTCTGCTTTCCCGCGCGACAAAATGCTGCGCACATCATTGGCTTTGATCCGATTGCTGTCTTCACCGCGACCAATTTCAGCATCATTCTTTTTGTTCGACTGTAACCGCGGCATCCGGTCATACAGTGCCAGACAGATGGCATCCAGCAGGGTTGACTTCCCCGCTCCGGTTTTTCCGGTAATGGCAAACAGACCTGCTTCACCCAGCCGCCCGTTGGCAAAATCAATCTCAAACTGTGTTTGCAGGCTGGCAAGATTCTCGCCTCTCAACGCCAGAATTTTCATGGTCTCTGTCTGCCTTTATTCCTGTTCATCTTCAATTTGCGTAAGCAACTGCTCGAAAGCATCCCGCATCGCCTCTGAGGGCTGGCCGTCATATTTCTTCTGCCAGCTCAGGTCAAATACCTGCTGAGGACTGACATCGGATAAACGCTGATGGGCCAGCGGCGACGTCTCTTCCTGCTGCCGGTAATGCGGTGTGATTTTAGCCAGCCGGACCGCCTTGCCTTCTAATACCTGCAACACTTTTTCACGCAGCATCGCCTGCGGCTTATCCAGCAACACCGGGACTTCAAGAAACGGCTGGGCTTCCCGAGGGCTGTCATCACGGTCCAGTTCTTTCAGAGCTGCCAGCACCGATTTGAGCGGCTGAGGCTCAGCAGGAACTTTCAGCATCTCAACCACTCTGGGCACCGGGATCGGCTGAATTTCCGCGAGCTTTTCCCCGTCCAGCTCAACTAAAACCACCTGGTGCTTGTAATGACGCTCCGACATTGAGAGCGGTAAAGGTGAACCGCTGTAACGAATGTGTTCTGTCTGCGCAACCCGCTGAGCCAGATGCAAATGACCTAACGCGGCATAACAGAGCGACTCAGGAAAAATCGAGGCAGGCAATGCATGCTGATTCCCGCCCAGCACCCGACGTTCCGACATTTCAGAAAGCTGTCCCGATGCCATGTAAACATGTCCCATGCCGATCAGCGCCTGCCCCGGCTCACGCCGTTGCTTGGCAGCATCCGTCACCTGCTGATACAGAATTTCGACCCCTTTGATCAAGCGGTCATCGTTCTCGCTCAGATCGTCTGTCCGCAGATCACTGCTGCGCAGGAAAGGCACCGCGAGCACCCAGGCTGCCGTGTGCCCGTTTTTATCGGTGAGCGGCACCAACAGACGATCCATCTCAAGCTGGCCCTGTTCATCGCGGCTGATCCCTCCGACCAGGTGAAGATCAAACGCCTTCAGCAGCTCATGCGGCGCGTCCAGCTTACTTGGGGAGTCGTGATTCCCGCCCGTGATCACCACATTGAGATCCGGCAACGTTTTTGCCAGCCGGGCCAGAAAGCGGTACAGCATCCGCCAGGCACTCGCAGGCGGATTAGCCGTATCGAAAATATCGCCCGCCACCAGCAGGGCATCCACCTGCTCAGCTTCCAGCGTTTCAGCCAGCCAGTTCAGAAACTGCTGGTGCTCGTATTCACGCGGATAGCCATGCAGCTGATGGCCGAGGTGCCAGTCTGAGGTATGTAATATTTTCATGCTGTTAGAATCATCGCGGACAGGGATAGTCAGAATTTGGAACCGATTGTACCTCAGGCAGGTAAGCGGAAGGTGAAGAGACCGGAAAAAATTGCGACACAGTCTGACTGATTTCCTCCGCCGAAATTCATCGGCCAAACAAAGTGCACCAGCCTAGCATCGGACAGCGACTTGGGTATAAGATTGTCGGCCCAATGCACAACCTAGGATCTGTCCCAACTATGCTGTGGTTTAAAAACCTGCTGACCTATCGCTTCAGCCGCGACATCAACATCAACCCGGATGAGCTGGAAAAGCAGCTGGAAGAGTTCCGGTTCACTCCCTGCGGCAGCCAGGACATCCAGAAATTTGGCTGGGTCTCTGCGCTGGGTAAACACGGTGACATGTATACGCACGTGGCCGGTGACAACATTCTGCTCTGTGTCCGGAAAGAAGAAAAAATGCTGCCAGCTTCCGTGATTAAAGAATCTCTGAATGCCAAAGTGGAAGCACAGGAAAAAGAACAGGGCCGTAAACTGAAGAAAAACGAAAAAGACACCCTGAAAGATGAAATCGTCATGGATCTGCTGCCGCGTGCCTTCAGCCGTCGCAGCCACACCTATGCGCTGATTATGCCGTCGCTCGGTTTGCTGCTGGTCGATGCCGGCAGCTTCAAGAAAGCCGAAGACTTACTGGGCCTGCTGCGTAAATCCATCGGCAGCCTGCCGGTTGTACCGGTCACCCTGGCCAAACCTGCCGCTCAGACCTTGACCGAGTGGGTCCGTTCCGGTGACTCACCGAACGGTTTCACCATCGGCGAAGAAGCAGAACTGAAAGCGATTCTGGAAGATGGCGGCGTGATTCGCTGTAAACAGCAGGATCTGAGCTGTGATGAAATTCTGGCTCACATCGAAGCAGACAAAATGGTGACCAAGCTAGCCATGAACTGGCAGGAGCGGATCGACTTCGTGCTGGCCGATGACCTGTCTTTGAAACGTCTGAAGTTTTCTGATGAGCTGCGAGAGCAAAACGACGATATTGACCGCGAAGATATGGCACAGCGTCTGGATGCTGACCTGTCTCTGATGTGCGGTGAACTCTCTGCCATCCTGCCCAACCTGTTTGAAGAAATGGGTGGTCTGGAAGATCGCGTCTGATCAGACGTTGTCTTGCCCGGGCACTTAAATCCCCCCAATAAAAAGCCCCCGCGTCCTCAACAGACACGGGGGCTTATTGATTGAGCAACAATCGCCTAACTGGCGTCTTCGCGAACCAGAGGCTTGACAGTGAAACGGCCGACATCAACTGCGACCACCTCAACTTCTTGCCCTTTTTCCAGCACATTGCCGTGGTAATCATGGCTTAACACCAGAGTCCAGCTGATCCCTGAATATTTCACTGTTCCGTTTTGCTCATGACTGAGCGGCGCATCCAGACGGAATTTCAGGCCGATAAAGTCACTGCTGGTATTGTTGACGGGTCTTTGCGACTGCTGTGAATTTTTCATCGGTTTCCACAGCAAGAGCGTCAGCAATCCGGCACCAATGCCACTGACCCCGACCAATGCCGGGAAGGTCTCCGGCACCACACCCACCAGCGACAGCGTCCCCGTCAATACAGCGGAAACCCCGAGCGCCAGCAGCACAATGGTCGACAACCCCAGCATCCAGACTTCAATGGCCAGCAACAGCAGACCAACCACGATAGTTAACTGGGCCGGGCTTAATCCAAACAGCTCAGTCATGATTACTGCTCCTCAGGCAAGCCCTTCTGCGGTGCTTTTCCGCCCTGCTGGCGGTTCAGCTGATGAATAATGGTCATCGCCTCGGCCACGACATTACTGGCTGAAGCACTGCTGTCCGGCAGAAGAACCACTGAAGATTCTTTTGCAATGGCTTCTCTGGCCTGGATGGCTTTACCCGCCAGATCCAGCTGGATGGCTTTCTGGCCTTCATCGGTTACCGCAACATGACCAATGATTGTCAGCGCATCCGCTTCTGCTTTCGAGACCGCCAGAATAGCCTGCGCCTCACCTTCTGCCTTCAGAACCTGCTCTGCTTTTTCTGCTTCCGCAGCCAGAACGCGAGCCTGCTTCATCCCTTCCGCGATATTGATTTCGCTCTGGCGTTTACCTTCAGATTCCAGAATCACCGCACGCTTTTCCCGCTCGGCTTTCATCTGACGCTCCATCGCGTCCAGCACTGAACGCGGCGGTTCAATATCTTTGATTTCATAGCGCAGCACCTGCACGCCCCAAGGCATCGCAGCATCGTTGATGGCCGAGACAATCGCGGTATTCAGATTTTCACGCTCTTCAAATGTCTTATCGAGATCCATCTTACCGACTTCACTCCGCATCGTGGTTTGTGCCAACTGGGTGACTGAGAAAATATAGTCATCCACACCGTAACTGGCTTTGTAAGGGTCAACGACCTTGATATACAACACGCCGTCAACCACCAGCGAGATGTTATCTTTCGTAATCGCCGACTGGCTCGGTACATCGTACGCCTGCTCTTTCAGCGTCTGGCTGTATGCCACGCGATCAATTAAAGGCACCAGAAAGTTCAGACCGGCTTCCATGGTCTTGTGATATTTGCCGAATCGCTCCACCACAACAGCAGTATTTTGCGGTACAAACTTAATCGCACTGCGAAGAATGACGATAATCAGAATCGCCAGAACAACCCAGATGCTGAGTACAGATGAAATGATATCCTCGATATACATCATTAATTTCCAACCATATGCAATGAGTGAGACATTATGAGATTAAATGGGAAAAACGAACAGCCTTAAATTTACCTAAGGTGCTTAAAATAACCCGGTATATCTCTATAAACGACCAAATATGTATGGGGCTTAGCTCATACACCAACAAAGACTCAAATATGCATGCCGCAATGAATACCCATAAAAAGTTTCAGGCTATTTGCCAGCGCGCAGCCTTCACAGTAAAATCCGCCCTCTGTTTTTCGTCTCCCGTATGTTTATCTCCGGATAAACAGGAGTTCGACCTGATCTGACATCAGACTTTGACCCAGAAGGGGAATCCCGAGTTATGTTTAAACCTGAATTGTTATCGCCTGCCGGCAGCCTGAAAAACATGCGTTATGCCTTTGCCTATGGCGCAGATGCGGTTTACGCAGGCCAGCCACGTTACAGCCTGCGTGTCCGCAACAACGAGTTCAACCATGAGAACCTGAAAATTGGCATCGACGAAGCCCATGCTCAGGGGAAGAAATTCTATGTCGTCTGTAACATTCAGCCTCATAACTCAAAACTAAAAACCTTCATCCGCGACCTGACCCCGATCATCGAGATGGGTCCGGATGCCCTGATCATGTCCGATCCCGGCCTGATCATGATGGTGCGTGAAAGCTTCCCGGACATGCCAATTCATCTCTCCGTTCAGGCCAATGCCGTCAACTGGGCAACGGTGAAGTTCTGGGCATCGCAGGGCGTAGAACGTGTCATCCTGTCGCGCGAACTGTCTCTGGAAGAGATCGAAGAAATCCGCGAGAAATGTCCGGAAACCGAGCTTGAAATTTTTGTTCACGGCGCACTGTGCATGGCTTACTCCGGCCGCTGCCTGCTGTCGGGTTATATGAACAAGCGTGACCCGAACCAGGGTACCTGTACCAACGCCTGCCGCTGGGAATACAAAGCAGAAGCGGCGAAAGAAGATGATGCCGGTCAGATCGTCGAAGTTCAGGATGCCAGTGCCGCCGTTCAGATCCAGGACGTCGCACCGACTCTGGGTGAAGGCCAGACAACCGATCAAGTGGTTCTGCTGAGTGAAAGCCATCGTCCGGAAGAGAAAATGGCCGCATTCGAAGACGAACACGGCACTTATATCATGAACTCCAAAGACCTGCGGGCAGTTCAGCACGTTGAGCGTCTGAGCCGGATGGGCGTTCATTCACTCAAGATTGAAGGCCGCACCAAATCGTTCTACTACTGTGCCCGGACCGCTCAGGTTTACCGTAAAGCCATTGATGATGCCGCCGAAGGCAAGCCATTTGATGAAACCCTGATGAGCACCCTGGAAAGCCTGGCGCATCGCGGTTATACCGAAGGGTTCCTGCGCCGTCATACCCATGATGCTTATCAGAACTATGACTACGGTTACTCCATCTCCGACAGTCAGCAGTTTGTCGGAGAATTCACAGGCCAGCGTCGCGGCGAACTGGCTGAGGTTGAGGTCCGGAATAAATTTATGGTGGGAGACAGTCTGGAACTGATGACGCCAAACGGCAACATCACTTTCACACTGGAAAGCATGGAGAACCGTAAATCAGAATCAATAGACGATGCCAAAGGCAGCGGCCACTTCGTCTTCATTCCGGTTCCGGAAGATCTGGATCTGTCGTATGCCCTGCTGATGCGTAACCTGACAGGCAACGCAACAACACGGAATCCAACTGCAGCCTGATGACCTGCCCACCGTATTGCTGTCATCCGGCAATACGGTGTTCAATTAACTTTTTACAGTTACATTCGGAATATCAGAGCATTTGATAGGAATGGTATACCTCACTCCCTGCTGCATCATTTCCTGCTGACAGATCGGCTCTGTCGTTATTTCCGTCCAGCCCCAGCCAAGAATAATAGAGACGACAATCAACGCTATGGGGTCTAATCTCACCTTCATTTAATGCTCCCCCGCATATATCAGGAACCACGAAAGTAACCTGAATACAATTCAGGTACTTCACTTCAACCTCAATGCCAGCCGGGCTTAATGCTGCTGATCGCCCGAAACCAGCATTGTCACGAACACATATGAAGTGCGGCTAAGTGAGAAATAACGTTAAATCGACCCCATTCCGTAAACATCTGACGTAAATATGACCATATACCCCGTTTTATTTGGCCTTCGCGACTTCTGTGCTAAACTTGCGCCGTTTTATCTCCTTTCAATTTTTGGGGACATATCACACCCCGCGAAGGATCGTCTCTTCTGTAAGCGAATGCTTTAAATTTCTGCGGATGTAATCTTATGGCCTTACTCATTACCGACAAATGTATCAACTGCGACATGTGCGATCCTGAATGTCCGAATGACGCCATCAGCATGGGGGAAGCGATCTATGAGATCGACCCGAATCGCTGTACCGAGTGCAGAGGCCATTATGAGAAGCCGACTTGTCTGTCGGTTTGTCCGATCAACAACTGCATCATCCCCGATCCCGCACATATCGAGACCGAGGAAGCTCTGCTGGAAAAATTCGTGCAGCTGCAGGGGCTGGCCTGAACCGGCACTCTATTGCGCGATCTTCTTCGCTTTCTTCAGATCAACCGCATACCGATCTTTTTCCTGCACCGGCTCAGTTCCATTCAGCATCGCCATACAGCTTGCCGGCGGTAAGGGTTTGAGCACCGGACGTTTCTTAGCGGGTTTCGCTTTGGCGGTTTGACGCTCAGAGACAGGTTTCGGCTTCCAGGAAGCCAGTTCTGCCCCGCAGCCATCTCCCGGCGGTGGTGGCAGCTGTTCCTTACACTGGCTGTCCCCCTGTGGGCAATGCATCCGGACATGGAAATGATAATAATGCCCCCACCAGGGCCTGACCTTACGCAGCCAGCGGCGATCGGTCCATGTCGCAGCACACAGCTGCTCTTTGATCACCGGATGGACAAAAATCCTCGCCACATGGTCATCGGAAGCTGCCAGCTGGATCAAATTCGCCTGATTGTCCGTCCAGTTGTCCCTGATGATCTGGTATGCCTTCAAATCAACCATCGGCAGCGGTTGAAGTGTTTTCAACACCTCTTCTGAGGCTGGGTGTTCCAGGGTGGTGAGCCAGATATCAGCATCCAGCCCGGTCTGGTGACTGGCATGCCCGGAGCGAAAACGTCCGCCCCGCGGCATTGCAATATCACTGACCAGCAGTTGACCCAGCCGGAGTTTGCTTGCTTTGGCAGACAGTTGTTCAAGAAACGCGATCATACTCTGGTGACCGTAATACCGGCCCCGCTCTGACCGTACCCGCTGATACCCCTCTCCTTCTGCCGGGAGCGGGGTTGCACCGGCAAGACAGCCATTACTGTAGCTGCCAATTGCCTGAGGCTGACCTGGAGTCGGGGTTTCAAAATGTTCCCAGGGCGTCGACCAGGCGGGCAAGCTGACCAAACCGCTGGCCATACAGCCCAAGAGCAGAACGGATACAGATAATCTTTTGAGGAGAAACCGCCTCGCAGCAACAAACTGAAAGACGGCAGAATGGAAGTGGACATGAAGCACCGGTGCTCACCCTGTGATTAATTTGAGAACTTAATCACATAAGTTTATACCATCCGAATTATTTTATTTGCTGATCAAGATTGAGAATGGTCAGCGCATTACTGACACTGGTCGCCAGCACATCAACGACGCCGGATCGCAGTGCGCCAAGTAATGCCAGTGCCTTACTGTTCTCAGCGGCTGTGACCACCACCGTCGGAATATGGCGCAGTTCCTCCATGCTCAGACCGATCACCCGATCGCTCATCATGGTGTCGGAGCGTTTCCCCTGACTGTCAAAAAAGTCATAGCCGGCAATATCACCGACGACACCTTTCCGGATACGGGCCTCAACAATTTCCTGGGGGGTAAACCAGCCCATTTTCACCATGTGGCTGTTTTCATTCATGTCGCCCACCCCAACCAGGGCCAGATCCGCCCGCCGGGCACGGTCCAGTGTTTCCTTCACTGTACTGTTCATCATGAAAGCATCTTTCACGCGGATATCGGCGACATACGCCGGGGCATACAGGGTTTCACTGATGCCGTCGTACTTCTTGGCCAGCTGACGGCAGATATGGTCGGCATTGATGGCATTACCCGAACGATGGGTTCCGCCAATGCCGCAAACAAAGCGGCAGTTGCGATGCGGGACCACCCCGACATGGCTGGCGATCGCGGCAATATTACGTCCCTGTCCGACAGCCACCACCATATCATCGGTCAGGGTCGAGGCAAGATAACTGGACACCAGACTGGCAACCTGTTGACGCTGAGCTTCCTCATCCGGTTGATCAAGCGCGATCAGGGCCCGTTTCAGCTGAAAACGGTCAATCAGCTGCTGCTCCAGCTTTTCACTGAAGACCGGGTGATACTTAACGGTAATTTCCACCACACCCTCATCACGTGCCCTGCGAAGCAGCCGACCCACTTTGGCCCGCGACATCCCGAATCGCTGTGAAATTTCTTCCTGAGTGGCACCATCCTGATAATACGCAATGGCAATTTCGGTCAGCTGATCACTGTCGACCTGTGCCGCATCCGTGGTGTTAAGATTCATCGTCAAGTCCTTAGCTCATCCAGACCCGGCTATCTTACCCTGTCCCGTCACCGCGTGCGAGGCATGAGCCTGTACAGCTTTACTGACATCTTACAGCTGAGTGCTGTACAGCTTTCCAAGCAAAAAGAACACCACAAACCATTTATTAGTAAGCTATTGATTTATATAAGACGATCAGCTTGTACAGCTTTTTGACTATTGTAACCCCAAAGCTAAAAAAGCTGATCACCTGTATGGGGAGGAACGACACAGCGATTACCCGGTGATCCCCCATGCCAGTTCCACCGCTTCACGACGGGCAAAGCGGTCAAAATGAGTTTTCACAATCTCTTTTACCACTTCCAGCGCCTCGTCGGAGTCCGCCTGACATTCAACCGTCAGCATGGATTCCGTCGCGCGAAACTCACAGGTTCCCATCGCAAAAAATACCCTGCCCTGCCGATCGTCCCATTCGGCATCCACTTTATGATTAAAATGCTTACACAAATGACGGAGATATTTACTGCCGTCCGGGGTCTGGATGTGTGTCATAACATGATGACTCATCACGGTTCTCCTGTTCCGCTTACAATAAAGCGTCAATATAGCACAGTAATGAGAACCATTATCAAGTCATTGAATTAATTTAATGGGTTGATATATGTTTCTATTTCAATAAGATGCGACTTCATCCATCGATCCTGCCATCGGACTGACACCACCACACGTGTTACCCTGCTCACCGACACATTCTGATAGGCACTGACTTCGAGGCCTACCGGCGTATTGTAAAGCATCAGCGTTTCCTTCCTTACCTCGGGCGGGTATTCTGGCTGGCCCCGCAGCGCTTCCAGTGCAGATTCAGCCTGATTCACCGCAGAAAGCGTCAGGAGTGCGTTGTCAGTCTGGATATTCAGATATGCCTGCAGCTTCATCATTCCGGCCAGTCCGACACTGACCAGCAAAAGTGCAACCAGCGCTTCGAAAACACTGAAGCCTTGTTGTCGTCCGTGAACAGGCAAATTGCATTTAAAAATCATGCCAAGTTCCCGACACCCAACGCAGCAGCAATTGCTCCTCCGTCTCCACCACGTCGCCATCCGACCACAGACGGCAGTTAGATTGATGTTCTGACCTGCAGATCACCACTTCAGCCTGATGAACCAGATGAACCTGTGCTTTTCCGGCCACCAGCGATGCAGCTCTGAACTGAAAACCGCCACCGCTCACTTCAGTCATTTGCACAGTCAGTTGCCGCCCCTCCGTATGCTGGTCGCAGGCGGAAAAGCTGACATCAAGCAGTAGCAAAGTCATTAACCGGACCGGCCGGGCTTGAGAGATAGTTTTAAGCTCAGTCTGGAGCCGTTCAAAAGCACAAGTGAGCCCGCCTTCCGCCAGCCAGTGCGCCTGCCGAGAAAACAGCGTATTTTGTGCCCGTTTCACCTGATAGAGGGTCGTACCGGAACTTCCCAGTACAAAAACTATGGCAACTGAAAGCATCATGCTGGTGATCAGCAGCGTGGCCACTCCTTTTTCTGAGACACGAGAACCAGGCACCGTCATGACGGATTCCTCAAATTCAGCGTCATGTCTTCGTGATGACTCACCGAACCATCCAGCGCTTGTACCGAGAGTGAAAATTGCAGCTGCTGGCCCTGTTGGCGGCCATGAGACCACGAAACGCTCTGAACCTGCCAGTCAGTCACTCTCATCCACCGGGAATCCAGCAAGGCCTGCCCGCCATGGCATGCCTGCTCGGGCGAAGTAAACACTGCACCAGAAGAGCGGACCCTGAGTTCACCATCCTCGTGATAATAAGCTTTCACCACGGCGCCATCACTGAGCTCATAGCGCATCACAAAGCACTGCATCTCTGTCACATGGACAGTGTCTTCAGAACCATTCAGCCGCAAGGGCCCACCACTCTGCATCTGGTAGCCCGCACGGCGTAAATCTGCCGACAGCATCCGCCAGGCATCCTGCACGTCCTGCGCCAGCATCAATTGTGTCGCGCGGCTGACCGCCGCCCGCTGGCCCGCCATCAGTAAATGCACCAGCATGGTGAGTACCATCATACTCAGCGCACTGGCCACCGCCATTTCAAGGAGGCTGAATCCGGCCATCGAATGCTTAGCAGGCAGCATAGCCAAACTCACCTTGCGGACTGCAGACATAAATACGCCCAGTGACATTACTGAATGTAATCCGCGCCAGAACATCCTGATGCCGGGATACATACAGACTTCCGGCGGCATGAGGACGACCGGTCAGCGGGTCAAGAGAGACATGCTCATTGGAGAAACTTCGGCTGAGCTGAAAAGGAGCATAATCCTGGCCGGAAAGCGCTTTGGTCACCTGAACCTCTCCCGCGAGCGCCGCCCAAATTTGCCAGTCGTTCCGGCTGACGATATCCGATTCGGAGAAACGTGGCACATGCTGAAACAGAATCTGAACCACTTCACCCCGTGTCACGGCCTCCGATTTTGCCTGCACCAGCAGCCATTCCAGTTCACTGACCAGCCGGGCCAGCCGCTGTCTGGCCATCAATTCAGAAAAAGACGGGACCGCAGCAGATACGACGATCCCGATAAAAAGCAAGACCACTACCATTTCCAGCAGTGTCATACCGCGATCACTCGCAACGCAGTGAAACCGCTCTGGCCGGATATCCCTGACTTTCCGGCACGTCTCCCAACTTACCATTTCCCTCAACTCCAGCTTCTTTTTTCTCTGGTCGTCATGATGACAAAGCGTCAGGATAAAACAGCGCTCAACAGCTCACACAGTGAAGTCAATCGAAAGGAAATCAGGATGATGAAAAACGTAAAACAACAGGGAGTGACCCTGATCGAACTACTGATTGTCGTCGTGCTTATCGGGATCCTTGCGGTGTTTGCTCACCCGACCTATGTGTCACAACAGCATCAGGCTTATCTCCGTCAGGCACAGGCTGATCTCATCATGCTGCAACTGGCGGTTGAACAGACCAGAATCGAAAGCAATCACTACCCGGAAGCCCTGGATGAACGCCTTTGCCCGGCCTGTCAGTTTGATAATCCGTACTATGGTTACCGAATTGTCCGCACAGCGGGTCAGTACACTTTGTTAGCAGAACACAGAAGAGAGATTTCCAGTTGTCAGAGTCTGGGTATAGAGCCGAATGGCACCACGTTTCCGCCAGAGTGCTGGTAAAGCGCTGCAGGACAGAAGCCATAAAAAAGGCCGACATCACGTCGGCCTTTGGTAGCACATCAAACCGGAAATTTAACCGGTCAGATCATCAAAGAACTTTTTCACACCATCGAAGAAACCTTCGGAACGTGGCTTATGCTTCTTTGCATCAGAGCCAGTCAGGGTTTTTTCAAATTCCTGCAGCAGTTCTTTCTGGCGGGAGCTCAGATTCACAGGAGTCTCAACCACCAGTTTACAGATCAAATCACCCACAGCTCCGCCACGGACAGACTTCACGCCTTTTCCGCGCATCCGGAACATACGGCCGGTCTGAGTTTCAGACGGTACTTTCAGGCTGACACGACCGTCCAGGGTCGGTACTTCCACTTCGCCCCCCAGTGCAGCCATCGTAAAGCTGACCGGAACTTCGCAGTACAGGTTGTTACCGTCACGTTCAAAAATCGCATGTTTCTGTACATGGACCTGAACATACAGATCACCGGCCGGAGCGCCGAATTCTCCGGCTTCACCCTCACCCGTCAGACGGATACGGTCACCCGTGTCCACACCGGCAGGAATTTTCACAGACAGCGTCTTGGTTTCCTGAACTCGGCCCTGACCATGACACTTACCACATGGATCGGTGATGATCTGACCACGGCCATGACAGTGCGGACAGGTCTGCTGAACGGCAAAGAAACCCTGACGCATCTGGACCTGACCGGAACCATGACAGGTACCGCATGTCGTCGGTGAAGAGCCTTTCTTGGCACCAGAACCCTCACAAGTATCACAGTTGACGAGCGTCGGAACACGAATTTCCTTGGTGCAGCCGCGAACAGCTTCTTCCAGGGTCAACTCCATGTTATAGCGCAAATCCGCCCCGCGCTGTGCACGCGGCTGGCCGCCACGACGACCGCCGCCACCGAAGATATCACCGAAAACATCACCGAAAATGTCGCTGAAATCTGCACCGCCGCCAAAGCCGCCGCCACCGCCCATACCACCTTGTTCAAAGGCAGCGTGGCCGTACTGATCGTAGGCCGCTTTCTTCTGCGGATCGGTCAGAATTTCATAAGCGGTCTTCACTTCTTTGAATTTGTCCGCCGCGCTCTCGTCACCCGGGTTACGGTCCGGGTGGAATTTCATTGCCAGACGTTTGTAGGCCTTTTTGATGTCACGCTCACTGGCGTCACGGCCTACGCCTAACACTTCGTAAAAATCACGTTTTGACATATTAAACTGTCACCTGCCTTGATACAGCTGCGGGCGTAAGAGTTCCCTCTAAACGCCCGCGCCCAAATAAGATTATGAAATCACACTCTTATTTTTTATCGTCTTTAACTTCTTCGAACTCAGCATCGACAACATCGTCATCTTTCGACTGAGACTGCTCACCAGCGTCAGCCTGTTGAGCCTGTGCCTGCTGCTGGGCGACTTCCATCAGCTTTTGAGAAGCTGCAATCAGTGCCTGTACTTTGGCATCAATTGCTTCTTTGTCTTCGCCTTTACGGGCTGCTTCCAGCTCAGAAACAGCGGCTTCGATCTTCTCTTTCTCGTCCGCAGGCAGTGCATCGCCAGCTTCTTCGATTTGCTTGCGAGTGCCGTGCACCAGCTGGTCAGCCTGGTTACGGGCAGAAACTAAATCTTCGAACTTCTTGTCCGCTTCTTTGTTCGCTTCTGCTTCCTGAACCATTTTCTCGATTTCGTCGTCGCTCAGACCACCAGATGCCTGGATTGTGATCTTCTGCTCTTTACCTGTGCTCTTGTCTTTCGCTGAGACGTGCAGGATACCGTCCGCATCCAGGTCGAAAATCACTTCGATCTGAGGCATACCACGAGGCGCTGCCTGAATACCTTCCAGGTTGAACTGACCCAGAGACTTGTTGAAGTTCGCTTGTTTACGCTCACCCTGCAGTACGTGAATGGTTACTGCACTCTGGTTGTCTTCAGCCGTCGAGAACACTTGCTCCGCTTTCGTTGGGATAGTGGTGTTCTTCTCGATCAGCTTGGTCATCACACCGCCCATGGTTTCGATACCCAGAGACAGTGGCGTCACGTCCAGCAGCAGTACGTCTTTCACTTCACCAGCCAGTACGCCGCCCTGAACCGCAGCACCGACAGCAACAGCTTCGTCCGGGTTCACGTCTTTACGCGCTTCTTTACCGAAGAATTCAGCAACTTTTGCCTGAACCATTGGCATACGGGTCTGACCGCCCACCAGGATCACGTCGGTAATTTCGCTGACAGACAGGTCTGCATCAGCCAGAGCAACTTTCATTGGCTCCAGTGAACGCTGAACCAGATCTTCAACCAGTGACTCCAGTTTCGCACGGGTCACTTTGATGTTCATGTGTTTCGGACCGGTCGCATCTGCAGTGATGTACGGCAGGTTTACGTCAGTCTGTTGTGCAGAAGACAGCTCAATTTTCGCTTTCTCTGCGGCTTCTTTCAGACGCTGCATCGCCAGCGGATCTTTACGCAGGTCGATGCCTTGCTCTTTCTTGAATTCGTCAACCAGGTAGTTGATCAGACGGTTATCGAAATCTTCACCACCCAGGTGGGTATCACCGTTGGTTGCCAGAACTTCAAAGGTTTTCTCGCCTTCAACTTCGTCGATCTCAATGATAGAGATATCGAAAGTACCGCCACCCAGGTCGTATACCGCAATCGTGCGGTCACCGCCTTGCTTGTCCAGGCCGTAAGCCAGTGCAGCAGCAGTCGGTTCGTTGATAATACGTTTAACTTCCAGACCCGCGATACGGCCGGCATCTTTGGTTGCCTGACGCTGTGCATCGTTGAAGTACGCAGGAACAGTAATAACTGCACCCGTTACTGTCTCGCCCAGGTAATCTTCAGCTGTTTTCTTCATTTTTTTCAGAACTTCAGCGGAAACCTGAGGTGCTGCCATTTTCTGGCCTTTTGCTTCAACCCAAGCGTCGCCGTTGTCTGCTTTCACAATTTTGAAAGGCATGATTTCGATGTCGCGCTGTACTTCTTCATCTTCGAAGCGGCGACCGATCAGACGCTTGATTGCAAACAGGGTGTTTTCAGGGTTTGTCACCGCCTGACGTTTCGCAGGCTGACCGACCAGTGTCTCGCCATCTTGTGTATAGGCGATGATCGAAGGCGTTGTACGATCACCTTCTGCGTTTTCAATCACGCGTGGTTTATCACCATCCAGTACAGCTACACATGAGTTGGTTGTACCCAAGTCAATACCAATGATTTTACCCATCAGGCTCTCTCCGAAATTCGTTGGTTTACTGGCTTCGTCCTGTTCGCAACAGTGACGAGCTTGGGGCGTATGGCCCGCGATTCTGTTATTACGGTATCGTATGACTACTAAATAAGGCCGTCCGATACCTTTTCAAGGGGCAGATCGAAAAAAAATTAAAAAAATAAAACCCACCGAAGTGGGCTTTCATTCATTCCGCCCCGAATGGATCAATCAGGCTTGCGTATCCACATTGCTGCCCGGAGCAGCTTTGGAAACCATCACCATCGCCGGACGAACCACACGGCCGTTCAGCTCATAACCTTTCTGCAGGACCATCATCACCGTATTCGGCGCATGTTCCGCGCTTTCCTGCATTGACATAGCCTGATGGAATTCAGGATTAAAAGCTTCACCCAGCGGGTTAATTGCTTTCAGGCCGAATTTCTCAACCGTGTCTGTCATCGTTTTCAGAGTCAGCTCGACACCTTCAACCATTGGCTTGATGGTTTCATCTTCTTTGTCTGCCACTTCCAGTGCGCGTTCCATATTGTCGATCACTGGCAGCAGTTCACCGGCAAATTTCTCCAGCGCAAATTTACGCGCTTTGTCAATTTCCTGCTCGCTGCGGCGACGCATGTTTTCAACATCTGCACGGGCACGCAGCACGGCGTCCTGCTGGTCTTTCACTTTGGCTTCACTGGCTGCCAGAGCCGCTTCCAGTTCTTCGATACGGGACAGTGCCATCGCTTCCGGAGACAGTTCATCTGCAACCTGCTCAGCTTCTGCTGAAGCCACTTGCTCCTGCTGCAGTTCTTCTTCCTGTAACACTTCGTCTTTCTTGCTCATGCTTTCGCTACTCCGCTAAGCTCAAAAAGGTGAATGCATGGCCGATGCGCCGAACAAACGCGACCAATCGACCACTCTTAAAACGTGATGGGCATATTATGGGGATGAAGTTCAACGATTCAACCCGAGATCGACGACAAAGGGCGACAATTCATCATTGCTGAGGCTATACTGGCCCCATTCTTACCCGTTGGATCAAGGACATGACGCGCCCGTTTGAAATCATTGCCCTGATTGGCAAACCGAGAAACCCTGATGCGCTTCACACACACACCAGCCTGTACCACTGGCTGACCGCCAAAGGCTACCAGGTACTGGTTGATCACCGGCTTGCCCATGATCTGGATGTCCCGGCCGACGCCCTGTGCGATTTGCTCACCATCGGCGACCGCGCCAACCTGGCCATTGTCGTCGGGGGTGACGGTAACATGTTAGGCGCCGCACGGGTACTCTCACGTTTTGATATCTCTGTAATTGGCGTCAACCGCGGCAATCTGGGCTTTCTGACTGATCTGGATCCGGACAATTTCGAACAGGAACTGGAAAAAGTCCTCGACGGTGAGTTCGTCATCGAACACCGCTTTCTGCTGGAAGCTGAAATCCACCGCCACGGCCAGATTAAAAGCCGGAATGCAGCGCTGAATGAAGCCGTCCTGCACCCGGACAAAATCGCCCATATGATTGAGTTTGAGGTCTATATTGACGAGCATTTTGCCTTCTCGCAGCGTTCGGACGGTCTGATCATTGCCACACCAACCGGCTCGACCGCCTACTCGCTGTCCGGCGGCGGCCCGATTCTGTCACCGAGCCTGAACGCGATTACCCTGGTCCCCATGTTCCCGCATACTCTGTCGAGCCGCCCGCTGGTGGTCGACGGCAACCGCCGGATCAAACTCATTGTGCCGGATGACGGCCGGACCCTGGAAGTCAGTTGCGACGGTCAGGTCTCACTGCCCGTCAATCCCGGCGATGAAATTCATATCTATCAGAGCCCGGACCAGCTCCAGCTGATCCACCCGAAAAGCTACAGCTACTACAACATCCTGCGCGGCAAGCTGGGCTGGTCCAGCAAACTGTTTTGAGCCCATCACCGCTCCCTGCCAAAGCCAGCCTGATGCTGGCTTTTTTATTGCCTGACAGAAACTTACCCTGTATCACAAAATCAGACGGAAATTTTTGATCCAGCACTTTACTGTATGTAAATACAGTATATACTGTGCAAATAAACAGGTGTTGATTTAAACAGGTGAACACACATGCTGGCTCATATGACGATCTCTAATTTTGCTATTGTCAAAGATCTCGAATTCGAGATGAAACCTGGGATGACAACCATTACAGGTGAAACCGGTGCAGGGAAGTCCATTGCCATTGACGCACTGGGCTTATGTCTTGGCGACCGCGCCGAAGCCAGCATGGTCCGCCCCGGTGAAGCAAAAGCCGAAATTCATGCCACATTTTCCCTGCGCAATAATCAGGCAGCCCGCCGCTGGCTGGAAGATAATGAGCTGATGGAAGGCGAAGAATGCATTCTGCGTCGTGTGATCACCAAAGAAGGCCGTTCCCGCGGTTTTATTAATGGCAGCCCGGTTCCGGCTTCCCAGCAAAAAGCGCTGGGCCAGCTTCTGATCAACATTCATGGTCAGCATGCGCACCAGATGCTGATGCGTCCTGAACACCAGCAGGAGATGCTGGATAACTATGCCGGTCACCATCCCCTGATGGAAAAAGTCCGCAGTGACTATCAGGCCTGGCGCCAGGCAAAGAATGAGCTCAACCGACTGAGCCAGAGCCGTGCCGACAACGAAGCACAGAAACAACTGATCCAATATCAGGTCAAAGAACTGAACGACCTGGCTCTGGGCGAAGAAGAATTCGCGCAGATCGAAGAAGAACATAAACGCTTGTCGAACTCAGGCGATCTGGCACTGACCAGCCAGCATGCCCTGACCCTGCTGTATGAAGGGGAAGAAGTGAACGCCCTGCAGCTTCTGCAACAAGCCAGCCAGCAGGTGATTGATCTGGGTGAAATGGACAGCCAGCTGAGCACCATTGCCCCGATGCTGGAAGAAGCCATCATTCAGGTGCAAGAAGCCAGCCAGGAACTGCGCGGATATCTGGATCATCTGGATATGGACCCGCAACGTCTGGTCTATCTGGAAGAGCGGCTGGCAAAAATTATGTCGTTGGCGCGCAAACATTATGTGATGCCCGCGGAGCTGTGGCAGAAACATCAGGATTTGCTGGCCGAACTGGACAACCTGGACGGCAGTGATGAAAAACTGGATGCGCTGGCCGATGCCGTTGAAGCCAAACGACTGGCGTTTCTGGACAGTGCCGAAAAGCTGAGCAAGAGCCGCCAGCGTTACGCCAAGGAACTGAACAAAAAGATTTCACACAGCATGCACGAGCTGAGCATGGAAAAAGCCGTGTTCCAGATCGACATTCACAGCGATCCGGAGCGCATGCTGACGCCATTGGGCTTTGACACCATCACCTTTATGGTTTCAACCAACCCGGGTCAGCCGTTGCAGCCGCTGGGTAAAGTGGCCTCTGGTGGTGAACTGTCGCGGATTTCATTGGCAATTCAGGTCATTACAGCCCAGAAAGTGGAAACACCGAGCCTGATTTTCGATGAAGTTGATGTGGGGATCAGCGGCCCGACAGCAGCGATTGTTGGCCGTATGCTGCGAACCCTGGGCGATTCGACACAAGTAATCTGTGTGACCCACCTGCCTCAGGTCGCTGGTTGCGGCCACCAACAGATGTTTGTCGCCAAGAAGACCAGTAAAGGCCAGACCGAAACCAACATGAAACCGCTGGATGAAAATTCCCGGATCAGCGAACTGGCAAGACTGCTGGGCGGCAGCGAAATCACTGAGCGTACGCTTGCGAACGCGAAGGAATTACTGGTCGCGGCCTGACCTGGCTCGCGAAAAACGAATTCATTGCTTTTTCAGATGCAACTTTCAGACATTTTGTGCGTCTCATCCCTCACCTACTCCCATGGATTAGGTGAGTTTTTTTATGGTGCTTTCACTTTGTCTGTAACTTGCTTATCATCACAAGCAGAACTGAATTTTTTGCCGGGATGCTATGAACTGGAAAACTTTTGCCGCGCTGGCGTTGAGTGTCAGCCTGCTGGGCGGCTGCTCTTTGGTTGAACGCTTGGTCTACCGAATCGACATCAATCAGGGTAACTACCTGGATGAAAAGGGTATCGACAACCTGAGATACGGCATGAACCAGGAACAGGTCCGCTATGTACTGGGCTCCCCGATGCTGGTTGAGCCGGAATACCCGAACACCTGGTACTACGTGTTCTACCACAAACCGGGCCATCACGATCCGGAACAGAAAAACCTGATCCTCAAGTTCGATGCGAACCGACAATTGATCAGCATGAGTGGTGACTACCAGACCGGGACAAACTTTAACAAACCGTTGAATTAGGTTTACGCTTTGCTTTCTCAAGTCAATCTCATAAGACACAAACTAAAAAGCTCGCCAAGGCGAGCTTTTTAGTTTCAACATTTTCATCGCGCGTTAAATTGCTCAGGATGCTGTGTCGTCATTTTCTGCATCATCAGCATCGCTGTTCGTTGAAGCATCTTTCTGAGCTTTCTTGGCAGCCAGTGCTTCCAGCTTGGCCTGCTCGGCTCGCTTACGACGGATATCTTTCGGATCAGCCAGGAGCGGACGATAAATTTCGATGCGATCGCCGTCGTGTACTGTGGCATCCAGTTTCACCGGACGACTGAACACCCCGACTTTGTTTTTCTTCAGAACGATCTCCGGGTACATCTCCAGCACACCCGAGCGCTCGATGATTTCCTGCACCGGCGTGTCTGCAGTAATCGCCAACTTGATCACCCGCTGGGTGTTCGGCAGCGCATACACGACTTCGACATGGATCAGATTGTTCTGTTCAGAGGTCATAAACTTCCCGTGCACGTTGGGTAAAAGCATTAACCATGTTATTGGTCAGTTCATGGAAAACTTTGCCAAAGACCGCTTCCACCAAAGCGTTGGTGAACTCAAAATCCAGCTTCAGCTCCACCTTACAGGCATCGGTATCCAGCTCGGTGAAGTGCCAGCCACCCACTAACCTGCGGAACGGACCTTCCACCAGCTGCATGCTGATTAGATGAATACCTTCCAGTGTGTTGCGAGTCACGAAGGTTTTTTTAATCCCGGCCTTGGAAACGTCCACCGACGCCATCATATGTTCAGTAGAGCTTTCCAGAATTTTGGTGCCACAGCATCCTGGCAAAAATGCAGGATAAGACTCAACATCGTTCACCAGGTCAAACATTTGCTTGGCACTGAACGGGACCAGTGCAGAGCGACTGATTTGAGGCATAGTTTCTCCTTAACCCTATATCGCCGCTAATGATACCATTAGTCCGCGATCTGCCAAAGATTCCGTCGCCGCGTGAGCACCCTGGCACAGTCATTGGGAAAATCGTTCCCCCTAACACCTTGAATACGTATAATAACGAGCTATGGCAAAGAAAAAACCAAACAAGCCGGGCAGCAATACCATTGCGCTGAATAAGTCTGCCCGCCATGAATTCTCGATTCATGAAGAATATGAAGCCGGCATTTCGCTCCAGGGTTGGGAAGTGAAGTCCCTGCGCGCAGGTAAAGCAAATATTTCAGAAAGTTACGTGTTTTTACGGAATGGCGAGGCGTTTGTCTCCGGCATGACTATCACGCCGCTCAATGCCGCCTCAACACACGTGGTTGCCGACCCGGGCCGCGTGCGTAAGTTGCTGTTAAACCGCCGTGAACTCGACAAAATTACCGGTGCCGTGAACCGCGAAGGTGAAACCATCGTCGCACTTTCCCTGTACTGGAAGGGTTCATGGGTTAAACTGAAATTAGGGACCGCGAAAGGTAAGAAACTTCACGACAAACGTGCTGACGCCAAAGACCGCGACTGGCAGCGCGATAAGGCACGAATTATGAAGCATAGTTCGCGGTAGTCATTGACCCGGCAGAATTTTCTGCTAGTATGGAACACCTCTTTGGGGCTGATTCAGGATTCGACAGGATCATGAAGGCCTGTGGAGCATGCAGAGGTGCGGTTGGCCTCTTTAAAAAGCCGCAAAAAAATAGTCGCAAACGACGAAAACTACGCACTAGCAGCTTAATAACCTGCTTAGAGCCTATCCTCCCTAGCCTTAGCTCGTAGGACGGGGACCAAGGGTAGTCAAACCCAAACGAGATCGCGTGGATGCTTTGACCTGGGAGCTGAAGCGTTAAATCTAATTCAGGTATGTCTTAACGTGGCGTGTTTGTCCGCAGCGTTCTGACGAGAATAAAGACAAACTAAGCATGTAGCGCCATTGGTTAGAGTGATTTTGGACGCGGGTTCAACTCCCGCCAGCTCCACCAAATCGCGATTTAAAGACGTCCACGGACGTCTTTTTTCTTGCCTATGAAATATAAAAATCAATAACTTACAATCCATTTAGGTCCATGAACGTCCAACTGTTGCTTTGATTTTTGGGTACACTGAGGTGTACACTGGCAAAAAGGAAGCAAGCGAGGTGTACCCATTATGGCAAAGGTCACTACCAAACTGACGGATAAGGAAATTAAGGCCGCCAAACCCAGAGACAAAGAGTATCTGCTCTTTGATGGGGATGGACTGCGGCTCAGGATAAAGCCTTCAGGCTCAAAGCTCTGGCTTTTCAACTACAAACGCCCCTATTTCAGCAAACGCACCAACTTAAGCCTTGGCGCTTACCCCTCTGTTTCCCTCTCTCACGCACGCAAAGCGGTTATTGAAGCCCAAGGACTACTCGCACAAGACATTGACCCAAAGGTACACCGCGACGATCTGCAAACCAAAGAAGTGGCCCTGACCGAACACACGGTTGAAAATATTAGCCGTCAATGGTTTGAGCTTAAACAGCACCAGGTCACCGAAGGCTATGCCGAAGACATTTGGCGTTCATTGGAGAAACACGTTTTTCCAAGACTTGGCAGTGTACCCATAACCAAACTCACTGCCCCGCTTGTTATTGAGATATTAAGGCCGGTAGAAGCCTCAGGTAGCCTTGAAACCTTAAAGCGCATTGTGCAGCGCCTGAACGAGATGATGAACTATGCCGTTAACTGTGGCTTGGTCCATGCGAACCCGCTAACAGGCATAAGTGCTGCGTTCAAAAAGCCCAGCAAACAGAACATGGCTGCGCTTGAACCTGCCGAATTGCCAGAGCTCATGGCCGCTATTGCCAACGCCAGCATCAAACGCACAACACGCTGTTTGATCGAATGGCAGCTACACACCATGACACGACCTGCTGAAGCTTCCGGTGCACGTTGGGATGAAATCGACTTCGAAAATGAAGTTTGGACGATACCCGCAGAACGAATGAAGAAACGCCGTGAACACCGTATTCCACTGGCGGAGCAAGCGCTTACTCTCCTTGAAGTGATTAAGCCTTTGAGTGGTCATCGGGAATATATCTTCCCGTCAGATCGTGACCCAAACAAACCCTGCAACAGCCAAACGGCAAATATGGCGTTGAAACGTATGGGTTTTGCGGGAAGACTCGTCAGCCACGGCTTACGCTCGCTGGCTAGCACCACGCTAAATGAGCAAGGTTATGATACTGACCTCGTTGAAGCGGCACTTGCCCACGTAGACGATAACCAGGTTCGAGCAGCCTACAACCGCACTGATTATCTGGAACGTCGACGCCCTATGATGTGCTGGTGGAGCGAGCATATTGAGAAAGCCTCAACAGGCTCGCTCTCTGTGTCTGCGATTCCAAAGCTCAAAGTCATCTAGACGCAAAAAAAGAGAGGGAGCCGCGGCTCCCTCTCTTTTTTGTTTAATGGCGCCTATCAGCAATACGTTGCTCAAGCCAATCGTGGATTTCACTTTCGACCCACGCAACGGACCGACAACCAAGGGACACTTGCCCTGGAAAACGTTTGTCGTTGATATAGTTGTAAATGCTTGAGCGAGAAAGCCCCGTTACTGCCATCACCTCTTTCAACCTAATCAACTTAACAGGTTGTTTTTGCATAAATCACCTCGACATTAGTTGCTTCGGGGAGGTGATATATATCTATTATGGTTTTAATTAGCCGCTTAAAGACTCGACAAGAATACGTTTCATATTCAAAGGATCAACTCACACTCGTCAGTAAATAGGTCATAGGGCAATGCTCTAATCGTTAATTCCTCGTCACAATAAAAAGCGGGAAGAGCATCTTTAAAGTCCTCATGCGCCGGATAGATAAGATAAACCGTTCCGGTTCCTTGGAGGTACTTATGTCCATAAGCAAACATCTGATACATGTCAGATTGACAAATTTTGTATTTTTTCCGCGCGCTCGCATGCTTCTCGTTTATGCGCTTCCATTTGGTATCAGCAATATACAAAGGCTTTTTGGAACACCTTTCGCTTACCACAATATCAGGTTTGAGTCTAAACCAGTCTTGCTCCCTTCCATACATTGGTGTGTGAGTGACTAGTGAGGAACTACTAGCTTGGCACTTCAATGCCAAATCATTGGGAAGAGATTTTCCTAACATAGTTGCCACATAACACTCAAAAAGAGTCTCCATTGGGAAAAGCATCGATATGCCGTTACTTTTCCCTGACAAAGAAATTGGGGATTGGTAGCAAAGAATTAGCTCACACCAGGGCTTAAGGGGCCGATAGTGAATAAGAGAGCGGTCATTTGACCACTTCCTAAAATCAAAACTATGATGTTGTGAAAGGGGGATCTCATTGAGAGCAAATTGCAACTCACTTCCTAAACGCAGGTTGTCACTATTTTTCGACCACTTCATTACCTGAGTTAATGCAGAACGTATCAACCTATTTTCTGCACGATCAGATAAGAACTCATCGTAGGCAACGTAGAAATGGTTCAAACTACCCGGCCGTTGATTAATTTGCTTTGAAGTTTGTAATTGCCCCTTTAAGTATGGTTTACGATCATGGACTCTAGTGTATTGATTGCGAATCCCCTTCTTAATCAGGTTGGCGACCTCCTGCAAGAAGTAGCCAATAAGAATTTCAAATAATGGACGGTCTAGTGTCTGAAGATTGGAATTTTCAAAGCTATGCAATTTAAGCTTTTGAACTGTCGAAAGCATTTTCAATAGCACACTTTTCAACCCATCAACATCTCCCTCTTCCATGATTTTGGGTAAAATTTCAACTCGGGTTCCACATGGCGTCTCTAGAAGGCCAACATAGTTGATGACTTGAAGTGCAATTGAACTACCGTACTTTTTGACCTTAATAAGATCGACTGACTCTTGGTTGTTACCCCGACCATTGACCAATAACCATTCAAAGGCTTTTCTCGGAATAGAGTGGCAATCAATGCTAGATTCATTGCCCCCATTTACCAATAAACCATACTCTCTAATGGTAACTACTGAGATAGGTTCTCGATGTCGCATTAAGAGTAAATTCCAATATAAGCATCAGGGCTCATCAACGCTTGATTGTTCCGAACATAAGCCCGGACACCGCTAGGCTCCCACTCATCCCCCATCAACTGAGTAATTTCATCGATATCAAATTGCTCGACAATAAACCTCAAGTCATCATCCGTTTTGAGATGGTCACCCAAAGTCATCGCTACACGATGCCAGTCTTCAAAGAAATACTCTTCTAAAAGAGGAAGAATCTCCAAATTAAAAATCTCCGCAAGTTTTTCAATTGAGGGAGACTCCTTTAATGGCAAAAAGAAACTATGCCCAATGGTGTGCTCTCGGTCATAAAGTAATTCAATGCGCTTGTTAATAATCCTAACCATTCGCTCAATATTTACACCTTCGATTAATGGGATCTCCGAAAGCAGCTCATAGTTGGTCATCATCTCTTCGAACTTAAAGCGACGGCGTAACGCTATGTCGAGCTGTGCTAGCGATTTATCAGCCGTATTCATTGTGCCGATGATGTGAAGGTTAGCGGGAACAGAAAAAGGCTCTTTTGAATATGGAAGCTTGACTGAAAGCGCCTCTTCTCCCCCTTCTCTCTTACTTGGTTCAATCAAAGTAATCAACTCACCGAAGATGTTAGAAATATTTCCTCGGTTAATTTCATCAATGATCAGTACGCGTTTATCAGTCGACGCTTGATTCGTAAACGATATACCTTTCTTGAGGATATCTTCGACCAATGGTGCGAGAACATTCGGGTAGCCATTTACAAGATACCGCTCTAACGAGGTGTCAACCTTATCAAACACCCTTTTTTGCTTTATATCCTCTACAGAAATATCTTCACTTCGGACGAGTTGACACAGTTCATCAACGATCACTTTTGGCATTGGAAGTTCAGAACCATTGGGTTTACGAAAAACTATCAGCTCATCGCTGATAGACTCGATGTAATACTTTCCAACCGTTCTTCCCGGCGCTATGCAAGCCGAATCATCACGGCCTTGCATGATTAATCGAAGCTTATCCGTATCAATCGTTGAGTCATACAATCGATACAGTGTCATCTGAGACAAGTTCTTTTTAAACAGTTCATCAACCGGCAATGAAGGTTCATATACTCTGTGCCAAATGACTTTTCTAACTTGTGAGTAACCCGCATCAACAACCAATGAACCATCAAAATAGTATTCACTCGTGATTTCTGCAATTGCACGAAACTTACGATTACCGTCAGAGATAACTATCAAATCGCCAATACTCATCTCATTTTTAAACTTGTTGACCGACGTTACCTGATAGCTATTGCTCTCGTTTTCAATCTCGATTTGATTATTGCGATAAGTTTGCGCTACTTGCTTTCGATTATGCGCATCGGAAAAGTCGATATCGAAGCCATAACCCAATAGAACATAGCCATTGTCGATGCATTGTTGATAGATGAAAGCATCATCACCTGCTATATCACCTAACGACATTTTCCATATTTTACGCCCACTGATATCGACATAATCTTGAACAGCCTTGTTCGTAACTTTAGCTCTGGAGGACTCACATAGTCGCTTGAAAATGCCATCTTCAATATCGTAATTTACCTGATTATTCTCAGTCGACGCCTTTAGGCCTTCCACAAAATCTTCATAGCTAAAGCTTTGGTGAAACGTGACAAAGCCAATGCGATTTGTATTAAGCAACTCATCGAACCGCTTCTTAATTGCAATTCGGTCATCTTTGTTTTTGCCGTAGAAGTCTGGATCGACTATATCTAACGCTCGATTAATGGTGCTATAGGTTTTACCTGTCCCTGGCGGACCATAGAGGATTGTATTTAGCGCGTGATTTTTCTTACTATCTTTCACTTTATAATCCAGCCCTGGGTCATGTATTTCATTGGGATATGTATCATCACGTTGACGCCATTTTGAACTCAATGGTTCCACGTAGTAATCAAGCTCTTGAGTGCCAAACTCAGCTTCAAGAGACTGCCGTAGCTCCAGTAGGCGCGAATCAATATCTTTTGTATCAGTTCGATTGTATTGAGCACGTGTCATATCAGTTAGTGTCGTCAAGATCGTTCTTCTATCGGTATTTCCGAAAATCCGTTCTTGCGTTTCGGGGAATAAAAGATACAAAAGCATATGTCGAAACTGCCTTGAGCCATTCTCTGGAATAGCCTCCAGCCATGAGGGGAGTTCCATTGGGTCACTAAGAAGAGAGGCTCTTTCTAGTTTTGACAACTTTAGTAGTGACTCAACTAGTCGAATCACATATACAAGCTCACGCCAACGGCCAGTGTTATAGGCAGTCCCAGCACTTCCAATACCCGTCAATGCCAGGTCAGAAAGATACTTTTCTCTTGAAGCAGTATCAATTTCAAATCCACTCCAAGAAAACACTCTTTCAATGTTCATACGCTTGGAGGTCGGCCCCATATTGCTTGGGCATAAAAACATTAGCCAAAGCATTTCAGATGCTAGGACTTTCGCTTCCGCTGAAGTGTTTGTAAGCTGAACCTCAAGCTTTTCATAAAAGTCACCCTTTCCCTCATCTAAATTGTTTACGAAATGATGAATTAACTCTTCACAGGTCGAAGCTGTCCAAACAGCATGATTAGTAAACAAAGAGCCTTCCTGAATAAGGCAAGCCTCTTTGAACTCTGAAACATTTAAGATTAATTGGAACGAATTTCTATCACCGCAATATCTAGCCAACTGTCACCTACAACTCAACGTTTTCATTTTGAATATTTTAAGAAGTGCTTTCTTTATGGAAAGAATGGACATTATGTCCCAATCGAGAGTTTTTTTTGAGTGATACGACATAATTCGTATAAGTGTTTCTCTAAAAAAGAGAGCTTGTCATTATCCAATGACTAATTGGTGACTGTGGGCTGCATAAACGATAACCAGGCTCGCTGCGCCCATATCCCTCCGGATTACACAATACGCAGCAAGCTAGCTGTAGATCATATAGTAGGGGCTGCCTATGGCAGCCCCTTTGCAACCGTAAACGAGCAATTAATGACTCACCAAACACCAAGACGCTCATACTGCTGTCGTTTCTGATGTAGTTTTTCATCCGACTTCACTAACCTCAGTAAGGCCCTCAAGTACCCAGCAGACGTATTGTAGTCTCTTAGCTGTTCACATACTTGCAGTAAACGAGTGAGTATTTTCTTTTGCATTGGATAAACCTTATTCAGTTTCTCCAATTCAACTTTGGCTTCTTCATATTTTGCATTTAACCCAAGTAAGGACGCGTAGCACAAAGACACATCAAAATTATTTGGATCATTCACTCTCGCCACATCGAGAAGCTCCTTAGCTAAATCGATGTTTCGCCATTTCAACATAGCTTTGATGCCAACGACACGCGCAGATGCTATATCACTGTCGCCAGCATTCGCATCCATAAACAAGGCGTGATTGTCATTAATCACTTGCTCCAGCTCATTCCAACGCTCATCTCGATAAAGAGCGTGGCATTGAAGAAATAATGCATAGTGATTTTTGCTACGTTGATACTCTAACTGAGCTGTCTTTGCAGCAGCTTTATAGTCTGTATCTTCAAGTGCCTGAGTGACCTCGCTTGACCAGTCTTTCCTTGGCGTACTTATCGATTTAATCGTATTTTTAGGTGCAGTAAAGACAAGCTGTCTTTGCTTTGAAGCTTGAAAAGCTGCTTTCAATGCTTGGATAGAACCATAACGATCTTGTGGATGCTTGTTCAAACATTTCAAGATCACAGCTTCTAGTTCAGGACATACGCCAGAGTTAATCTCACTCGGTTTTGCAAAAGGTGCGTGGCTTCTTACTTCTATCTGTGTGTCATGAGGCAAGCGGCCAGTCATCAGCTGATACAACAGTACCCCTAAACTATAAATATCCCCATAGAGCAGCTCTTCTGTCGTTCCTTTACGAGAACCACAATCACAAAACTCTGGTGCCGAATAAAGTACCGTTCCGCCATTTTCACGTGTTCGAACATAGAACTCTAAAGGTAATGCTGAGCTGCCAAAGTCTGTTAGCTTAACAAGATCATTCTGCCCAATAAGTATATTGTGCGGCTTAATGTCACCATGTGAGATTGGAGGAACTAAGTTGGAAAGGTACCCAATAGCGTCAAGTACCTGTTCAAAAACATTAAAGTAGTATTTCGGTGAGTTAACCGCTACACACTCATATTCGTTGCCAGGGAAAGCTTTTTCTGGACGATTTAAGTGAAACTCTCGATTTTCTAGCTTTTGAGCTAACGTTTCACTAGGAAAGTACTCCATCTCAATAACATACAAGTGTTTCTCTGAGGGAATCCGCCCCATTTCGTACACTTGAATCACATTTGGGTGAGGCTCTAAACCTATTAACTCTTTACCTTCAGCTAATACACGGTCAGGTTGCGAATTTTGCTTTGGAATCTTTATCGCTACCGTTTGACCATCAGATAATCGCTCAGCTCGATAGACCCACCCGTGGGTCCCGTCCCCTAGGCACTCTAGTAAATAGTATTTATCACCAAGCTGTTTGTTCGCTTTGGGCAAAAATAGTCCAGCTACTTGATTCATTATGCCTCCCAAAAACTAACAGATTGTAGAAACAGCTTTTGGCTTACGGTGTCTTCGAAAAAAAAGCGATTAATCAAGAGTTGAGCACCGTCAATACCAGGAATAAATACACCTTTACTGTTAGTCGCCCCATAGTTAGCCAATTGGTTTAACTCTCGTATATCTGGCGCAGAAACCACGTCTTTACTCCAAAAAGAGAGAACAAGCAGTGAAGGCTTTTTGTTCCAGCGATGATAAGCCTCTAACAGGTTCATAAGTTTGGATGTCAACTTTGCCTTGTCAGATTTCGACCCATCATAACGCTCAAACTCAACAACGACTTCTGGGGTTCTGGTCGTGTAAGAGAACCATACAGAGTCTGAGCGAATATCATTCCCCGCACCTGACGGTGCGGGTGCCTCAACAACGGCCATAAAACCAAGCTGATGCCCTAGCGTATTCCAAACGCTGCACCCTAAGCTGTGAATCAATACATCTTCATCTTTCACCCCCCAGCCAGTAAGCATTGGAAAGGTTTTATCGATAAAAGCGTTTTGGCTCAGTTCCTGCTTGATCCGTGTTACCGTATCAGCCATCAAAACGCTCCCAAACGCTGAGTACATCCGGGGATTCACCGCCGTGTATGAGTGCTTTGGTCCCTACTTTAACTAACAGAGGAGCTGGAATCGAACGACCGCAAACCAGCGCCTCACCCGTTGAAAGACTCGACAACTCATCTAAATCAGCCTTACTCACCATGTCAGACGCCTTAGCAATAAAACGTTGGTCATCAGGGTTCTTTAATCGCATGGTAATTAGCGTATTACACTGAGATGTCACATCGGCATCGAGTTTCGATGGGCGCTGACTAACGATCCCAAAACCCACGCCAAATTTACGACCTTCACCGGCAATCTTTTTGATTATGCGGTGACTAACAGCGTTCCCACCAGCAGGAGCAAAGTTATGTCCTTCTTCGTAAACCAAAAAGCATGGACGGGTCTTATCTGTTTTACTTGATGCCGCACTAAGGATTTCACTCGACAGCAGGCCACAAACCACCTGTTTAGCCGTATCACTTAGCCCCTGCAAATCCACCACGACCAATCGACCTTTACGGTTAGAGGCGCGACCAACCATTTGATAAATATCAGTTGGCTCCTTCATCGCAGCTGAATAAAAACTCTTGGCTTCATTTAGCACACGACTGAGCTTCATCGAAGCGACGGCGGCACTTCGTCCATTGAGTGCTTTGGCTTCTGCTTCAGACAAATCATCCCAATCACGGAGTTCCTCAATGCCGTCACCTAAAAAATAACGCAAGCGGTTAATATCACGCGGAGTACTTTTATCAACGTTACGCCAATAACGAATCGCCACATCTAGCACACGTTGTTGTGGCTCTGTAAGCCCTGGTAGAATTTCGGAAATATCATCCATTTCAAAATTGTCAAACTGCAATGCCAACGGATGATTCTTACCAGCGTACTTGTGATTAAATGCATCATCTTGTGGCGTATATACCTGAATACCTGCACCAGCAACTTGTAGCTTTTCGAACATCGATTTAATTTCAGGAAGAGCTGTTTGATCGCGATTGTCTTCAACTGACTCAAAGCCATCACTAAACTGCAGCTCCCCTTTTGATAAGGCTCGACCATATTCACCATGGGGATCAAACACCACAACGGTACCGTTATTAAAGGCGACCAAGCGCTCGATAATTCGTCCAACTGTGTACGACTTACCAGAGCCAGTCATCGCTAGAATGGCCATGTGTTCTGTCACCAACTTGTTGACATCAAGGTAAACAGGTACCGTATTCTCGCCTCTTTCGTAGCCAACCAAGTTACCCAAATGAAGGCTACTGTCTTCCTTAAATTCGTAGAACTTACTTAAGAATTTAAAATCTACGGTTTCAACTTTTGCTCCGGGGTCCAGAGGACGACGAGGAATTTTAATTTGGTTAGTTGCCGGATCTCGGTAGCCAACTAGTTCAATCGTCGCATGCATGTTCTCACCGGTCATATTGGCACCAGGAAGTAGCTCTAATTCGGTAACACTATCTCCAAAGCCAGAGTTAAACAGCATATTAGAACGGTGAATTTTGTTTACTCTCCCCAATACAGCGACATCCGATTCATCTCTTCGCTCTTGGTGCATAATTCGAACAAATTCACCTCTTCGAACAGAAAAAGAGTTTTCTACCACCATAGTGAGTTTGTTTGCATCGCCGGTATTACCAACCAATTTACCCAGTACACTGTGTTTCATTTTTATTCCTCGTCTAAGCCAGATAACCAGGTATCTTCTACGTCGTTATTCTTAATTGAATCGCTTAACCCCTGGCGATAATACATTGCAAACTGGTCTAACATTTTCAATTGCTGCATTGCTAAAAGTTGGGGCAAAGGCTTTAACTTGCTTTGACCTTGAATATCTAAAGACATCAATTTCCACGCGACCGCATCAAGTTTTTTGGTATCCCAATCTTGTGCCTCACCAGCCAATTGGACCATTTGGATTTGACCGCTATGTCCACCGCGGTAATGAAAGCCAATCACACCAGCATCAACCGCTTCTGCAGGCTCCATTCTTGACCGATTTTCGGTCATTCTAAATGCCATAGTTCGGGTAAACGCACCCAAAATGCCGTGAATAAAGCGCTTGTCGCCAATACCGGCCAGTCGGGATTCTAAATCAGTGAGTTTATCGAGGTTTCGCTCGTCAAGTTCATCAGTCGTAAGCAGGTGCTTGCGGCCTTCTTCCGTTCGCAAGTCTTGCTTTGCAATACTGACGATGGCGCTAAATCTTTCTGCGACAATACTCGCCAAGACAGGTCCGTGAGGGCTCCAAGGAAACAGTTGCTCTCTATAGTTCGACCAAAACTGCGAAATAACACTCTTAGTGCGCTGAAACTCTTCTACATGCTTTGCATTGCGGTCCAATGGAATCATTGCCCTATCAAGGAACAATGGCGTATCCATTAAAATCAGTTGGCTTGGGTTTCCTTGTTGCAACAGTCTCTCAACAAGCTGATAGGCCTGACGAATTTCCACCAAATCTAGGCGCTTTCGCTGCGCTTCAAAGTCAATATCATCTAACTCTGACACTGAATCATTGCTGCCAGTACCGACTTGATTTTGCTCGATACACATATCGACCCGTACAGCACCTGAAGCATATATATAGCCCCCTAATGCATTTTTAATACAAGAATGCGTGGCGATACCTGATACCGTTAAATCAATGACCTTGGGCCGCTCTACGCGTTTGACGAGCCCCGCACTTTTAAACAACGGCGCAACCGCAAGAACATCTCTAATTTGCTGCAACAATCGCCCGGCACTTCCCGGTAAGCGTATTTGTGATTCAACCGCCAGAGACTGTGCTAGGTTTTGTTTTCTCATCGTGTTGCATCCTTAAGCTGATCTGCATAAAGCCAGTAAGCACTGTCTTTGAGTGTTTGCATGCCCTCAATGGTTAACCCATCCTCATTTACATACCCAACCGATGATAATCGAGAGAATCCAGTTTCAACTTCGTCAGGACTAAACTGAAAAACGGGAAATGCTTGTTTAGACAGATAGGCATTCAGCTCACTCGCCGAGGTTACCTGCCACGCGTAAATACAGGCCATGATTGAGTAATCGATCGCTACTAACTGAGTTGGTTCATTGTCGGCTTCAGTTTCAATAACATCTGGTGTTCCCGCTAATCGGTCAAAAAACGCAAACCATTCCCGCACTAGCTCAGCTTCATCGATTAATGAGATTGACCATAATGGCAAACAAGTAACCGCAAACACTCCCGAGGCAGCATGATGTTTTAGGTAACGAGTATTCGCCGCAGAAGCTCCCCAAAGATGCCCCTGTGAACGCTCACTAACACCTTGTCTACCTGCGATCTGCTGGGTTACCTCTGACTCTAATAGCCGCACCAGCGGTGCATCAACAGAAGACACCGCCTCGCTGAAGCCAATCTGCCAATCGATATCCTCATCAACCAGTCCCGAGCTGTAAGGTGGCAGAAGCATTAATGTACGACCGGATTGTAGTGCCCAATCACGCCACTTTTTCTTGTCCTGAACTTCAAGCTGCTGGTAATCCTTGCCCAACATCAGTACGCAGCCCTGATGTGGCAATGTTTCAGCAGTTGGCTCTGCATCAATAAGAGAGCGTAGAAACCGGCCTCTGCGATGACTGGTCAGTGAAAGTGCTAAATAGAACACCATTACGCCCCTCCAAAGGTAATCTGGAGTTTAATGATGCCTTTTTCCACTAACTCAGCTTGCTCCCGAGAGGAGAGATTAGGATCTGATTTGCTGAGCAGCAGCGAGGAGATTTCCACCCAGCGCTCAACAGAAATAGAGGTTCCCTGCAGGGCATCTTCCGCAAACTTGTACCAATCGCGATGACGACACTCGAGCTCAATAGCCAAATCAGACAGCGATAAATTGGCAAACTCTTCATCTTTAATCGTCGAAAGCGCAGGCTTGCCTACCGCCATTAGAAGTGGCGCCACTTCGGGTCTTAGAGTCTGGTTGGCCTTTTCAATGATTTCATTTCGATAGCTTTTTACCGCAGACTCGACACTGTTCACCTTGCCCATTAGCACACCGAGCTGTGCGGTTATAGGTCTCATTAACTTCACTGGTACATCTTTAATTACCGAGAACTGCCCCGTTCTAGCGTCGGATGAGAACTTCTCTCTGAAGAGATCAACTTGCTCGTCCAGATCCAGTAATGCATCTTCGATATCACGCAATGACTCTTGATACTCAAGGATTTTTTTCGGGTGTTCAGCTTCAGGGTAGCCGACTGGCAACATGTCACCAAGCTGATGCTTGAGGGCCGAAAGCTTGTTGTCCAGTCTGCTAAAATCAGCCTTTGTATCAGCAAACATTTTAAGCAAGCTACGATAAGCCTGAACGATATAACCGTTGATATCCTCAAAGCTTCGATGACTACCACTTCGGATATCAACACCCACTTCTCTGGCAAGATCATCCAGTCGACTGGAAACCTTGTCCAATTGCAACGTACGTAAATAGAAGTTAAGCGTTTCTGTTGAACCTTGATATTCGATTCTTTGTGTTTCGGTAACCTGAGACTGCTTGATCGCCCCTTGTAGAATGTTACTAATCGTCCCCAAAGAGAGCGTAAACAATTTCACTGGAAACGGCGCTTTAGCTGCCGGTTCATCGCTAATAATCGAAACGACGTTCGCACATGCCTCATCAATTCGTTTCGCAGCAGTTTGTACAAACTGAGCAAACTGATATGCCTGTTCAATACGCGAATACAAGGAGCGAGAGTCATCTTCTAAGCGAATACGCTGTTCCAATCGCAAATCCGCGCTTGCTTCACGGGTATCTCGTACGGCACGAATATGTTTAAGCACTTGATAGCGCAGACGAAGCAATTCAGGGAACTCATCAACAACCGCAGATAGCTCTGATTTAAGGTTTGTTTCCTTATTGGTGATTTGAGCCACGAGCTTAGTCGCCGCTTCCAAATGGTTATATGCCTTCGTGGTTTCTGTCCCATGCTTGCCTTGCATTCCGGCAAACAAACCCGGGATCTTATCCTCTCCAAACACTTCTCTTAATGCTTCCACTCGCCCTTGATAGCTATCGGCACCTTTGCCATCAAACCAAGCTTTAGCAAAACCTAGCTCGCCATCTTCAATATCCGCGCGAGTAACCGGTAGCCACTTTTCTTTCTTGGCTTGGCGATCTTCTATTTTTGCCAGGTTTAGTTGGCTGCAAAGCCACATCCAATCACTGAACACCGCTTTAGCTGACAAGCCCTGACTGGCAGGAGACCACAAATACCCCCAATACCATTTCTCTTGCGCAGCATCCAGCGTCCAGGTTTTCGCTTTTTTCGGGTTGGCAATTTCCGCCAAAAAAGCAGGCACACGGGCTTGAGCTTGAGCCGGATGTTCGATATCACTAAACAGTCCTGCGTGCTCATTTGGCAGATAACCACTTTGTAAAACTTTGCCGCTCAGAGACAAACGGCTGAAGACAGCGCGTATATCGGCCGCATCAATACCGTGCTCAGGCAAAATATCATTCAAGCTATTTACCTTGTTGTCCTGAACCAGCAGCAAATGCCAAGCCTTTAAAAGCTTGTTGCGATCATCGTCATTAATGCGACCAGAGGGTTTTAGCGGCCAGGCTATTAAGCCACGCTCATTGAGCCACTGTCGCCACTCATGAATTCGACTGTAGGTATAATCACGAATGTTGTTTAAACGGTTCTTAAACTTAGAGGTAAACACCTGCTCATTGAGCTCAAAGCCCTCTTGTAAACGCAGATCAACACCAATTCGCTCAATCACATCAATTTCACTGGTGTTGAGGTAATAAAGTAAGATGTTCTCTTTCAAATCGTCGTGAACACTGCCTTTGGCGTAATCGTCCATTACCCCAATAGAGCCAGTAAACGCAACAACAGGCACACGACCAATCGCTGCATACTGGCTCGTTATTTCGTTGTTTAAGCGATTAAGTTCATCTTTACTGTCTACCCATGCAAAGGCCGCTTTCGCTTGAGGGTGCAGCTTGAGCCCTTCACAGTACTGTAGGCCCGAACTGGCGCCTCGCCCACCACCTGCTTTTGTAAACTGAATCGCTAAATCTTGCTTGTTAACAAAGGCTTCTTGGTTATAACTCCAATCTCTATCCAACAGGCGAAATAGCCCGAGCAAGCGGGTACGACGTCTTAGTAGCGGTGAACGTTCCCATTCTGCTTTGAGCGTTGACATCGCTTTTTCGTGACCATCGGCATAGCCCACTTCACGGAAAATCATTGAATTCTGTTGTTGAGAGCTATAGCGCATGTCTAAACGCAGCAACATCGCCACGCTTGGCCCGATGTGGGTTTTATCTTCATTATCAAGCTGTTGCACATCGCCAAAAAAGCGCTTCCACAAAGCATCTGCTGCAAATTCGGCAGCAGGATGACTATAGAGAAGAGTGATCAAGTGACGGAATTCTTGAATATCTAAGGGCAGCAGGAAGGTGTTTTCACTACCCGTTTCATTAATAGCGAATGTGCGTAAATTTTGACGCAGAGCTTGAAGGTTGAGGCCTTGATCAACGCTTGGATAGAACCACTCGTCGCGCTCTCGGCGGAATTTTCCGTCTTGCAATGCTTGTCGGCAATCCAACATCGACCACTCAACTTTGCGGTACAAGCTGACTATTGGCTCGTCATACTCGTTTTTAAGTGGCAGCAAAGCCAAAAGGTGTTGATGCTCTGCATCTAACGCCTTAGGGAGTTGTGAAAACAGCAAGTTTCGAGCTTGTTTAAGAAGTGCCTTATCCTCAGTCTGGATACCGTCAATCGCATTGTGGTCCAACACATGATCGGAGATCCGCCCTGAGTTTTGCAGCACTTGATCAAACAGCTCACCCACGTTGCTAAACGTTTGACCACTGCCTGCGTGCTTATCTAGCTCAACATCGATGTTTGCCATCACCACGTTGAACCAGCCAAAGTTAGCACCACTCATGGCATAAGCCGCTTCAACTAGGCCTGTAGGGTATTGATGACGTAACTTGTTGCTCTCTTGCAGCTTGGCGACATAGTCGGATACATCCGCAAACGCATTATTTTCCAGCTCGACCAGCTCAAAACGGCGTGCAGTTGATTGAATTTCACGCAGCTGCTGCCCAAGTAACGGGGAACAAAGTGCCACGTAACGCAGCCATGGCAACTTACGGCGAGGGTCTTCTTCTTTAATTGCCTTACCAATTAAACGGATGGCTTCGCCATCCAACTGACACGCATCATCCCTATCGAGGCCATAGGTGGCGGCTTCTGCGACCGTTTCTAGCTCATCAAGGACAATTAAGATGTACTGAATACCAAACTGTTGTAGGTACTGATACGCTGAATCAACCAATTGCGTAACTGTGATAGTCTCGCCGTTTTCATCTTGTGCTTGGTCGTAATACAGCACTTCATCAGAAAATGCGCGATCTAGCATTAGCCGGTTTGCGAGCTCCGACGCTTCAAAGCCAAACGGCTCAAGACGCTGCAAGGCTTGTTTGGCGATACTCGATTGAATAGAGCCATCAAACAGCTTGGTCGCCAACGGGATCAACGCTTGATATAAGCCGTAGGCAAACCAGTTATCGGTGTTTTGGAACTTAGACACAATTTGCGAGTAACGGATATACAAACCCAGATACTCATCTCGCTTGCTCTCCTCATCAAAGAGCTCCGCATTTTCTAAATCACCACTGCTGTTACGCACATACCAGCCTTTTGAGCAATCGTTGATCTGCGCAATCAGCTCATAACCCAAACGCGACTTACCTCGCCCCCACTCACCTTCAACCGCGAATACATGGGCAAATTTATCGTCTTCATGATCAATGGTTTTAATAAAGGTGCGATAACGATTAAAAAACTTACTTTGTCCGACCAAAGGATCTTTTGACGGATAATCAGATACACCTGTCGCCGCCCAATTATGCTGTTCAGTCAGCTCATCCCATACTGCCTGGGACGAAGTGTTAGCACTGTTCGTTATCATTAGAATACATCCTTCAAAAACTGGGCTGAGGTAACATTTGTACTGATTAGATGAGTCTGACTGAGGAGTGACTCTTGCTCTTGTCGCCAACGCAACGCTTGCGTGCGAATGGCCTCTCGCAGGCGTTTACCATAAAGCGCAAAGGCTCGCTGCCCTTTCATGCGGTAACAGGCGTCGGCAAACTGCGGGTTGATTTGGTAGTAATCCAGCTCACCGCTGATACCATCTCGGTGTTGCCATACCTGGCGTTTTATCAATAGCTCAATCACATCACCAAGTTGCTGATCGAGCTCTTGAGTGCTGACGGCAGCAGGGAATAACGCCATAGAGAGCTCGGCAAGTATCCGAGTTACGAACTGCGCTAAACTGCCACACAGCACCTCATCACCCTCTTTGTTTAACACCAACACCTGCACCAGGCTGGGTTTATAGCCACTTTGCCCTGCAGGGAGTTCAAGCAGTAAACCGCCTAGCCCTTCACTGGACCATATATCCTGTTCATAGGTAACTGCCGCGAGCAACAGCGCCCATGGGGAGCCAAGCACCCAATCTAGCGCTAAATCACTGCGCTTTTTCACTGCATCGAGAGGCAAGCTATCAAAACCTTGTTGATCAAAAGACTGTTGGTCATAGCTGACTGATTGGTGGCTCTCAGATGCATTAGAAGATGAGGGGGAAACCAACAGATACCGGTTGTATTTCACACTGGCTTTAGGTGCTGGTAACAAACGCCCCTTTACCCAATCAATATCGGGGCGTTGGCCTTGCAGCGCAGTTGGCGCGATCTCCGGAAGGGCTTGCCCGCGCCATAAGCACAATTGATAAGCGGTGGTTAATACCCGCGTTAAAATAGGTAGAGCACTGATACTGTCTGCTTGGGTACCCAACAGCTCACGTTCAATGGTGCTATAAGGTGTTGCACTCAAAGAAGCTTTCGCAAGAGAAGCCTCTACCCACTCGCTGGCAGCGCCAAGCTGGTGAATTCGCTCAACCAATTGCAATGGGTCACTCAGTTCAGACGCTTCTTGGCAGCGCGCCGCCATCAGGCTCAACCAAGGCTGGCGGAATCGGCTGTCACAAGCGAGCACAGCTGCCACTAGCTGTGAACTTGAACCAAGCTCGGTCACACCATCAAGTAGGCGCTGACTGACTACCCAATGTTTGCCATCATCACAGGGGTAAGCCAAGCCAGTGAGCAGCTCGCGAACGGCTTTATCTTGAATAATAGCGCAGCCACTTTCCAACAAACGCTCTAACGGCCTGACCACGCTAGCCAACAAAAAGTTTTCGCTTTGCAGTAATTCGTCACTCAAGACGTGTGATGATGGCTGTTCCATTAGGCCTCCGCCATCGTATCGTCAGCGTCAAGTGCCTGTTTGGCTTGTTCTAACAGGTCATAGAGCTGATCAATATCGTCAAACAGTGGATCACCTTCACCATCAATACCCTCAGCTGTCATACGTTCAATTAACGCGCGATCCAGTGAGTCATCGCCAGCTTCTAAAGCTTGCTGAGCGGAAACCAACTGCGATTCGGTAAGTTGTCCTTCAATGAGGTCTTCTACAAGAAGCTTTGCAGTATTAACGAGTATTGAACTTAGCGAAGTTGCTCGTGATGAAAGACGCAGCAAATCACCTAAATGCTCGTTTTCCGCAATAGCTGTAGGGATTTGAAGATTTAGTAGGTTCTCTGCAGTTACCTTAGGAACAACACTACCAGTAGTAATCCCTTTCCAATAAGGGAAATGCTCATCTAGGTATCGGCAAACTGAATCGATATCATAAGCTGCTTTCAATTTCACAACCCAAACATGGTTGTTAGCCCAGAATTTTCCTCTAGCAATATTCGCACAACCAATTGAGCCGTCTTGCGCAACAATCAAGTATTCGCCGTCAAAATTATATTCATTATGTTTATCTATGGGGCCCGACGCTCCGTAATAGGAGTACTTTCCATCGACTCTATCTTCAGACTTTATCGGATCCCCACACTTACAAATATCAATAAAGTCCCCAAACTTCATAGAATCTAAAAATGTTGCTTGGCCTTCAGAAGCTCTTGCGAACTCAGGCCCTAAAGAAATGGGAGATAATAAGGCTGAAGATACACGCCTAGGCTGTGTTCGCATTGAGGGAGCTAACGAATATTCAAATTGAGAGCTAATTGTGGCGTCCGAACTATTGACCAACTCCTTAGCCCACGCCCGCAAACGCTCTGCTTGGCGGACTTTTTCACCGATGTATTTTTGGGCGGAAGAATGACAAATTCGAACAGGTGTACACCTCACATGATCATTGACCATGTTTATCTGGCCAGTACTACCTGCGACACCCTGCTCCAATGCCCTCTCTGCATAGAAGCTACGAAGATAGGCCACTAAATAACCTTCATCAATCAAGTTGTTGGGTGACATCTTTGCAATATGTTGATTTGTTATCGGCAAGTCATCTCCGTAGTAAACGGAGACTCTCCCGATACTGCCAGCTCCGGTTAGATTAATCAGTAAATCACCTTTACCAACTTGCACTTTGGACAGATCGCTTATCTCAGAGATATCTGCCCAATCGGCTGGGCTAGTTTCGGCAATAAGATCTTGAACATTTTTTGTTTTTAAGCACGGGTAATCCCCATCATATTTAGGGTGAGGCCCAGGACTTATCACATTCGAGATAAGTGATTGCAGTGTACGCCACTCCCCCTCTTTAATTTTGTTAATTGCCTTAGTTACAGCAGGTCTATATGACTGAGCAGAAAGCAGTAAACCAATTTCGTTAGGGCTAACTCTATTTACGTGATAAGAACCTCTTAGTTTGTCTACACTCATCACTCACCCCGCTTATAAGCAGCGACGATTGGGTCTAAGTCATTACTTACACCTGCGGCATAGTCTTCAATATTGTTCTTCACCAAGTAACCTAAGGTTTCTGCAACTGCCATAAACACATCGGTTTGCGGCTCTGGCAAAAACTGCTCTGGGTGCTTTTCGCTCGCGGGGCGCTTTTGTAGATAAAGGATTGAGGTTTTAGCACCTGTACCTGAAAGTTTGAAGGTATCGGATGGTAGTGACACCACGGCTTTCACAATGGCTTTACCACCGTTAAACTCACCGGTTTTTTCATCTTTTTTGCCCATGATGTATTCACGTACATAGCGGTCACCGGAGTTACACAAGATACCGTCTGGCAATACAATCATTAAGCGGCCACCAGGTTTAAGTAGCTGCAAACAGCGATCGATAAACAGCACGGCAGGGTCAATTGAACCCCCTTTAACCGGCTTCCACTCGCCATTTTTGCTTGGTTTGCTGCCCAATGCGAGGCCAGATACCGTCGGGAACAGCTCGTACTTAGGTTTCTTGCCCGTAGACACATTACGTAAATCGGTACGGAAGCCCGCCCAAACTGGCGAACCATCTTCGTTTAACTCAAGAGGGCCTGTGTCTTGCCACTTCATCTTGGTGTAGTCGTAGTAGGCGTTGTATGAATCTACAACCTCTTCAGCTGGGCGGAACCCACCCAGCACTTGCTCCATATCCGCTTCGTACGCTTTTTTCGACTCTTTACCACGTTTATCAGATTTAAACTTAGGGGTACCAAATGGTGGGTTGGTACAGATCAAATCAAAGCTGTTTGGCTTTAGCGACGGCGTGGTTAATGAGTTACCGGTGTAGAAGATTTTTGCTTTCGGTGCACCTTGCAGTGCCATATTGACACGTGCAAGCATCACCATACGCGGCGCAGCATCGGCACCCACAAAGCCATTTTCGAGCAAGTGGTTAAATTGCTGTTCGCGCTCTTGGTCTGATAGACCCGCTACTGTGTGGAGGAAGTTTTTTACGCGGCTTAACGCCACAGAACCAAAGCCGTATGAACCACAGGTAGGATCACAGAAGCGGAACTGACCAGAGGTGATTTGCGCGACGGCATTAGTATCGTTTTCGATGTCATGGAACACCATATCCAGCATCGCGTCTTTTACTGGCTTTGGTGTTAGGTAAATGCCCAAACCACCTTTAGATTCAAAGTTCGCACGCAGGAAAACATCGAATACACGGCCCAGGAAGTCAGCCGATACATCAGCCAGTGTACCTTGGCGGGTTTCACCGGTTTTCTCATCCGTGAACGGGCCTAAGTCTTGAATCGCTTTTAACAGGGTTTCGTAGTTACGCGGCTTTTCTAAACGTAGGTGAGTTTTCGCATCAAAAATTGGATTCGCTTCACCTGCATCGTTGACGACAACATAGTCTGGGTGCAGTTTGAAATGGTCAAATGCCGCCTGAATAAGCTCAACCGCCGCATCGCCATGTTCTTTTACGTATTGATAGGTGAAGATTTCAGGCAGCTGATAAACTTGACCATTATGCTCAAAGCCAAGGTCGCTATCTTTTTTGTGATGAACGCGGAATGACTCTAGGAAAAGAATCTTCGCCACTTCTTCGATAATGTCGTTTTTGTCAGACACCTTATCTTTTACGGTTTGATAAACCTGCTCATGAAAGGCATCAAGATCGTGCATTAGGTTACGGTACACCATTGCAGACCATGCCAAGTTCTGCTCTCCACTTAAGCGTTCGTAATCACGAATAAGCTCAATACTTGGAATTTCAGGTACCGCTTGGCTAAAGCCTTTAAATTCATAGCTACGCTGGTTGTTCGCATCGGCCAAACAGATAAACGCTGGCCACTGGCTCTCGTCACCCAGCATGTCGTTTTCACCCAACAGCTCAAATACCAACGCATCTAGTGTTTCTGGCTCTGAGTAATGCCAGTTGCCCTCTGCAAGGATCAGCAACAATATTTTCGGCGTTTGGTTACCTTCAACAACACCCCATACAAGCTCTGCTTGGTAAGAGTCTTGTGTTGCCTCTAAAGGTAACGATTCACTGAATTGACGAAACTGTTTGCGAACTGACGTATAAATTGGAGCGAGTTCTGTAGCATTACTCATAATTCTTTTCCTAGTACATGCCTCTTTTCATTGAGGCTTTTCTGTTGAGCTAAGCTCAAAGGTCAAATTGGTTTACAGCAAGATAGGGTTCACTAAGCGATCTTAATAAGTGGCCCCATCATGGTTAATTTGGGATGTTCTTGCACCGCGCTTTTCAGCATGCCCTCTGTGGCGACAATGTGGCTCGGTAACTTGCTCAGGGCTAACTTGACTGGCAGTGGGCGGTTAAACTCAATGACTAAATCCAGCAAAATATCGCCTAAATTCTGGCTGCTATTATCTGCCTTATCCTTTTCTGTGGCTTGGATAAGGAAAGCACCCGTATTGGGCTCTTTTTGTACTGTTTTTTGGCAGCTAAGCCATAATGACAACTGGCTTTTTTGCCAGCCTAGCTCTTGCCAAATATGGCTTTGTTTTGACCAGATATCGTCTAGCGGTTGTGGTTGGCCCACCAGCCCCTCAAGGGTGTGCTGAAGCGCATGACGTAATTCTGAATCAGTTAACATGGCTCACCTCGTCTAAAGTTGGATGAACACTGTTATATACCTGTGCCATCTGCCCTTTTATCTGTTCCATCTCTGTCAATGCTTGGTTTTGCTTTTTCAAAATAGTGTCCAACTCACTATGCCAGCGGGTCGCTAATTCATTGGTCAGTGGTGGAAATGTCACCTTGGCGAGATCAGAGAGATTGATAAATGCTTGCACGCTGCCACTGACTAATTGAGCCAACTGCCACTTAATTAACGGCGTTTCCAACAGCAAGGCATATGCGCCTGCATGCTGCTGAAAAGACAACGTCGCCAAATGCTCACTTGCCAATGTTTCTTTGGAAGGCTTTTCGTTTAACCACAATACCTTACTCTCGATTGCAAATGTTGAGAGCAGCACATCATTTTGTTGTACCAAGCGTTTTTTCACACGAACGAGCTTGCTCGCTTCCTCGTCATTGGCGTCGACCTGGGTGAGGTTATCAGACAAACGAAAGTTCGATTTTATGTCTTTAATTCGTAGTAATTGATACTGCTCTGGTGGCGTTTGCTCAGCCTTCGGCTCAATCATCGCGAGTTGCGAAAGATACTGACCACCATTGGCAAGCAGTTGATGGCTTACTTTACTGTGCTCTGAATAACCAAAATCTAAGCGCTCGCTAAGATCCTCAGCTTTAAACCACGCTGTTTTTATTTCACTCTCATTCCACGAGATGGACGCGTTGTCTAAGAATTCCGTTAGCCACTTAGAGACTTGCTCGCGCAAGTCTCTAAGTGACATTTGGGTAAAATAGAGCCTTTCCAAACAAGAAAAATAGTACTCTGCAAGGCTGCAAAACTCGCTAGGTGTTGGCGCAAGAGGCATGTTTTTCAACTGTGACAGCCCCACGCGAACCATTTCGTCTTTTCGAATTCTGTTCTCTAGGTAGTCAACATACAGCGGTTGTTGTAAGCAGTAAGTCAGCCAGAGCGCATCGTAACGGTTTAAGCCTCTAACAATAGCCATATTCGCATCAATCGGATGCTGTCGATCAAATTCAGAAACATAAGCCGCCGATGCACTGCCCACGCGGCGAACCACCACATCAGAGGGTTTTACACAGGACTCGAATGAAAGGAGCGGCGTGAGATATTGGCCACGTTCAGGATTCAACCTCATGTCGGCGACATGCCTCATTCTGTAGTAGCGCTCTCCAGACAAAGTGTCTTCTATGTCTTTTGCTAACGCCTTTGTCTCTTTATCGACCACCTTTGGTAAGTAGTTGAGTGTTATTGGATCTCGTTTACTGGTATCTAACAGAGAGACATTAGCCATATACCACTCTGACTCTGGGCTTTCGCTAAAGCGCCACCCATCAACAAACTTCACTTTATAGTCCGTCAAATGTGGCCATTTCTTTTGCTTTGCAAGCACGGGAAGAATTGCCGCTGTCGACAGATGATAATCAGCCCGCCAATCCACCGCATCTACAAACTCTTCACTCGATATCTTTTTGATAGTTACAGCCTGCATTTCATCCCCGCTGCCCATTTCCATGCTTCGTAATCTAGTCCACAACACATCAGAAATCAACAATTGATTCTTGCGAGTGTAAAGCGATGAATGGAAAATAAAATAAAAACAACGTTGACAATCCAAAGTCACCTGCTCATTATAAATACAAGTGACTCACTATTGCGAGTCAAAAGCGAAAGTTTGAAATTGGAATATTAACTTAAGGAGTGACATCTATGCCGACAACACCGCTATCGATTTATCTACTGAAAAAAGGAATCAATGCCGACACTTCAGTCCTCAAACTCAACAATGCGAACAGCCATAAGGTTGAGCTCGAGGGCACAACAAGTGTTATGCACGTTCAAACACCGACCTCCAACCCACCCGCTTTTGCAAAATTGTTCACTGAAAGTAATCAATTAACTGACGTTGACTTCGGAACAAACCAATCGACTGGCGCTGTGTTGGAGTTACAGCATGCTGGGCAGACCTTTTTTGTCGCCTTCGGTAAAGGCCACACTATGCTTGAAAAGGACTATATGGTTCATGACTTTGGATTGAGAACAGCCTTAAACCTGGTGGACACCAAAGACATCCGCGGTGTTGATACCGCTTCAAACAAAACCAAGCCTCTTAACGCTCGCGTTCAGAGTGGGTTAAGTGCGGAAGTCTCTGATTTTCCAATCGACATCGATGAAGACCTATTGTCTGCCATTGAGGGACTGAGCAACGATGCTGGCTTCGGCTCAAGAGTAAGTGGGCGTCGCAGAGCCTTAAAAGTGAACTTCAAGGGTAAGCTTGTTGAACTCCCGAAACTGCTAAATAAAGCCTACAAGAAGTACACCACAGCTCTGCCTAACGAGTTCAAGTGGGTGGAAAACATTCGAGAAGTCACTGACTCGACAATTATCTCAAGTTTGAACTGTGAGCTTGTGACGCTCCTCCAGAACTACAAGATGAATGGACCATCGCAAAACGATAACGTCTATATGATCGCGCCAGATGTGTATGACTCTGACACCGTAGTTGGCTTTAGCTATGGCGCCAATAGCAAGCAACGCTCAGATATTTTGAGCCTCCAGCGGTACCTGGACAAAGTCGTGGGTGAAAAGGGGACGCTGGAACTAGACCACCTTGTGACTGGTTACAAGGTGTTTGCCAAAGATGAAGATCATATTACGCGACATACTTGGACTGGTTACGAATGCTTGTACTGTGAACTTGAGAAAGACGGTAAACACTATGAGTTACGCGCTGGGTTTTGGTACGAAATAAATGTGGATTTCGTTAAAGAAATCAATGCAGTAATGGAAAACATTGCCACTTACGATGTTCCACTTCCAGATTACGACCATGACTCTGAAGGTGCTTATAATAAGTATGTTGCGGCTAACGACGCTAACATTGAGTGCTTGGATACCAAGAATATCTATCTTGGTGGCGGACAAAGCCGATTCGAGTTCTGTGACTTGGTCAATAAAAACAACGGCTTTGATAACAAGACTGACCTAATCCATGTGAAACACTACACTTCTTCCGCCACTTTGAGCCACCTTTTTAGCCAAGGTGTAGTGTCAGCTGAAATTTTTCGCAGAAGTGAAGAAGCCCGTCAAAAGCTATATTCAGACCACCCTGGTGTCATGCCTTTGACAGATCCAGCTGTCGCACCAAACGCTGGTGATTATCGAATCGTATATGCCATCTACGACATTGACGCCTTACCGACTAAGCTTCCTTTCTTTTCGAAGGTCAACTTGAAGAATGCTTATTACAGGCTGGATCTGCTGGGCTATAAAGTTGCACTTGCACACATTGATGTGCATCCAAACAAGAGAGCTCAAACCAAAGCGAAGCAAGCGAAAAATGCCAAATTACCAACAGCGGCTTAAACGAGAGAAACAGCGGCTATGCTGATTAAATGCGAACTGGCTTTAGCTGCTCGTTCAATGAAGGATCTATTCGACAAACGAAGAGCCAGTTATTCACACGGTCATCTGCAACTTACAGACAAGTCAGATGACCGTTGCTAGGGCACCGATAGCGCCGTTATTTACCCGTTTTCAGTTAGAACCGTATTCACTTTGTACGAGCCCCAATTGAGAATCAACTGTCTGATATTTATACGTTGCCCCCTTTGAGTATCAACACAGGTATCACTTAAATTAGGCTTGTGATGCTGGGATTTCAGCATTGCACCTACCAAATCAGCTTCATCAAGCTCGACGGCGAGCATAAACGGTGTATATCCAAGCAAGGCTGTATCATGCTTGGCGTTCATATCTGCACCATGCTCTATCAACAACTTGGCTATTGCCCTGAAGCTGTCAGCTGTCGAATGCCGGACAATGTTTTCTCTTACATAGTCTTTCGTAGCATTCAAACCCAATCGGAAAACAGGGTCATTCTGTTGTTCCATCATTACCTTTTTGAGTTGCTCTAGTTCGAAAGGCATTAAACCCGCAGAATGTGCACGCACAGATTGCAGATTCATATCGGAGAATTTCAAACTGTCCCAATGCATCTCGTGAAGTTTTGGCCGTGTGTGATGAGCAATCATTCCAATAGCCGTGAAAAGAGGCGTCTCACCGATTGTGTCATGCTTTCTATCGACCGTTGCCCCCATTTCTAACACCTTTTTCACGATATCTAATCGCCCAGTCTGAACCGCGCAGCCCAATGGTGATAGCTTTCGCTTACTGGAGAGCGAATCCAGTATGCTTTTTCTGTGTGTCTTTTCACTTATCAGTTTAAACAATCCATCATCCATCGAATTGAGCGGTGCCAAGTTAATTTGTATCGCTTGAACTGCCATCAATATTGCAGATTCATTGCTGCTAGAAAGTTTGTTGACGTCCGCACCAGCCTCTAACAAACGTGCTACCGCGTCTAAATCATCCAGCATTGAGAAGTAAATCAACTGCGGCATTTTTTTGACCAAGCCGCCTTGTATACCAACTGAAAAGGATTTGTTTGGCTTTGTGAGATCAAGCACATGAGCAGTTTCATCCACCATCCAAATTCCGTTGTTTTCATGAGGTTCGGCTGGATATACCGAATTGGGGAAGAAAGACTCTCTAGGAAACATAGCATTGAAAAATTGGCTAAAAGCGGCGATTTCCCACGACTCGATCTCTTGTACTTTCGCTTTAAACGCATCATTGCTGTGTTCGGGAGGTAAGAGATCCAACTTGAACAGGACGGCCATTCGTCTGAGTCTATTGATGAACTTTTTGTCTGGTTTAGCACTACGACATGAAGCGGTTATCGCTTCAGTAATGATCTTTCCCGCATTCTCCCCTTGCCGGTATAAAACAAGTTCAAAGGCTAACTTGTAACACGATATCGCCAATGGCAACTCTCCCGCGTGCAGGTGGTACCGGGCTTTCATCCAGTGATAGTAATACGTTGTCTCATTATCTTTATCGAGTCGTTGTTGTTCTGCTTCCAACTGCGTAAGTAGCTCTAGGCAATGCTCTTTGTCATCTGCTTGCTTTGGTTTCCTGAGCCTTAGCAAATCAAAAAGCCCCAAAGCGAAATTCGTAGTAGAACAATAACGCTCCGTTCCTTCAGTGAGCAGTGCGCCAAGGCTTCTAACCATTTCATTCCAGCAGCCTTCAGCAGAGAGCTTCGACAATAAGTTCAGACAAGCACCGTCATTTTGAGAGAAGTAATAATCCCAAATCCTTGCGGTTATTAGCCTTGCCTTATATGTCCCCCAGCTATTACCGTCTCTCCATTGCTCTCCTATCGACGCAATGCTATCGAGTTCCGGTATATCTCGACCCGATGACCATACTCTTAATCTCTCTTTCTGAACTGGCGTCGCGTCCTGATAAAATTTCCGCCACTCTACGCCATCACATATCGATGCTATAGCTAAGTCCATCAAAGGTTGTCGCTTTTCAGCAACACAATTCGGCGTTAACTTCATTCCATCCAGCATGTCTCGACACAGCTCAGCAATCGCGAATGTCATGAAGTACTTACCTATTACTTCTCTCGCCTTCGATGCCTGAACGCCATCAAGGGGCATCCCATTAATTAGATCTATATACATGGACTCAACTCTTTCATACTCGCTCAGCATGTGGTCAGCAAAATAGACATTCACGTACTTACTGAGAGGAACATGGATAAGCTCTTGTTTGAGTGAGGAGAGCTGGTACGGGTTGATTTCCACTTGCTTACAAGCGTCATCTATCTTTTTCCCAGCTAACTTCTTAGTCCCCAAGCACTTTGCAATCTCTCTCAACAAATGTTGAAGCGTGAAATAAGGTGTAGTATTTGTATCGTTTGTATCGTTGCTCATAGAACTCTTTGAATTTCCTTTTTAAAATTTATAAAGGCGCGTTTGTCGCTTGGTGAGCCTGGCACAGTGAACCTTTTCCCTCCTGGGGAATAGAGAGATCCATGCTTCTTGCGACGCTGATATCGCCAATCCGCTTTCACCAATTTAGCGATTAGCTTTTGAATGTCCTTATTGCTACTGTATTTAGGCATAAAAATGAGGTGAGATATGCTCTCCCACCTCTCCCTTTTTACTTGCCGTTCTTTGCTGCAGCAGCTTGAGCTCGGGCTGCAAAGCTGCCTTTAGCTACTTGCCCGCCATTTGCCTTTGCGGCAGCTGATTGAATTCGTGCTGCTGCACTTGGCGTCATAGAGGTTGATTTAGTGTTCGACATGTTTTGACTCCTTCTGTTAAGTAACAACAGAAAAGCTACCAAAGCACGCAAAGAACCGCTCCCTCGCAAGTGGAGAGTTTTTTTCATGATTGAAAATGCCTGAATAAAACCAACTTCAGATATATGTCATGGCAGTGAACACATCTGTTTCACTGCTTAAGGAGTTGTTTATGTTGGCTTCTGATTATGACGGTCTTGAGCTACCTCAATCACTGTGTGCTTTGCTTGAGGAGACCCTCTCTCGGTACGAGATCCCAGACGATACCCGCCAGGCTGCACTGAATTGCCGCGATACCAAGTTCTACAAAACAAGGAAGGGATTGCACCCGGTCGAATTCAAGTTCAAGCGGGAAGAAGCAAAGGCGCCCTGGGTGCTGGCCTTTGTTGCGAGTTTCTCCTATCGTGACGAAAGCGATGAGTCGCTCGATGTAGAGCTTTACTTTCATCTTGCCAATCGTTGGTGCTTTCAACCTGACGCTGGCGTCGCCGACCTCAATCACCCCACGGTTTTAGATTTGTTTTACACCTGGTGCGCTGCATTTGAACGGCACGTCCACCAGCAAGCGTTTGACGATATTCAACTGACGCTGTTGCGTTAACCCCTTCTTAAATCCAATCACATCTTACTCTGTAGGAGGCATCACCATGTCTGACGTTACCTTTGAACCGTCGAGCTTACCGGTATCCAACAAGCTTCACGCACTGCTGGCGTTGACGCTGCTGGAGAAGCAAAAGCAAGACGCTGGCCTTTGCAATGGCCGGTACTTGGTCTTCAACTTTCGTGAAAGCAGTTATAGCGCTGAAACTGGTGGCTTTCATCCCGTTGAAATCGGCATTTGCAAAGCTGATAGCGGGACCTGGAATATCGAATACATCACCGACTTTGCTTACGTGGGAAACTATTACCCGGAGCTTGAACGGTGCATCGATTTCGACTTTCGCGTGCAGTCGTTCTTTGCTCAGTACTGTGGCTGGCAATCCATCAAAGGCAATGCTTCTGCTGTTGAGCTCTATCAGCTTTGGGAGGGGAATTTCCTGAGCTATGCGGAGATGGAGGTATATGACGAGATGAGCATTGCTGTTCAATAGCTGGTGTATCAACGAAAAAAACCTAAGAGGATTGCGGAGTTTGGCTGTCACGCTCCGCAATTTTCTTCAAAATCCATTCTGTTACCTCACTTTCTACCCAGGCGACAGCCCTACCGCCTAGGGACACGCTTTGAGGGAACTTCCCTTCCTTCATAAAGTTGTAAATGGTTGAACGTCCCAGCCCTGTTACGTGTTTCACTTCGCTCAATTTAATCAGTCTCATGGTGTTTTCCTTGTATTGGTTCATGAGATTGATTCGCGTGTAATTATTTACTTGTTTTGCGCCCTTTCTGGCGCCTGTTTACCGCATTCAAAGCCTCCACAGATATATGTCATCTCCCGGATAGACCGGTTTATTGTTAAGGAGGTGTTCTGTGTCTATTCGTTATCCTAAGCGCTGCTTTACGTCTGAAGACCAAGTGTTGGAGGCGGCAGCCGACATCATCGCGACACGGTTTGTTCGTGGTGATGCGTTTTGTAACCCGGACCACACCATGCAGTTTCTCAGTTGCAAGTTAGGTGGCTTTGATCGGGAAGTTTTCGCCGTGATGCTGCTCGATAGCCAGCACCGTTTGATTAAGTTCGACAGTCTGTTCTTCGGCACCATCGACAGTGCGACTGTCAATGCACGCGAAGTGGTGAAGTCCGCATTAACCAGCAATGCAGCAGCGGTCATCTTGGCCCACAATCATCCTTCTGGTGATGCTGAACCGTCGAACGCAGACATCAGGCTAACCAGGACCATTTGTGATGCGCTTGCTTTGATTGAAGTAAGGGTTTTGGATCATATCGTGGTGGGTAAGTCCTGCGTGTCATTTGCACAACGCGGGCTGATTTAGGAGGTGGGCTATGGCATGGCATATTTTGGTTAAATTATTGCTGGCAAAGCCAGTCTTCAACCTTGCGGAAAGCCTCGTGGATAATGTCTTTATGGACAAGACAGCACCAAAGCGAGGTTCAGTCGTTTACTGTGACCTCGCGTTTGGCTACGCCGATCACTCTGGTATCTACATTGGCAACGGTCAGATTGTTCAGCTTAATGGCAGAGGAATGATTGAAGTTGTCTCAGCGTCTCAGTTCATCCGCGATACCACGGCCATCAGTATCTATATCTCGTGTGACGAATACGGCGATGCTATTAGTGATGAAGTAGCAGCAAAAAATGCGGAGGCTTACCTCGGAATGGAAACCGATTACCACCCAGTTTGGCGGAACTGTCATCAGTTTGCTGCGTATTGTGTATCCGGTGATGAAGAAAACAACACCATATTACTCACTCAACTTAAATCCGAGTCCAAGTTCTATCAATGCACGCGAAAATGGCGAGTGTGGGATAGATAATCACTAAGGCAAATAATAAAGGGCTGGCGGACCCAGCCCTCTTATTTTTATCGAATATGACTTGTACCAAAGCGTCTGTTACCACGACCTTTTGCCTTTGTATCTATCTTGGCTAAATAGCTTAGTCGATAGAACAAATCATTTTTCACTCTAAAGAAATCATTCGACCTTACATTGAGGCGATACACAGGGTTTAATGGAAAATGAACCAAATTCCTAGCCATGTAAAAATCAACATTTAATGCACTTTGCCAAGCTTCCATAATCATGGTCGCCAAACAGTGGCGTTCACCATTATAGTCACCAGGCAGGTAGTATGTATCGGAACTCAAAAATATGGCAACATGATAGTGCTCTTTTCCATCCTCCCCATACTCCTTAGCCCAAACATAACCCAGCTCTGTTTCATGAGTTCTACCTCCTCTCTTGTTCTTCTTCTTCCTTTTTAAATCAGCAATGATTTTCTCATCCAACGACCGTATAAATCGACTAATAAATGCCCCATTAGAGGTGACAGGGTAATCGTCCGCATAAATACAATCTGGCGTATGAAGATCAAAACGCAAAGCTAGTGCTCTTGGGTGTTTAACAAGATGCCCCTCTATTACCTTCTCGATCCTATCCAAGCATCGAATGATTAATGGCGACTTAGGATATACATCATAACCTTTGTAAGTATTGTCGTAAGTTGGTTTTTCTTTCATGTGGTATTCCTTCTTGTGTTTGTTCAAAGGAATAGTCACTTGAGTTATTTTTTACTGATTACATTATCTTCTTTCCAAATCCTTCACTTCATTGAATGAATGTTACTTGTCTTATCGATATTTAGTAATGAGTAGTGCTTTTATACCTTCCATATAAACAAGCCGACATCACTCCCACACCACGAGCCAAGACTACGCGCCAAACAGGTCGGACTCAGACAATAGAAGTCACTCTAGAGTTATTAACTACGACTTATCACTCCAAGCCTCTAATGACATAGGTCCATCATTTTGAATCACATCTAAAAAATCATCATAAAAATCACTTTAATCCCACTTCAAAGTTATCATTAAATCACTTAAATATTACTATGTAATAGATATCTAATGGAGGCAATACATCGACATGGATCACATTATCAATGAGTTGAATTTTGAGGCAGAATCAGAAGTAGATCTCTTCCTATCAGAGATGAAACACAAGCTTTTTAGTGGCAGGGGATTTAGACAAACTAGGAGAATGGATAGAAAAAGAAAAGTTGAATTCATTAAGGATAAGTTAAAATCAAAAAAACTAAGTGAATTTGAGTTGCGTAGATTTATAAAAGAAACAAAAAAGATCATAGAGAAGAGCAAACTAGACAAAGATCAACTTGAGTTCTTTAATGATGCAGATAGTAGATTTATAAATTGGGCATGGTCGACGTTAAAGCTCGAAATTGAAAATAGCGATGACGATATAATCGATTATGATGATGAAGTATACTCTCTAGTAAATAAAAAACATTTAAATAGGAATTGCATTTCAGTTAATGAGAGAAAAAGATCACTCATAGACTCAATTCAAGATAGCAATACCGAATTAGAAGACAAGCTTGAGACAGTTGAGAAATTAAAAGACGAATGGATTGAAATTAAAAAAGAAAAATTAAATCTAAAATGGCTTAGCATTAAAAACCAAGAACAGTGCGAATGGGCATGGGAATACCTGATTGAGTATAAATATGAAACACCACACCTATACATTGAGCCAACTGGCTCAGTAGAAATGTACTGGGCAATTATTGCCAGCATTGATACCTGGGATAGTTTTGAAGGAGCCAAACTATTCTGCAAGAGCATTTCGGGAGCGTGGGCACAGAAAAAATATAGAGACAATCAATCAGACAGGAAGCAGTGTAACTATTACTTATCTGAAACAACCATATCTCAGCTAAGGGAAATATCGAAAAACAACAAGATTAGCATTACAAATGTACTGGAAAAGATTATCGCGAAAGCATACAAAGAAGGTTTCTGACACCGTATACTTAGAGAACTTCAGAGCGGTTATAACCTTTGTTTCTTGATTTTGATGCATCCAAATAACTTTTAAATATCTATGTTTTTAGCTGTTACTTTTTCGAGCAAGAAGTGGACTATAAATATGGCTAGTTATTATTTCTGCAATGGCACAACATCAAAGAACAAGCCATGCCAGAATCACGTCAGCAAAGAGGGAGAGAAATGCAGGTTTCATAATGGTGGAGGTGGTGGCGGTGATGCACTGAAAGCTACTTATAGAGCAGGTAAAGCTGCGCTAGACGCGATATGTTACCTCCATTCATGTAGCGATGCATTCTCGTTTATCATCGATTTAGCAAGCAAGTCACTTGAGTTGATGGGATATTCACTGAAATTCACATCAAACCACTCTTCACCAAGTTATCGTACAAACCGCCAGAGTTTTGCTGAAGATTTCAAGTATTGGTACAACGAAAATGAAGACCATGTAACTTCTGTACTTGAGTCTCTTGATGTTGAAGACTTCCAACAGTTTTCAGCACTATGCAACCTACTAGTTGCCCTCAAGCAGGAGGAGCAGCAAGACGAATATCCACCTTACACTCGAGGATGAGTTAGATGTTGAAGTTGAATTGAAAGCAAAGAGAGGTCTTCGGGGGAGATTGCCAAAAAGTCTTTGTATATGAATGCTCTCTTCAGGCCTCCTCCGAGCACGTCAATGGTCCCAAGCAATAAAGTTCCTACTGGCATTTGATGAATGTGACCTAGCTCATTTACTTGTAGTGCTCTCGAAGGTCAGGCATTGGTAGTTATGGTGTTTGGCAATGATTTCTCGTGGACTATGGAGCACACAGCTTCAATATGTTAGCTTGTCTAGCGATTCTGGACCTCTGTGGACAGCGCTAAACCGGACTGAACAAAAATCAGAAAGAAACGGTAACGCACTGTTGCAGCGACGATTTTTAGGTACACCATAAGGTACACCAAGGGTGTTGATTTAGGATAAGGTCTTTTCTAAACAGTTGGTTATCTGTCGGGTTCAACTTACGCCAGCCCACCAAATCGTATATACGACGACATCTTCGGATGTCAAAAGCCCGCCGAGGTCCTGACCTGGCGGGCTTTTTGTTTTCAGTACGGGATTTAATCCTCCTGCAATCCCTTATCCCTCGACGCCCCTTTCTCCCCCCCACGCTTTGACCATCGCTTCCAGTCCTTTAATACTCACATCCCGTTGCGGGAATGGGATGCTGACGCCTTGGTCAGTGAGGGTTTGGTAGATGTCGAACAGGAGGTCGGACTTAATGACTTTGAATTCTTTGATGTCGCGGACGAAGCAGCGCAGTTCGAACAGCAGGGCGCTGTCGGCCATGTCGGTGAAGACGACGCTGGGTGCGGGGTAACTGAGGATCATGGTGTGCTTTGTCGCGGCGTCCATCAATACTTGTTTGACAATGCTGAGATCGCTGCCGTAGGCGACACCGATAGAGACAACCAAGCGGCCGTGGTTCGAACGCAGAGTCATGTTCTTAACGATGCCGGCGATGAGATCAGAGTTGGGCACCACAACATCCTGCAAATCGAAGGTTTCAATTCGGGTGGAGCGTACAGCAATTTTACGCACGAACCCGGAATGGCCGGAGACTTCAATCCAGTCCCCTTCTTTGATGGGCCGTTCGATCAGCAGAATGATCCCAGAGACAAAATTCGAAACAATGGTCTGTAAGCCAAAACCAATCCCGACTGACAGTGCCCCGGCCACCACGGCAAGGTTGGACAGATTCAGTCCAGCCGCAGAGACCGCAATGATGATTGCCAGCGTATAACCGACATAACCCAACCCGGTGACAATCGCAGTGCGGGCGCCGGGGTCGGTTTTGGTTTTCGGGAGTACGGAATTGCGCAGGACGTACTGAATCCAGCGGGTCAGCAGTACCCCGGCGAGCAGGACCAGGACAAAGGTAATGATGACATCCAGCGACAGACGCACATCACCCAGTTCAATGCCGTCAGACAGTAAACGCCAGACTTCAGCGATATCGGTCAGGCGAGCGCCCCAGATCAGCGCCAGTCCCGGCGCAAATAACAAACAGATGATCACGATCAGCACAATGGGCAACAGGCTCTCACTGACCCCGGCATCCGGTGCGTCTGCCGGGCTGTCTGAGTTGCCGAAAATCCGGAAGATAAAATTCAGCAGACCGTAGTAAATCACCATGGCAAACGCGAGCAAGGCAATCGACATTACCATAGGGATGATGGCCTGACGTGCCAGGCTGTCATACCCCAGACAAACAAACACCACACTGAGCACACTGGAAGCTTTCATCAGCCAGACCAGCGCATTGAGTACCCCGCGGCTGACGTGGCTGGTCTGCTCGCTGTCCGCTTCCGTTTCATCGGCCCGGTTCGCAGCTTTTCGCAGCAACTGCGCCAATCGCCACATTAACCAGCTGCCGAACAGGATCACCGGTAAGGTAAAAAAAGCCGAGCTGGCAGCCGAAAAAGAATAATCCCCTTTCCAGGCGGTCAGCAGAATAATCAGCCCGATAAACACCCCAAGCCACTGACAGATATGAATGCCCTCCGTGGCAGACGCATCGTCCAGATGAATGATCCGCTGCTCCGGCGTCTGAGGACGGAAGATCAGAAAGCCCAGCCAGTGGCTGATCACGATATAAAGCGCCGCCCCCGCCAGCGACTGAATCGTCAGTTGTGCTGAGGGCAACGGCAGCTTTAGCTGCCCAATCGCAGTCAGCAACAACAAGGCCGAAAGCAACGGAAAGACGAGTCTCAGTAAGGTTGAGAACAGGTTACAAATCAGAATATGGCTCTTCCGGCGCAGCGTACGGCTGTACAGGTCCAGCTGGTTAATCCCCCAGGGCTGAGCCAGAATCATGGTGAGCACCGCCACAGCGGTCAGACCGACAAATGGCAGGATTGATCCTGTCATTGCCCTGGCTTTGTCTGCATCTTGCCGGGCGGCCTGAAACTCAGCTTTGACCTGACGCGCATACTGGACCAGTTCACTCAGCGCATCGCCCCAGTGTCCGGGCCACAATGGCGTCGGACTTTTATCCAGCAGTTTGTCGGTCAGCTGCCTGCGGATCACTTTATCCACTTCGCCCACCATCAGGTTGGCCCGTTCGTAGGCAGCAACCGCCAGAAAAAGGGGAGCGCTGGCGGTGGCCAGTTCATTTTCAAGCTCACTCCGGCGACTGGCGATCACCTCCGGCTCACTCTCACCTTCTTTGGGCGCCGGGCCGAGCGATTTAATCTGTGCCTCCAGCCAACGTACATCCACAGATTTGTCCTGCGAGATCTGGTATGCCTCGGCCCGCTGCTCAGCCAGCGTCGCCCGAATTTGCTCCAGTTTGGCGGTATCCGCTGACGGGGTTTTGAGCATATCCCGGGCCTGAGAGGCCGTCTGATCCCAGCTGACATAAGGCTCTTTCTGATGCAGAGCTTTCAGCTCCGTTTCTCCGGCACCAGCCAGTCCGGCATCCAGCAGCACTGGCACAAGACAAAGTAAAAACCACACTCGCCAGGCTTTCTGCCCCAATTTTCGACCAGCCTTTCGCCAAATTTTTCGCCAAAAATGTTGCCCGGCGTTTCGAGATTCCATCACCGCTTGCATGCACGACATCCAGCCACAGGAACACATCATGAGCTTAAGCGATAGCTGTTGCTCCGGTCGTCATAAGGCTAAGAAATCAGACAGAAATGAGCCGTTTGGATAACAACTCACTCGATAACAGTACAAACGAAAAATGCCGCACAAGGCGGCATTTTCAATGGCTGAAGTTCAATCAACTTATTCCATGTTGATCGCACTGATCTTATGGATGGCCAGATCGGCGCCATTAAATTCGTCTTCTTCGCTCAGGCGCAAGCCGGACAGTTTATCGACCAGACCGTAAACAATGAAAGCCCCGGCAAGTGCGATGACAATGCCGATTCCGGTACCCATCAGCTGAACCACCAGACTGACACCGCCGATGCCGCCCAGCGATTGCAGACCAAAGATCCCTGCGGCAATACCGCCCCAGGCACCACACACGCCGTGCAGGGGCCAGACGCCCAGTACGTCATCAATTTTGGTGTGATTCTGCATATAGGTAAACAGCCAGACAAAAACCGCTGCGGCTACAATCCCGGTCACGAAAGCACCCAGCGGGTGCATCAGATCGGAACCGGCACACACGGCAACCAGTCCGGCCAGCGGGCCGTTGTGAATAAAGCCGGGGTCGTTTTTCCCCAGAATAACCGCAGTAAGAATACCGCCAACCATTGCCATCAGTGAGTTCACCGCAACCAGCCCGCTGACGCCATTGATCGACTGTGCCGACATCACATTAAAACCGAACCAGCCGACACATAAGATCCAGGCGCCCAGCGCCAGAAACGGAATATTCGACGGGGCGAAGTTGGTGTGTTTTCCGGCCCGGATCCGGCCTTTTCGCATGCCCAGGAGCATCACAGCGACCAGTGCAATCCAGCCGCCGACCGCATGCACCACCACAGAACCGGCAAAATCGTGGAACACAGCACCGAATTGATTTTCAAACCAGGCTTGCAGGCCAAAATTGCCGTTCCAGATCATGCCTTCAAACAGCGGGTAGACAAAGCCGACAACAAAAAAGGTGGACACCAGCACCGGATTAAACCGGGCGCGTTCCGCAATCCCGCCCGAGACAATCGCCGGTATGGCGGCAGCAAAAGTCAGTAAAAAGAAAAACTTCACTAAGGCAAACCCGTTCCCCTCAGACAGGGTCTGCGCATCTTCAAAAAAGTGCGCGCCATAAGCCAGCCAGTACCCCACGAAGAAATAAGCCACCGTTGAGACCCCAAAGTCAGCCAGAATTTTCACCAGCGCATTGACCTGATTTTTCTGCCGGACGGTCCCGACTTCCAGAAACGCAAACCCGGCGTGCATCAGAAACACCATGATCGCGCCGAGCAGTAAAAATAGTGTATCCGCGCTTTGTGTCAGGGCCTGCACGGCCCCGGAAACCTGCGACATCGATTCAGTCATTGAACTCTTCCCTAAGTTCGCACAAGAACTGTGCAAAAAACAACCAACAGCCCCAAAAGAGGGCGAAACTTTACAAGACTCAGGGTTAAGCAATAAGTGTTCCAAAAACACCAGACATGGACACGACTGAACAGCAATAAATCAAGCTATTGATATTTCATCAAATAAAAAACAAATCTCGTATTATCAACATCGGGCAAAGGCTTTACGCCTGCACCACGAGCGTGCTGGATGACCTAAAGTTGTGCAAAGAAGTTTTTGGGAATCGAAAAAATGCCATTCCACATTCAGCCATCTTCAGCCATCTTCAGCCATCATTATTCGCACTTTTCGCATTGCCTGTATGCATGACCTGCTGGCAAACGCCCAATTGAGTCAAAGCACACCCAGAAACATACCCGAAGGGAATAATATCAGCATTCGCTATAGATAAACTTCACATCGCAAGCCGGGATATGAAATCGTTTACAAAAAGAAAAGCGTTTAAACGCTTGGAATCAAGTTCACATCTTTTGGCACAAATATCAGAAAACCTTGGGTTGCATATCATAAAATATGCACAAAACCTCACTTTTCATGCAATAAGCTTATTTCTTGAGGGAAATTGATATGATATTTTTATGCGCAGCTGGCAGGTCAATTTTCCTTACTGGCTTATTTTACTGAGAAAATATTGTACCATTTTTTACCCAACCAAGTGCAAAAGCATATTCCTTTAACGAAATCCATCGCACTTTTCAGCTTGAGTAAAGCCTTTAGACAAGGATATCAGTAAAATAATTTATGACTTTTGCGAATGCCTTTCGCATTCATTCTCACTGCGAGCGGGAAGCCATTCATATGGAATATTTAGAGCGAATTAAGCGCCTGGCAAAGATCCAAGGGATCAGCCAAAAACAACTCGGTGAAACACTGAGTCTTCAACAAGGGACGATGAGCCGGAAACTGTCCGGAAAGTACGGCATTGAAGTACGCGAGCTGGAAAAAATTGCAGAAACACTCAATACTTCAATCAGTTATCTGCTGACGGGTCAAATCGACTCCGGGACGCAGGCAACAACCGCCATCAGCCACGAAACGGGACATCATTCGACGTCAACCTACATTCCGATCATTCACCGCAAAGACTATCTGTCTTATCGTGAAGGCGGGAATGTCGAGGTACTGAGCAAACGTGCGATCCCGCAACACCTGGATCGCGAAGACTGCCTGGGCCTGCTGGTTGATAACGAAAACATTGCACAGTGCGCACCACTGGGCAGCTATGCGCTGGCCACGCGTAAGGCACCCTACCGTCCGAAGCAACCAGTGTTTGCCTCGGTCCGCGGCAGCGAGCCCGATTTTTATCATATGACGCAGCTGGCTGACGGTGTCGTCTTCTCCACCTCACAACCGGACTTTCCAAACCTGTTCGTCAACCACGACGAATTCAAAATTCACGGTTATATCATTCAGTCCGACTGGTCATTCGACCGCCTCTGATCGCAGATTTAGTGCTCCTGTCGCTCCCCCCTGACTCACAAATTCATCCGGTTTCGTCAGTCAGGGGTGACAGCGCCCCTTCAAATCGTACAATAGCGGCATGAAACTGAAGGAGCATGCCATGTCTATTGCTACACCATCCCCCGCCACAGACATCCACGTCATCGTTGCATCCACCAATCCGGCCAAAATCCGGGCCGTTGAGGCAGCCTTTTGCGACGTCTTTCCCGGGCAGACGCTGAGCATCCGGGGACTGGCGGTTGACAGCGGTGTCCGCGCCCAGCCGATGTGCGCCGATGAAACCCTCACGGGTGCACGCAACCGGGTCGAACATGCCAAATCACAGCAACCGGATGCTCACTTCTATGTCAGTCTGGAAGCCGGCCTTGATGAAGGCGCCACCTTTGCATGGATGGTCATCGACAATGGACAGGTGCGGGGTGAATCACGTTCAGCGTCCCTGCCGCTGCCGCCTCAGGCACTGGCTCGTTTACATGACGGTGAAGAACTGGGCGACGTGATGGATGACATGTTCCAGCAGCAGAACGTCAAACAGCAGGGCGGTGCGATTGCCATGCTGACCGGCCACAAGCTCAGCCGCAGCAGCGTTTATCAGCAGGCACTGATTCTGGCGCTGATTCCGTTCATGAACCCGGCCCTTTACCCCGCAGAATAAGCAAAAAAAGCACCGGCCCTGTCGGAGCCGGTGCATGTTCTCGAGTGCTGTCAGTCAGACACGAATACTTACAGAGCGTCCTGCTGTTTTTTCAGGATATCCGACAACCACTGACGGATGTCTGCATCATGGTGCTTCAGCTCATTGGACCCCCGGGTGATGGTCGCCACGCCGACGCCCAGCAGTTCGCTGATCTTCCGCTGACTGCGGTCGCCGTTCAGCAGCTCATGAAAAATATTCACCCGGGCAATCAGCGATTCCCGCTCATCCGGGGTCAGTAACAGGCGCAGCAGCAGTTCATCTTTGCCCTCGGCTGATGCCTGACGGAACAGGGAGACAATTTGCTGCCAGTCAGTAAATTCCGGCGTATCGGCTTGAGATGACATGGTTTTCCTCAGTCTTCGCCTGTGCAAAACAAGTTCCTCTGCACAGGCTGGTTAACGCTGACCGGATTCTACCCTGAACCGGAGCCGATATCGACTCTCGGCCTCAATACTGCGTGTTCAGTTCCTTGCTCGTCAGCAACTCCGTCGGATTCCCGGTCAGTTTGTCGTAATACACCTCAAACATCAGCACATTCTGAACATAGCCACGCGTTTCACCAAAAGGAATAGTTTCCATAAAAGTAAAAGCGTCCAGCTGACCATCGCTGAGCTCACGCCAGCGTGTCACCCGCCCGGGCCCGGCGTTATAGGCCGCAAAGGCAAAAATACGGTTATTGTCGTAACGTGCCAGCATCATCTTGAGATAACCACTGCCCAGACGGATGTTGACCTCGGGATCTAACAAACTGTTGCTGCCTTTGTATCTGTAACCCAGCTTCCGGGCCGTATGCTTGGCGGTCGCCGGCATCAGCTGCATCAGTCCCCGCGCCCCCACCGGAGACATCGCCTGCGGGTTGAGGGCACTTTCCTGCCGGGCCAGCGCCATCATAGTAGTCATCGACAGTTCACGTTTTTTCCCGAAAGACTGGAACTGATCTTTGAATGCCAGCGGAAAACGCAGTGACAGATGCTCCCACATCTGACCGTAAATCGTGGCCTGTACCGTCAGATGATGCCATTGATTTTGATCGGCATACCCTGCTAGCGGCCAGATGGCTTTCGGATCGAGATCTTTCAGCAGATACCACCATTCCAGATTGGCATCATAGACCTTATCCTGCGCCAGCATTTCCTCAATCCGTTTCAGGGCCGGCAAATAAGGCGTCACATCCCGCTCCGCTTCGGTCAGCGTATCGACGGGAAAATCAATTTTCTCGCCCAGCACCGTCGCGGCAGCCGCGCTGTAGAAATTCCGCTCTCCGAGCAGTGCCTGATACTTCGGCTTTGCGGCAGCCGGATCGCTTTTCGCCAGCAGATGCGCCTGCCAGAACTGCCAGCGCAGCGTGCGCTGTTCTTCATCAGACAGCTCCGAAATCCAGTCCTGCGCTTCATTCCAGTGCGCTTGCCGGAGGGCAACACGGATCCGGCGTTCGATCAGGCCGTCATCGCTGCTGTCCCGCAGCACCTGATCCCGCCAGCGGATTTGCTCCTGATTCTCGCTATCCATCAGCCGGGATGCGGTGAAATCTGCCAGGGCCTGTTTCTGCTCAGCACTGAGCTTTTGCCCCTCAGCCACCTGTCCGAACTGTTTCAGTGCAGCCCCGACGTCCGAAAACACCAAGCGCTGATACGCCAGCGTACTGAGCTGACGGTTAAAATCATTCACCTTGCTGCGCTTGGCAAAATCTGCCACCCCTTCCGGATTTTTGTACAGCGACAGCATGGTCTTGCCTTTTTTATCTGCTTTACCAGTCAGTTGCTTATCCAGAAACTTCAGCAGGCCATAGTTCCCGGCATCAAACACCAGCAGCATCCGGTCCAGAATCAGCTGACTGGTCCGTTTTCCCGCTTTCTGCCAGGCTGCCAGCAGCGGGTCGCAATCATCATCCAGCGACTGCCCGGTCAGCCATAACGACTTGGCACCAGCCCAGGCATCTTCTGTATGGCCGGTTTTGCTGAGTGCGTAGTAATACTTGCACTGATAACTCTCCCGGTATGGCGGTTCTTTCTGAAAATCGACCATGTCCTGCCAGCGCTTGGCATCGACCAGTTCATCCAGATAGGCATAGCCCAGCTTGATCGTGAAGGGAAAATCCTGATATTTATCGATAAAAGCCCGGACTTCCGCAGGTTTCCGGCGGGCCAGCCCGTCCTGAAACTGGCGGTAATCCAGATAAGGTGTCAGTGGGTAATCATTGAGTTTCGATCGGTACGACTTGTAAGTAGCCTGATCATCACTTTCCAGTGCCGCTTTGGCAGCCTCGTACCACGTTCTTTGCTGCTCCAGCGAAGCGGCCTGCGCGACGCCTCCACCCAGCAGCACCCATAGTCCAAGACCCAGAATCCAGCGACCCCGACGGTGCACAACTGCTTCAGACTGCATACGTCTCCTTTCCAGCTAATTTATTGTCTGCGCTCAATATGTTAGCTTTCCCTGCCACACCCAACGTCAGCCCGGCGTCAGGCTCAGGTCAGAAAGCCAGAGAAGCCTTCAATTTTCTGATCTGCGCTCCAATTTGTATGCGTTCAATCTGCCCCGGAAGGCGTTCACCTGATAGAACGGTCATCTATTCATCTTAATCATCATTGTGAGACATTGCTGTTAAACTTAGGCCCAGAATGGTTAAAATACCCCTTTCTCCTTAGATCTAGAGATGACTTACGGAAATGGCTGAATACGTCTATACCATGTCGCGCGTGAGCAAAGTTGTGCCACCTAAACGACAGATCCTGAAAGATATTTCACTGAGCTTCTTCCCGGGCGCGAAAATCGGCGTACTGGGCCTGAACGGTTCTGGTAAATCCACCCTGCTGCGGATCATGGCTGGCATCGATACCGATATCGAAGGTGAAGCCCGTCCGCAACCCGGCCTGAATGTCGGTTACCTGCCACAGGAACCCGTCCTGGATGAAGAGAAAACGGTTCGTGAAGTGGTCGAAGAGGCCGTCTCTGACGTCGCAAATGCATTGGCACGTCTGGATGCTGTTTACGCGGCATACGCGGATGCCGATGCCGATTTCGATGCCCTGGCGAAAGAACAAGGCGAACTGGAAGCACTGATCCAGGCGAAAGACGGCCATAATCTGGACAACACCCTGGAGCGTGCTGCTGATGCCCTGCGTCTGCCGGAGTGGGATGCCCAGATCAAGCACCTGTCCGGTGGTGAGCGCCGCCGTGTCGCGATCTGCCGCCTGTTGCTGGAAAAACCAGACATGCTGCTGCTCGACGAACCGACCAACCACCTGGATGCAGAATCTGTGGGCTGGCTGGAGCGCTTCCTGGTCGATTACACCGGTACAGTGGTAGCCATCACGCACGACCGTTACTTCCTGGACAATGCTGCAGGCTGGATTCTGGAACTCGACCGGGGTGAAGGTATTCCATGGCAGGGCAACTATACGTCCTGGCTGGAGCAGAAAGATGCCCGTCTGAAGCAGGAAGCCTCTCAGGAGAAAGCGCGTCAGAAAACCATCGAGAAAGAGCTGGAGTGGGTTCGTCAGAATCCAAAAGGCCGTCAGGCGAAATCCAAAGCCCGTATGGCCCGCTTTGAAGAGCTGAACACCACAGATCACCAGAAGCGGAACGAAACCAACGAGCTGTTTATCCCGCCGGGTGAGCGTCTGGGTGACAAAGTCATTGAAGTCAGCAACCTGACCAAATCGTTCGGTGATCGCGTCCTGATCGATGATCTGTCCTTCAGCATGCCGAAAGGTGCAATCGTGGGCATCATCGGTGCCAACGGTGCGGGTAAATCAACCCTGTTCAAAATGCTGAGCGGCACCGAGCAGCCGGATTCAGGCAGCATCGAACTGGGCGACACCGTGACCCTGGCATCTGTTGAACAGTTCCGTGACAGCATGAACGATACCAACACCGTGTATCAGGAAATCTCTGAAGGCAACGATGTCATTCGCATCAACAACTTCGAGATCCAGTCCCGCGCTTACGTGTCCCGTTTCAACTTCAAAGGCAGCGACCAGCAAAAACGCATCGGCGAGCTGTCCGGTGGTGAGCGGAACCGTGTCCACCTGGCAAAACTGCTGAAAGCCGGCGGCAACGTGCTGCTGCTCGACGAACCAACCAACGACCTGGACGTTGAAACCCTGCGAGCACTGGAAGAAGCCCTGCTGGAATTTCCGGGCTGTGCCATGGTGATCTCGCACGACCGTTGGTTCCTGGACCGGATTGCGACCCATATTCTGGATTACCGTGATGAAGGTCAGGTGAACTTCTTCGAAGGCAACTACACCGAATACACCGACTGGCTGAAAAAGACCCTGGGTGCGCAGGCTGCAGAGCCACACCGCATCAAGTACAAGCGCATTGCGAAGTAATCACTTCCCTGCAAAAAATAAAGGCTGCCTCCGGGCAGCCTTTATTTTTTTGGGGCGGTATATCCAGCAGTGATGATTGAAGGTTCTCTCAACAAACCGTTGTGTCAATTGGGCAAGCCGGAAAGATGGCCCTACACTCGAAGATATCAATCCCTGAAGGTGTACACAGATGATGAAAGAAAGACGCCAGTTTATCCGCATTGTGTATCAGGCTCCGGCGACGCTGCGGCAGGGGGACTTCCAATGGAATACCACCCTGAAAGATATCTCGCTGCATGGCATCCTGCTTTCCCGTCCCGACGGTTGGCAACCCGGGGGCGATCCGGCCTTTCAGGTTGATGTCGTCCTGCCGCAGACCGATGTCCACCTCACGATGCTCGCAGAGCTGGTCGATCAGAACAACCACAGTCTGCGGATGAAAATCGTCAATATCGATATCGACAGCATTTCCCATCTGCGTCGCCTGATCGAGCTCAATCTCGGCGATGATGCACTGCTCCACCGCGAGCTGGAGCATCTCGCTGATCTGGCTGAAGATGAGTAGCCGCTAACCGGCGACCCGTTCAAAAGCCCCAAGGGCTTCCTGCAAATCTTCAACCGGGATAATTTCAATCCCCGGTAAAGATCGGCTTGCATTGGCTTTGGGGATAATCGCCCGGGTAAAACCCTGCTTCGCCGCTTCCCGGATCCGCTCAACGCCATTGGCAGAAGGACGGATATCCCCGTTCAGGCCAATTTCACCGAACACCAGAACATCCTGCGGAATCGGTGCATTCTTGAAGCTGGAAAAAATCGCCAGCAGCACCGAGAGATCTGCAGACGTTTCTTCAATCCGGATCCCGCCGACACAGTTCACGAAGATATCCATATCCGACAGCATCACCCCGCCGTGACGGGCCAGCACCGCAATCGACATCGCCAGCCGGTTGGAATCGTAGCCCACGCTCAGGCGTCGCGGTACTTCGGTCAGTGACTGGTTACACAGCGCCTGAATTTCCACCAGCAACGGCCGGGTACCTTCCCACAGCGTGGTACAGACTGAACCAGCGTGGTTTTTGTTGGAGCGGCTGAGGAAGATGGCCGACGGGTTCTTCACCTGCTTCATGCCGGTTTCCGTCATGGCGAAGAAACAGGACTCTGAGTCTGCTCCGAATCGGTTTTTCGACGTTCGCAGCACCCGGAATTTTTCATCAGAGGTCGACGACAGGGCGAACAGGCCGTCCACAATATGGATCAGCTGCATCGGACCGGCGACATTCGAATCTTTGTTGATATGGCCGACAATCATGAAGGTCACGCCTTCCGTCTTGGCAAACCGGGTCAGTGCCGCTGCCGACTCTTTGACCTGACTCGGACTGCCCGCAGCCGAATCATTGTGTGCCACAGTCATGGTCTGAATCGAGTCGATAATGACAAACTCGGCTTTCTGCTCCTGGATATGGTGCAGGATCTGTTCAACCGAGGTTTCAGCAACCACCTGAATCTTATCGATATTGGGCGTCCCCAGGCGCTTGGCCCGCTGGGAGATCTGATGAATAGACTCTTCACCGGAGACATACAGCGCCTCACGCGAGCCCGCCACAGACCCGATACTTTGCAGCAGCAAAGTGGACTTACCCGCGCCCGGATCACCACACAACAGCAGGACTGAGCCAGGCACAATACCGCCGCCCAGTACCCGGTCCAGTTCAGAGATCCCGGAACTGAAACGCGGCAGATCTTTGCTCTCAACCTCAGACAGTTTCTGGACCTTGGTCGTAGCTCCGGCATAACTGCTGGCGGTACCGCCACCGACGCTGCCCAGCGCAGACTTGGTCTTGGGGATCGTAAATTCTGTAATGGTGTTCCAGGCCGCACAGGCATTGCACTGCCCCTGCCAGCGAGGAAAATCAGCGCCGCATTCACTGCAGACGTATGCTCTTTTGGTTTTCGCCATTGTAACCCTTCAGTGACCCAAGCCTGTGGCCTGCCAAACCGTGCGGCAGCAGGTGAATAAAATGACGAATAAACAGCCAGGATATGCGCCAGGCCAGACTTTCCGTCCACAAGCTTATGACAATTTTCATTTTTACTGCACAATTGGAAATCATACCCGATTGAGACCAAATGCTAAAACCACTATGTTGCTGGACGAATACAAAGGACTGATTGAACAATTGCTGCCTGCTTATGACAGCGAGGATTTCAACGACTTATTTCTGCACCTGACCGCAGACTTAAGTGGCCCGGCCCGCCTGCAGGTCAAAATGGAGCTGAACCGAGTGATGGCCCCCTGCCGTCAGGCGATTGATCTGCGTGGCAAAGTCAACGGCGAATGCCGTCCGTACGAGCTGCATGGCATGACCCACTGGCTGGATGATGTGGCGATGAACGTGTACCGCCGACGCATCAAAGCTTATGGCGATCAGTACCGGGTCGGCCTGTATGAGTCGCTGATGAACACCCGCAATAACTTCCGGGTCATGCAGCAACAGCAGCAACAAAAGCCACAGGAGCCGCAACCCGCGGAGAAAGAAGCGCCGGTTGCAGAAGAAGTCTCGCCATTTTCGGCAGAGCTGCTGCGTTTTGGCTACCATCTCAGCCGCAGTGAGCAACGGGTCCAGCTCACCACCCCGGTCGTATTGATGCTGCCCTATTCGCAGGAGGTCAACGGGACCACGGCCGATATCTCGCCATCGGGTGCACGTTTTCGGGTATCGTCTGCTTTCCGTTACTTTGAAGGGCAAATGATCACGGCTTATTTCCCCGAACTGGCCAAACAGTTAAAGGACGAACGCCTGATTCAGGGGATCACATACCGGGTACTGGGCGTCACACCGCATGCAGACAATGACAGTTTCACCTGGCTGCGTCTGGTGCTGGTCGAACCGAGTGAAGCCATCAAGGCTGCCATCGAAGCCCGCCTGCAGATGGCCTCGAACCGCTCACGCCGCAATTATGAAGATAAAATCATTCAGACCCGGACCCGGGGCTACGAGCACTGTTTTCTGAAACATACCAGCAGCATCCCGATGTTTTTTGCCGGCAGTGAACTGAAATACTGCCTGCTGACCGAACATAACCGCCATGTCTGGGAACACTGGCATGACGAACGCAATCAGTCGGTGATCAACCATCTGTTGTCTGAAGAGCGGATCAGCACGCTGGGCAGAGAAGGACTCAGCCAGTGCAGCACCCTGATCTACAGCTTTACCCATCAGCATGAAGAGAAAACTTATTTTTATTCGGCTGCACTGCCGGAGATGGGCGTCGAGGAACGGCAACTGTTCTGGCATATCGGTGCGGCCCGGGAAAGCTGGCGTGTGGTCCGCCTGACGCTGTATCCGATCAGCCAGGAAGACCGGAATCAGTTACAGGAAATTGCCCCGGAACTGCTGGAAACCCTGTCGACTCTGACCCATATCGGTGTCTTGCAGGATCTGACGAATCTGGCCGGACGGCATGATTACCGCCTGACCGAAAAACCGGCTTTGCCGAGCAAACACCTGCAGACATTTCGCCACCCGCGCAATCCGGTGTCCGGGACCCGGGCAATCTACTTCGACCCGAAACCACAGCGCAGCGAATCCCGCTTCCTGTTCAAAACGCCGGTTACGCTTCAGCTACCGGCTGAATCGGGTCAGGAAAATGTTGTCGTTAATGGCCATACCGTCGATATTTCCACGCGGGGACTGAATCTGCGTCTTGCAGAGCCCCTGGAAGCCAAACGCGGCGATCAGGTCAAAGTGACTTTTGATGAGCTGCTGCAAATGGCCAAAGAGGCACCGCTGCGGCGTATCCCTTATCAGGTGGTTCGCCTCAGCCCGGATCGGCGCAATGTTCAGTTCGAGTCCGGTAACGGTGAAGATGTCACCCGCAGTGAACACTTCCTGCGCCGCCTGATCAAACACAATGAAGCGCGTCTGCCGGTCAGCGAGGAAATCATGCCGGCCGGTCCACTGTTGCTGGCAATGCACCAGATGCTGCTGACCCGCCTGAACTGCCTGCCATTTTTCTGCGAGAAAATCGACAATCAGGTCAAGGTAAGGGCAATGGGCTCCAACAAACCGCTGCCAACACTGGGTAAACTGTTACTCCAGCATGGTGAAGGAAAACGGGTCTCGCTGGCCCCTATCTTTCAGAACCGGGTCAAGCAACTGCTGAGCGAACCGATGCGTCCTGTGGCCGTCAGCCAGCCTTATGTCCGTGAACTGTATCTGGCGATTTTGCCCCAGTCGGGTGCCCAGCCCAAAATGATCAGCAAACTCTTCGATGATTTCCCGACCGGTGAAAGTCGCCGCCGATTTGCACAACAGGCCCGCGAACAGGGACATTTCCTTGCCATCCGGATCGCTGCCGTGCCGGTGATGGACCCGACCACGGCGCTGATCAGCCGGGAGCTGGCCGAACTGTCCCGGGTCGCGATGCACCGGGCCCGCTCACTGGAGATAGAGTTTACGTCACTGACAGGATTCGGCGAATTTTACGACATTACCGATGAGGTCTTACTGCGGCTGGGACTGTAACGATTTCCTTTCAGGGATTCGTTCGATGATCCCCTGAGAGCAACGTGTAGCATGACAATTGTCATTCCCGCACAAGCGGGAATGACGGGGTGATTGAGATGGCAACCTCAGCGACTGATTCCGGTTGACTTACCAGCCAATCTTCTGAGGCCACAGCGAAGCAGACAGCAGACAAAGCACGCCGCCTAAATCGGCATAACGGACCGCAGCCGGTGCCGTGGCCTGAACTTTCGGCTTGGCATGATAGGCAATGCCCAATCCGGCCGCAGCCATCATCTTCAGATCGTTGGCACCATCACCGACAGCGACAGTATTGTGTGCTGCAATGCCGTATTCTTCGGCCAGCTCACGCAAAATATCAGCTTTTGTCTGTGCATCCACCACTTTCCCCAGCACCTTACCGGTCAGCTGACCGTCGATAATTTCCAGCTGATTGGACTGGGTATAACTCAGGGCCAGCGTTTCTTGCAGATAGCCCGAGAAATAAGTAAAACCGCCTGAGGCAATGGCCGTCTTCCAGCCATAGTGATGCAGCGCATCCACCAGTTCCCGCATTTCCGGCATCAGCGGGAGTTTCTGGCGGACCTGCTCCAGAATCTCCGCACTGGCGCCTTCCAGCGTCGCAACCCGCTGGCGCAGGCTCTGTTCAAAATCAAGCTCTCCCTGCATGGCTCGTTCGGTCACTTCAGCAACCTGCTCACCAACCCCGGCCAGTTTGGCAATCTCATCGATACACTCAATCTCAATCGCCGTTGAGTCCATATCAAACACCGCCAGCCCCGGCTGAGACAAATCCGGCAGGGACTGGTACGGAGCATAATCGATTTCATGCGCTTCCAGAGACTCGGTCAGGCGCTCAGTCAGCGGGTTTGCCAGCAAAAGTACCTCGTAGGGGCCGACTTTCCAGGCCGCAATCACCGACAACGGTTCACCGCTCTGGGAAGCAATGCGATCGAGACGTTCCGGGGTCAGGGGCTGGCGACTGTAGATCACAGCCGAGACGTTTTTCACATCCAGGTTGCTGCTGGCAACACTCTCAGGAAAGCGGGTATGCAGCGAAGTATGTTTCTTAATGGTCAGCACGGTATATCACATCCATGTAAAAGCGTTTTCATCTCCCTTCAAAGTACCCTATTGCAATTTGTCAGGGCAAGTCCCAATATTGTTCAGTTAGTTTCATGAAAGAAGTCCCCACTATGTTTAAGTTCAAAACTGTACGCATGCAACGTATCTGGCAGTTTCTGGTATTGGCCCTCAGTTTCGTCGGCCTGATCACCATGCTGGAGTATGGTGCCCGGCTGAATCAGAACAACTTCGACATGCTGAGTGAACAAACCCAGTCTCTGTCCCGCATTATTGCCCGACAGGCGGCCAGCACGGCTTCCGATGATATTCTCGACAAAGATCAGGACCGGCTGCAGGCGCTGGTGAACCGAATTTCCGATGAACCTCTGATTCTGGATGCCAGTGTTTACGATCTGGAAGGCTCGCCGCTGGCACAGACTGAAGACGCGATGCCACTGGAACAAATCTCCGGTCTGACAACCCCTCTCTCAACTGCAAGCATTGGCCGCCAGCAAATTGTCCAGCCGGTACTGACAGATGATGGTCAGATTGTCGGCTATCTGCGTCTGACGCTGGAGCACGGCAAGCTGGTTCAGCATGCGGCGGATCAGATCGAAAGCATGACCAATACCGTCCGCGGACTGGTGATTGCCGCGCTCTTCATCGGCTTTGTACTGGCCTATACCTTCGGCCGCCGCAAAGACGTCTGGCACTTCCCGTTCCTGCTGACCGCCAATGCGAAGGACTGAAGGGCCGATCTCCGGCTGCGATAGCAATCGGCTTCCTGCACCGTCAGGCACTCAAAGAATCAAGCCATAAAAAAAGACGACCGGTGGGTCGTCTTTGACTTGGTTGGGGCCAAAGCCCCGTGCGCGTCCGCCCTGACCGGGCAGAAATCGTTTATGCGTCCTTGATTTAAGCGTCCTTGCCTTAAACGTCTTTGGCTTAAGCCTCTTTGTCACCCAGCAGCACAGATTCCAGGGCAATTTCCATCATTTCGAGGAAAGTGGTCTGGCGCTCTTCTGAAGTCGTCGCCTCACCCCGCAGGATATGGTCAGACACAGTACAGATGGTCAGGGCTTTGGCACCGAACTCAGCAGCGACACCGTAAATCCCGGCCGCTTCCATTTCCACACCCAAGATGCCGTACTTATCCATGGTCTTGAAGAAGTCAAAATCCGGGTTATAGAAAAGATCTGCAGAGAACAGGTTACCGACTTTCACTTCGATACCCTTGGCTTTCGCGGCTTCCACCGCATTCTGAACCATGCCGTAATCTGCAATCGCCGCAAAATCATGGCCGCCGAAACGAATCCGGTTGACTTTTGAGTCGGTCGAAGCACCCATGCCGATCACTACATCACGCAGATGTACGTCATCACGCACGGCACCACAGCTGCCAACACGGATGATTTTCTTGACGCCATAGTCTTTAACCAGCTCCGTGGCGTAAATAGAACAGGACGGAATGCCCATACCATGGCCCATTACGGAGATTCTGCGGCCTTTGTAAGTCCCGGTGAAACCGTACATGTTGCGGACATTACAGACTTCTTTGACATCTTCCAGGAAAGTTTCGGCAATGAACTTGGCACGCAGCGGGTCACCCGGCATCAGGACGACATCTGCAAAATCACCCATTTCGGCATTAATATGTGGAGTAGCCATCTGTTCGCTCCTTCTTCTATTTGGATTGCCTCACCCCATCCGGGGCGAGGCCAGTTGCGCATTCAGCGTCAAACATTACCGCGCTATCATACGGTTACAGGAAAGACTGACCGAAATCCATGGCCGAGATACCGAAGTAGCTCGCCAGACTCTGACCGATATCGGCAAACGTCTCGCGACGCCCCAGAGAACCGGCCGGGATTTTCGGACCACTCACCAGCACAGGAATGTGCTCACGGGTATGATCAGTGCCCGGCCAGGTTGGATCGCAGCCGTGGTCAGCGGTAATTACCAGTACATCATCTTCTTTAAGCTGGGACAGCAGCTCAGGCAGACGACGGTCGAAGTATTCCAGCGCGGCAGCATAACCGGCGACATCGCGACGGTGGCCGTAGGCCGAATCGAAATCAACGAAGTTGGTAAATACAATGGTGTTATCACCGGCTTTCTCCACTTGTGCCAGCGTAGCATCAAACAGCGCTTCCAGGCCGGTCGCTTTGACTTTCTGGGTGATCCCGCAGTGCGCATAGATATCAGCAATCTTACCGACAGACACCACCTCACCCTGCTTCTCTTCCACCAGCTTCTGCAACACGGTTGCTGAAGGCGGTTCAACCGACAGGTCACGGCGGTTTCCGGTCCGCTCAAACTGACCTTTCTCCGGACCGATGAACGGACGGGCGATCACGCGGCCGATGTTGTAATCTTCCAGCTCTTCACGCACGATTTCGCAAAGTTTCAGCAGATTATCCAGGCCATACGTCTCTTCATGACAGGCAATCTGGAACACGGAATCCGCAGAGGTATAGAAAATCGGCTTGCCGGTTTTCATATGCTCTTCACCCAGATCATCCAGCACTTGTGTACCGGATGCATGGCAATTACCCAGGTAGCCCGGCAGCTGAGCGCGCTCAACGATGCGGTCCAGCAGTTCCTGCGGGAAACTGTTGCTGGTGTCGCGGAAGTAGCCCCACTCAAACAGTACAGGAACACCGGCGATTTCCCAGTGGCCGGACGGTGTATCTTTACCGGACGAGATCTCGGCCGCATGGCCGTAAGCGCCCGTGATTTCTGCCAGCGGATCCAGACCCGCCGGGAACTCACCGCACGACTCTTCCGCCGCCTTACCCAGACCCAGGCGGGTCAGGTTTGGCAGATTCAGCGGACCGCTGCGGTCGGCGTTATCTGCACGGCCTTCCGCACAGGCTTTCGCGATATGGCCCATGGTGTTTGAGCCTACATCGCCGAACTTGACCGCATCTTCCGTTGCGCCCAGGCCAAAGGAATCGAGTACCAGGATAATTGCTCTTTTCATCATTGCTCCAATTTAGACATCTTCAGCACGAATACGACGGTAAACGTCAGGTGTCGCAGCTGGTGCCTGCTCAGTGATTGTAATTGCCTGACGCACGGCATGGGCAGCTTCCTGCCATTGTGCTTCATTACGGGCATGAATGACGGCAAGTGGTGTCTGGCTGTCCACTGTCTGACCCAGGCGGATCATGTCAGTCAGACCCACAGCATAATCAATGCTGTCTGTCGCCACTTTACGGCCACCGCCCATGCTGACGACCGCCATGCCCAGAGCACGGGTGTCCATCGCACCGGCAAAGCCGCTGTTTTGCGCAAACACAGGTTTGATGATCTCTGCGTTTGCCAGGTAATTGTTATAGTTTTCAACAAAATCGGCCGGGCCACCCAGGCCGTGAACCATCTTGCCGAAGCGCTCTGCTGCCGCACCGTTATCCAGTACCGCCTGCAGTTTAGTGCGGGCTTCACGGTCATCTTTGGCCAGCCCTGCATTCAGCAACATGTCGGCACACAACGCCATGGTGACTTCGAACAGACGCGGGTTGCGGTATTCACCGGTCAGGAACTGAACGGCCTCACGCACTTCCACTGCGTTCCCGGCACTGGACGCCAGCACCTGGTTCATGTCCGTCAGCAGCGCTGTGGTCTTGGTACCTGCACCGTTTGCCACGGCAACGATTGATTTCGCCAGTTCTTCTGAAGCTTCGTAGGTCGGCATAAAGGCACCGGAACCCACTTTCACGTCCATCACCAGAGATTCCAGGCCAGCGGCCAGTTTCTTGGACAGAATGGATGCCGTGATCAGCGAAATATTATCAACAGTCGCCGTGATATCCCGGGTCGCATACACGCGTTTGTCGGCCGGTGCCAGATCGCCGGTCTGACCGATAATCGCCACACCGGCATCTTTGGTCACCTGACCGAAAACGTCGTTCGACGGCATGATGTTATAGCCCGGAATAGACTCCAGTTTATCCAGCGTGCCGCCGGTATGACCCAGACCGCGGCCGGAGATCATTGGTACGAAGCCGCCGCATGCAGCAACCATCGGACCAAGCATCAGAGAAGTCACGTCACCCACACCACCGGTGGAGTGTTTGTCGACAATCGGGCCACCGAAATTCATGTGGTCCCAGTTCAGCACCATGCCGGAATCTCGCATCGCACAGGTCAGTGCAACACGCTCGTCCATGGTCATATCGTTGAAGTACACCGCCATTGCAAAAGCTGCAATCTGTCCTTCAGACACTGTGTCTTTGGCGATGCCCTGAATAAAAAAGTTGATTTCGTCTCGGGTCAACGCAATATTATCGCGTTTTTTGCGGATGATTTCCTGAGGTAAGTACATAAGATGCCTCGACGTGGCTGAGGAAAGGCAGAAAGTACTGCGAAAGGAAATAGGATTCCGTCAGCAGTCCAGCCGTCACGGCTCTGCCTGTCCTTATATTTGGCTGTTCCTGTGGCAGCCGGTGCTCAGACCCGCCGCCACAGACCAGTATTCCGTATGGATGAAGTCGTCAGACTCAGTAACCGCCTTCCGCGGCTTTTTCACCTTCACCCAATGTGTGCAGCAGATTTGCCAGCAAGCTGGACGCACCAAAACGGTAGTGCGCGCTGTCGGCCCAGTCTGCACCCAGAATACGATCGGCCATGGCCAGGAACTGCGCTGCATCTTCAGCAGTTCTTACGCCACCCGCAGGCTTAAAGCCTACTTTGTCCTGCACGCCCATGTCTTTGATCACGGTCAGCATAATCTCAGCGGCTTCCGGAGTTGCATTCACAGGCACCTTACCGGTAGAAGTCTTGATGAAGTCAGCACCCGCCTTGATAGAAATTTCTGAAGCCAGACGGATCAGCGCCGGATCTTTGAGTTCACCGGTTTCAATGATCACTTTCAGCAGGATGTCGCCACACGCCGCTTTACACTGTTTCACCAGCTCAAAGCCGACTTCTTCGTTCCCTGCAATCAGAGCACGGTACGGGAAAACCACGTCCACTTCATCAGCGCCGTAAGCCACTGCAGCCTTGGTTTCTGCTACCGCAATCTCAATGTCATCGTTGCCGTGCGGGAAGTTGGTCACTGTGGCAATGCGGACTTCCGGCGTGCCCTGCTCGCGCAGTTGCTTTTTGGCAACCGGGATAAAACGAGGATAGATACAAATTGCCGCAGTATTGCCTACCGGGGTTTTTGCGTTCTTACACAGCTCGATCACTTTGGCATCCGTATCGTCATCGTTCAGTGTGGTCAGATCCATCAGTTTTAACGCACGCAGTGCCGCTGTTTTTAAATCGCTCATGACTTTCTCCAGTCGAAATTGCTCTACCAAGTGTTCTGCTCCGCTGTCCCAGACCCGGCTCCTTTGCCAGCCATTGTAGCCACAGAGAAACAGAAGCGGACTTGATTCCGTGAAGACTCAGGCTAACCTGATTGACATCCTTTTCACCGCGTAAGTGGGTTTCCGAACGCTTTCCGAACGGGTAATCCCCTTACCAGCCATTCAGTTCACAGCCTGATTCACAAAAAAAACATCAGACTGCTTTCATGCAGAATCCATCATTCTGCAACCTTTCGCTGTCATATTACCAAGCCATATTCAGGCGAACCATCATTCAGACGTTTCCCTGCGTGGATAATGTGTTGACCAATTCACCCGGTGGCTGACGGCTTTTCCGCAGGCTGAAATCCTGCGTCTTCACACTCAGGAAAAGAACCGTTCGATGATCCACTGATACAGCTGACCGCCCACATAGACGCCAACAATGCCCATGACGCCTGATAATACTGGCGGTGCCGGAATCGGCAGTTTCAGTGCTGAAAATAACAAACCAACGATGACACCAGCGAGTAAAGCGAATACAACTTCATTCATGGCCTGCTCCAGTCCGGTGGCAGCCGCTGACACCGCGACAGCCGGAAAACACTCACAGAGTGTAGACCGCAGGCAACGAAGTGTCCTTTTTCCCGGTTGACCTCAGGAGACATGCTTCGCAAGGGTATAGCATGCGCGTCAGGGCAAGAGGAAAAAAGGCCGCAGAACCGCTTTTTGCTATTTTTTACCAGAAAAGATTCAGATAGTTACTGAATTTGTTGGAAAGGCGAAAAACTGTCCATCTGTCTGACAGACAAATAAAAACGCCACAGCAAACATACTGTGGCGTTTTTGTGCCTAATTAGATTCTGTTCGTCTTACAGTGACAGGAACAGACCTGCAATCGTTGCAGACATCAGGTTAGACAGGGTACCCGCGGCAACGGCTTTCATACCGAAGCGAGCGATGTCGTGACGACGGCTTGGAGCCAGACCGCCCAGACCACCCAGCAGGATTGCAATTGAGGACAGGTTTGCGAAACCACACAGTGCGAAGGAGATGATTGCACGTGTCTTCTCAGACATTGCAGCACCTGTTTCAGCAATCACCATGCCGCCATCAGCTACATCTTTCAGGTAAGGTGTGAAGTTCAGGTAAGCAACAAACTCGTTCACAACCAGTTTCTGACCGATGAAAGAACCGGCAACTTCAGCTTCGTTCCATGGCACACCAATCAGGAAGGCCAGTGGCTTGAAGACATAACCCAGGATCAGTTCCAGAGTCAGCTCAGGCATACCGAACCAGCCACCGATACCACCCAGCATACCGTTGATCAGCGCGATCAGACCGATGAAGGCCAGCAGCATCGCACCTACGTTCAGTGCCAGTTGCATACCGGAAGACGCACCCGCTGCAGCCGCATCAATTACGTTTGCAGGTTTGTCATCGTGGCTGTCATCGTCGCCGCCCATTTGCTCAACAGGCTTCTCAGTTTCAGGCTTGATGATTTTCGCAAACAGCAGACCACCAGGAGCCGCCATGAAGGATGCCGCGATCAGATATTCCAGAGGAACACCCATCGATGCGTAACCTGCCAGTACACCACCCGCAACAGATGCCAGACCACCACACATGACCGCAAACAGCTCAGACTGAGTCATTTTAGGTACAAACGGACGCACAACCAGTGGTGCTTCAGTCTGACCTACGAAAATGTTTGCTGTTGCAGACATAGATTCGGCACGAGAGGTACCCAGAGCTTTTTGCAGTGCGCCACCCAGAATGTTGATGACAAACTGCATCACACCCAGATAGTACAGCACGCTGATCAGCGCAGAGAAGAAAACGATAACAGGCAGTACTTTCAGTGCGAAGACGAAACCGCCGCCACCGAAGACTTCAAACATCTTGCCTGATACCAGGCCGCCGAACAGGAAAGAAATACCCTGATCACCGTAACCAATCACATTGGCAACAGCTTGCGATACACCATACAGCGCATCACGGCCTACCGGTACATACAGAACGAATGCACCAAAGAAAAATTGGATGGCAAACGCGCCCCCAACAGTACGTACGTTAATAGCTTTGCGGTTATCAGACAGCAGCACGGCTACCAGCAGCAGCACAACCATCCCAACCAGGCTCATAAACAGGCTCATGGTTTATGGCATCCCTATAGTTAAAATTTGGCGTCTCGACAATTCGGCTCACAAGGAGTCGGGCGCATTATACGCATGGCAACTATCAGCATGTAATGCACACGTCACACTTTGGTTGGCAACCGAGTGAAAGTTGAACATCAAGTGTGATAGCAGTCACACTCAAGTTCCACTTGATGCACAATAAAAAGCCAAATAAACGTCAGAATCTTCAAATTTGAGAAGGCAATGCAAACAAGACTTCTGCATTTTTGTTAGTGGCCTGTGTTAACTGGGCTACTGACTCTGATCTCAGTTCCGTCAGAGCGTTCAAAACCTGCACGACTCTGTCCGGACGGTTCGGCTCTCCCTGGAAACCAGCCGGTGGCATATCCGGCGCGTCAGTTTCCAGCAACAATGCATCAAGAGGCAACTGAGCTATTGTAGTGCGAGTTTTGTTTGCTCTGCGATAGGTGATCGTACCACCGACACCAATTTTGATACCTAGATCAAGAAGTTGAGTCGCTTGCTGCAAACTGCCACTGAAAGCGTGATAAACCCCTCCCCGAACCGGCGGACAGGATTTCAGACACTTCAGCAATTCAGGGAAAGCCTTCCGGCAATGAAGAATCACGGGCAGGTTAAACTGATTGGACAGGGAAAGCTGTGCTGAAAGCCAGTCGGTTTGCTGGCGACGGTCCGCATCCGGAATGGCGAAATCGAGCCCGCATTCGCCCACCGCAACACAACACGGGTCATTCCGGGCCTGTTCAAGCGCCTGTTCCAGCCGTGCCAGCGTCTGTGGTCCGTGCTCCTCTGCAAAGAACGGATGCATCCCCAGGGCATAGGACAGCGCCGGTGCCGTCGGCCCGCCGGTATGACACAGATTTCTGACCTGCTGCCAGTTCCGCTCCCCGACCGACGGAATCACGATATGGCTGACACCGGCCTGCCGGGCCAAATCGAGATAGTAGTCGGAATTGTCCGCAAAGGGCGGGAAATCAAAATGGCAGTGGCTGTCAATCAGTTGCACGCGGCTCACCGTTGTCTCGGGCCTGGCTCTGGCAGGTTTTCAACCGGGCTGCCCGCTGCGCAGGATGACGGGCATCATCTTCATCATAGCGGACCGGCGCACAACAGCGACGGTTTTCCGGAATCAATCCCATGCGCTCACACCAGGCGTCGTACCGTGCAAGCCAGCTTCGAATGACGTTCAGCATTTGTATGGACTCAAAAAAGAAGAGAGCCTGATTATTTCAGGCTTGCCGAATGAAAGAAACGGCTCCCGCATATTTTCGGGACTCAAAGCACCGGCGCGGAAACACAGTATTACATCCATCACAGTGCGATAAATTTTTCGCGATTCACCCCAAGTTTTCTGGCATTTCACATATAAAACTGCCGTTTATGATACTAAGCATCATAAAACTCATAAAAACGACTTCAGAATGAAAAAGCTCAGTTCCATACTTTTATGTCTTTCGCTGGCAGCATGCGGCGGTGGCGGAGATACAAAAAATGACGGCCAGAATGCAAGCGGGGCAAACTTGCCCCTGGATCCGATCAATGCCGCGGTGAAACTGGGCGATCCCAGACTCCTGCCCAGCGACAGTGCTGCACTGGAACAACGCATCGCAACCATCATCAGTAAGGAACATTCCAGTCTGGCTTCGCTACAGAGCCAGATTTTTGGCCAGAATACGATCCAGTACGATCCCGGCAGAAACTCCCGCTATTTCAGCCTGAAGCATCTGACCAGTGCGAAAGAACTGATCACGGGAAATCAGGGCTATCCCCTGGTTACCCTGAGAGATGCCAAAGAGCGACGCAGCGTGGCCTTTGGCACCAATATCCTGCGTGAGCTGGATGCCGGTTCCCACGGCGATTTTGCATCGAACATGCAAAAAATCATCGACTGGCTGCTGGTCCCCGCACTGAGCACGGGCCGCTCCGACCTCAAAGTGTCGTTTACGCTGCTCAGCAGCAGTCACTTTAATCAGTCCAAAAACTGGCTGCAAAGCCGCTACCCAAACCTGACGTTTACCCTGTGTGAAGATGAAGCTCAGCTGTCTGACTGCCTGTCACAAGCCGATCTGATCATCACCGGGACCAGCGGTTCGTTCAGCGAGCACAGTGTAACCACTGCACTGGATGCAGCAGCAGCCCGCAAGCGCGCCATGCTCTATGTGCACACCAACAGCTGGAACTCAACGCCACTGACCAATCCGGTTCTGAGCTACTTTGGCGTACAGACGCAAGCCGTCGGCGGTGCCGGCAATTATTTTATCCAGGATAAAGCCAGCTGGTCGTCAGCCGCAGAGATGCGGGACCAGACCGGCTCTCTATCCGGCATTGAAACACTGATTACCCGTCTCCGGGACAACAGCTTCAGCTTCCATATTGCAGATTGCGAAGATGACAATAACAGCTGCGACAATCTTCCGGCCTTCGGTACCGAGTTTCTGACACCGGCAGAATCACTGCGTGCCATTGTTCGCAATGTTGATGAATCCGCGACCGACATCTTCACATTGCCGGATGATTACACGCTGGAAAAACACCTGATCCTGCTTGCAGATCAATACCGGAAAAACGTCCGTTTCCCGATGTCAAAAAACAGCACCCCGACACTGACGTTTTTGAGAAGCTACTTTGCCGACCATCTGGTGTATAACACGCGTCAGATCAATCCGGTCCAGCCGGATCTGGGGAATTTCAGCCGCACCGATTTCAGCCATGTCTCCCCGGCAGAGCAAACCGTCACGCTGACCAGCCGGACTCCGTGGCGTGCCGCCGGGGTTTATGCCCTGCCGGGCCAGACCCTGACCGTCACCCGGACCGACCCTCACAGCGACGTGGCCGCCCGGATTTTTATCAATACCCAGCGTGCGACCGCCACCAAGCCGATGGCACCGAATGACGGCTACAACCGGCCGAAATTCCTGCAGTCACATCCGGTCACCATCCAGGCCGGCGAGACCATCCACCTGACATCACCTTATGGCGGTCCGGTTCAGGTTGGTTTTACAGACAAAGGGACCGAGATGACCTTTGCATTTCGTCAGATTGGCCAGCATCCGTACTGGAAACCGGGTGAGAATGATGCTGCCTTCATCACGGCGGTGAACAACAACGCCTACGACTGGGCCGAAGTCGCGACCGAGCATTTTGAGATCCACTCACGAAACAGCCGGATGCAAACCACGCTGTCTGAAAACAGCCGCTGGGATACACCGGGAGAAATGGCCACATTCATCCAGACTTATCACCACAGCGCTCTCCGGGCACTCGCGGGCTATCATGGCGAGAACATTACGCCGATCAGTGAAGTGGATTCTTTTGCTGCTGCCCATACCCTGAATATTCCTGAATGGGATCAGGTTCAGCATATGAATGCCGACCAGCCCACCTGCGGCTACGGCTGCTCGGGTAACCCCTATGATGCCGGCTGGGCATTCAGCGTGCTGGGCCATGGTGACCTGCATGAGGTCGGACACAACGTTGAAAGCGGACGCTTCAAATTCAACGGCTTTGAAGGCCATGCCACCACCAACTTCTATTCCTATTATGCGAAATCTCTGGCAACCGTTAATGAGCCGGGCTATGAGCACCAGTGCCAGTCTCTGCCTTTCGACACCATTCTGGCCGATATCCAGCAAAGTCAGCTGGAAGCCGATCCGGCTGCCTATATGGCGGGACGGGGATACAGCAGCTGGAGTCAGGGCGCGGCACTGGTGGTCGAAATGATGATGCATGCACAGGACAAAGGCGCCCTGAGCAATGGCTGGCACCTGATCCCTCGCCTGCACCTGCTGGACAAAGCGTTTTCGGATGCCGACAACGATGATGCCAGCTGGGATGCAGCAAAAGCATCACTGGGGTTCTCAACGTACAGCCGTGCTGAAGCGGGGACGCTGAGCAATAACGACTGGCTGCTGATTGCTGCCAGTTATGCGACGGGTCTCGACTACCGGCCGTATCTGGATTTGCTGGGCCTGAGCTACAGCAGCAAAGCCGGCAGTCAGGTGGCCGCATTTGGCAATACGGCCGTCGACAAGGCGTTCTTCAAGCCAGCTTCGAACAGCGCCTATTGTGACAGTCTGAACCAGCCCAAGACCTTCTTCTGAGGCCGGATTCACCCATAAAAAAAGCCCCTGAGATCAGGGGCTTTTTTTGTTTCAGTGCAGCGTGCTGTTTCACGACTGTACTTTATCTGTTCTGCGAATCAGTGCTCACGGGTCGCACGGAAGTCAACTTCCGGGAAGCGCTCTTTCGCCAGGTTGAGGTTCACCATGGTTGGGGCGATGTAAGTGAGATTGTCTCCACCGTCCAGTGCCAGGTTCACTTCATTCTTGCGACGGAATTCATCGAATTTCTTCGCATCATCGCATTCCACCCAGCGGGCCGTCGCAACGTTCACACCTTCGTAAATCGCTTCGACGTTGTACTCAGATTTCAGACGGGCCACAACCACGTCGAACTGCAGCACACCGACTGCACCCACAATCAGATCATTGTTCTGCAGCGGACGGAACACCTGGACGGCGCCTTCTTCCGACAACTGAACCAGGCCTTTCAGCAGTTGCTTCTGCTTCAGCGGATCTTTCAGGCGGATACGACGGAACAATTCCGGCGCAAAGTTCGGGATCCCGGAGAACTTCAGGCTTTCACCCTGCGTAAAGGTATCACCAATCTGGATCGTCCCGTGGTTGTGCAGACCGATGATGTCACCGGCATAGGCATTTTCCGCGCGGGCACGGTCACCGGCCATAAAGGTCACAGCATCCGAAATGCTGACATTTTTGCCGGTCCGGACATGGTTCATCTTCATGCCCTGCGTGTAAGTTCCCGAAACGACACGCATGAAGGCAATCCGGTCACGGTGTTTCGGATCCATGTTCGCCTGAATCTTAAACACGAAACCAGAGAATTTCTCTTCTTCCGCTTCGACCTGACGCTCATTCGCCTGACGCGGCAGCGGCGCAGGCGCCCATTCGGTCAGGCCGTCCAGCATGTGGTCGACCCCGAAGTTACCCAACGCGGTCCCGAAGAAGACCGGTGTCAGTTCACCTTTCAGGAACAGTTCACGATCAAACTCGTGTGATGCGCCCAGCACCAGTTCCAGTTCATCACGCAGCTGCCCGGCCAGATCTTCACCCACAGCCGCATCCAGCTCCGGGTTATCCAGACCTTTGACAATCCGTACTTCCTGAATGGTGTGACCCTGACCGGTTGCGTACAGAATCGTTTCGTCACGGTGGATGTGGTAAACACCCTTGAACTCTTTACCACAGCCAATCGGCCAGCTCACCGGCGCACAGGCAATGTTCAGCTCACTTTCCACTTCATCCATCAGTTCCATCGGATCACGGATGTCGCGGTCAAGTTTGTTCATGAAAGTAACAATCGGTGTATCACGCAGACGGGTCACTTCCATCAGCTTACGGGTCCGGTCCTCAACACCTTTCGCCGCATCGATGACCATCAGACAGGAGTCCACCGCCGTCAGCGTACGATAGGTATCTTCCGAGAAATCTTCGTGTCCCGGGGTATCGAGCAGGTTTACCAGACAGTCATTGTACGGGAACTGCATCACGGAGGTCGTTACCGAGATACCACGCTCTTTTTCCATCTCCATCCAGTCGGACTTGGCATGCTGATTTGAGCCGCGGCCTTTGACCGTACCGGCACGCTGCAAAGCGTTTCCGAACAGCAGAACTTTTTCTGTAATCGTGGTTTTACCCGCATCCGGGTGAGAAATGATGGCAAACGTGCGGCGTTTACCCACTTCAGTTAAAAAAGACATATTCAGTGCAGATCCAGTTATCGAATAAAGTCAGCCCAGGCAGGCCAGCATTCTGGCCCAGGCGCCCGGTATTCCAGTTGAGTTTGACCCGGTTCAGTCCGGGTGTTGGCTGATTAACCTGTGGTTACATCCTGGCCTCTGTTCGCTCTTCTGTGCCGTTTCGGCGATGGGAATGACTCTGTACCAGGCCATCACAAGATGCCCGGGGGATTAAGATGGCGGAATTATACGCAAAGTCAGCGCAAAGAAACAGTCACTCGCAGCCAAAGCTGCGAGCATTCTTTTGAACTGCCGCGGTGGGTACGCTCTGCGGCAGTTCACAACCGGCAGCCAGACCCGGTTCAGACAATCGGCAGGACCTGTATGCCGCGATTCAGAGCAGCAGAAACCTGAACGGTTTCACTCAGCAGCAAATACTGCAGCGGCCTTGTTCAGTACCTTCACCAGAGGCTGAGGCAGACTGTCCATATCCAGACTGTCGAGCAGATTTTTCACCGCCAGTCCCAGTTCGGTATCCCCTTCCATCTTCAGCCGGCGCTGAAAGAACAGGGTATCCGGATCCACCTTGCGGGCCGCGATACGCAACAGATCCCGGCTGGCTGCCCGCATCACCGCGTCGGGTTCCATCACGGCGGGCTGCACAGCCAAACGTTGATTGACCAGAGACACAGTAAATTGCCAGTCGATATCGGCCACAACGATGGTCACCGTTCGTCCGACCAGAAAGTCCAGCTCGCCTTCTTCAATTGCCTCGTGGAACACTTTGGCGAGCCCCAGCTCAATCACCGTCTGATGCACAAAAAAAGGCGTCAGCCGGCAATGCAGACGAAGCAGTCTCGGGGCCATCTCTTGAAGCCGTGAAAATTTTGGGGAATACACCGTGCTGTCCTCTTCTTTTGGTTGTATTGCCGTCATCCTAGGCCAACAGCAGTCACCGCTTCCTGCGATAAATCAATATTTTCACCCGCCCCGCCCGTCCTCGATCAAAAGCCAGTTCTGAAAAACACCGCAAAACCTGAGTCATATCAACACGGCCGTCCGTCAGCTCAATAAGATGTCGGACAGCATTTTATGAACCATCAGGAGCATTCACATGGAGCTGCTCTGCCCGGCAGGAAATCTGCCCGCACTCAAAACCGCCATCGACAATGGTGCCGATGCTGTCTACATCGGTTTTAAAGACGACACCAATGCCCGGCATTTTGCCGGTCTGAACTTTGAGGGTAAGCGTCTGGAACAAGCGGCAGACTACGTCCGCAAACACGGGCGAAAGCTGCACATTGCCCTCAACACCTTCGCTCACCCGGACGGTTTTGGCCGCTGGCAGCAGGCGGTCGACAAAGCCGCCGCCCTGGGCGTTGATGCTCTGATCGTCGCCGACATTGCCGTACTCGATTACGCGGCTCGTCGCTACCCGGATCTCGAACTGCACTTATCGGTTCAGGGATCGGCCACCAACACGGAAGCCATTCGCTTTTACCGCGATAATTTCAACGTGAAGCGGGTCGTTCTGCCCCGGGTTCTGTCAATTCATCAGGTCAGGCAACTGGCGCGCAATACCGATGCCGAACTGGAAGTCTTCGCTTTCGGCAGTCTCTGCATCATGGCGGAGGGGCGCTGCTATCTATCGTCCTATCTTACGGGCGAATCGCCCAATACCGTCGGTGCCTGCTCGCCAGCCAAGTTTGTCCGCTGGCAGGAAACGCCGCAGGGGCTGGAGTCACGGCTCAACGGCATATTGATCGACCGCTATCAGGACCACGAAAAAGCCGGTTATCCCACCTTGTGTAAGGGACGATTTGAAACCTGCGTCGATGGGCAGTCTCAGCGTTCCCATGTGTTGGAGTCCCCCACCAGCCTCAATACTCTGAGCCTGTTGCCGGAGCTGTTTGCCGCCGGGATTGCTTCGGTCAAAATTGAAGGCCGTCAGCGCAGTCAGGCCTATGTCGCTGAAGTCACCCGCACCTGGCGTCAGGCCATCGACAGTTACCGGGCCAGCCCGGAAGCCTATCAGGTCCGGCCTGCATGGGAAAAGGCCCTGAGCGACCTGTCCGAAGGGTCACAAACCACACTGGGCGCGTATCAGCGACAGTGGCAATAACAGGAGAACTGCAATGAAATATTCACTGGGGCCACTGTTATATTTCTGGCCGAAAACCGATGTTGCACAGTTCTATGAAGCCGCCTGTACCAGCGCGGCTGACATTGTCTATCTGGGCGAAACCGTCTGTGCCAAACGGCGGGAAATGAAAGTCCGGGACTGGCTGGAATTGGCCAGAATGCTGGCGGCTGCGGGCAAGGAAGTCGTCCTGTCCACCCAGGCACTGCTTGAAGCGCCAAGTGAAGTCAGTGTGCTGAAAAAATACATCGATAATGGTGAATTCAGCATTGAAGCCAACGATGTCTCGGCCATTCATCTTGCCCGGCAACACAAAGTGCCTTTTGTCGTCGGACCGGCGGTCAATTGCTACAACGCGCAGACGATTGCGCTGTTTCTGAAGCAGGGCATGTTCCGATGGTGTATGCCTGTGGAATTGTCACGGGAATGGCTGACCCATGTGCAGCAAGACTGCGACGCACAAGGCATCTGGGGACAGTTTGAGACCGAAGTCTTCAGCTATGGCTACCTGCCGCTCGCCTACTCTGCCCGTTGCTTTACGGCCCGGGCCGAAGGCCGGGGTAAAGATGAATGCGAAACCTGCTGTATTCATTATCCGGAGGGACTGGCCGCGAACAGTCAGGAAGGACAGCGTCTGTTTACCCTCAACGGCATTCAGACCCAGTCCGGTTACTGCTACAACCTGATCAATGATTTGCCCGGGATGCAGGGCCTGGTTGATGTGGTCCGGATCAGTCCGCTCGCCACCGACACCCTGGATACACTGGCTGAATTCAAAGCGTCTGAGCTGACCTCAGGGCGACACCCGATGGCAGACCGGATTCAGTGTAACGGTTACTGGCACCGGCTGTCCGGGCTGGATACCCGGACGGTCTGAAACCGGATTACTCAGCTCTGCTTCGCACAATACCCTATGTTGGCAGCAGGGGATTGTGCAGCAGAAGCATCCGGGATCGCCCATAAAAAAAGCTGCCCCGGTTCAGGGGCAGCTTCAATCAGGATGGAATCGATCTTTGGCAGAACTTACGCGTTCGCACGCAGGGTTTTCGCCGCGGCAACCATGTTCTTCAGGGCCGGTAGTACTTCAGCCCACTGGCGGGTTTTCAGACCACAGTCCGGGTTCACCCACAAACGCTCGGCCGGAATACGCTCTGCAGCCAGCTGCATCAGTTTCACCATCTGCGCTTCCGTCGGAATGTTCGGCGAGTGAATATCATACACACCCGGACCGATTTCGTTCGGATACTTGAAGTTATCGAACGCATCCAGCAGTTCCATATCAGAACGCGAAGTCTCAATGGTGATCACATCTGCATCCATATCTGCAATGGAGGCAATGATGTCATTGAACTCGGAGTAACACATATGGGTATGGATCTGAGTTTCATCCGCCACACCGTTGGCCGTGATCCGGAAGGACTCAACCGCCCAATTCAGGTACTCCTGCCACTCGGACTGACGCAGCGGCAGACCTTCACGCAGTGCTGCTTCATCGATCTGAATGACTTTCACGCCCGCTTTTTCCAGATCCAAGACTTCTTCACGGATCGCCAGTGCCAGCTGGTAACAGGATACAGCGCGAGGCTGATCGTCGCGGACAAACGACCAGTTCAGAATCGTCACAGGGCCGGTCAGCATGCCTTTCATTGGTTTGTCGGTCAGTGACTGCGCATATTGGGTCCAGGCCACAGTCATTGCGTTCGGACGGCTGATGTCACCGAACAGGATTGGCGGCTTAACGCAACGGGAACCGTAAGACTGCACCCAGCCGAACTGGCTGAAGGCATAACCGTCCAGTTGTTCACCGAAGTATTCCACCATGTCGTTTCGCTCGGCTTCACCGTGCACCAGGACATCAAGTTCCAGCGCTTCCTGCTCACGTACCGCGTGGGTAATTTCTGCCTGCATCTGGCTGATGTAAGTGTCCTGATCCAGCTCGCCCTTCTTGAACTTCAGACGCGCCTGGCGAATTTCCGCAGTTTGCGGGAATGAACCAATGGTCGTGGTCGGGAACGCAGGCAGATTCAGGTGTGCAGTCTGCTTGGCAATCCGTTCAGCATACGGATGCTGACGCTCACCCAGCGCCGGAGTAATGGCGGCCACAGCTGCCTGAACGTCCGGATTGTTGACACGTGTTGACTGACGACGGCTGTCAATCGCCGCCTGATTGTCTGCCAGAGCCTGCGCCACTGAATCACGGCCTTCATTCAGTGCACGGGACAGCACAGAAAGCTCGTCCAGTTTCTGCAGGGCAAACGCCAGCCAGGATTTGATTTCCGCATCCAGCTTCTGCTCGCTGTTCAGATCCACCGGCACGTGCAGCAGTGAACACGAAGGGGCTACCCACAGGCGCTCACCCAGATCACGGGCAATCGGCTCCAGCCAGTTCAGCACGGTATTCAGGTCCGTTTTCCAGATATTCCGGCCGTTGATCACCCCAAGCGACAAGGCTTTGTCCGCAGGCAGCGCCGCAATCACCGCATCGACTTCATTGCGGCCACGCACGGCATCTACATGAAGACCCTGGACCTGCAGATTCACTGCCAGCGACAGGTTTTCTTTCAGTTCGCCGAAGTAAGTTGCCAGCAGCAGCTTCACCTGGCCCTGATTCAGGGTCTGATAAGCTTTATTCAGCGCCTGTTGCCATTCAGCAGACAGTTCGGTGACCAGAATCGGCTCATCGATTTGTACCCACTCGACACCTTTCTCAGCCAGCAGCGTCAGCAGTTGCGCATAAACCGGCAGCAGTTGATCCAACAGATCCAGCTTATTCGAGGCGTCTTTTTCCTTGCCCAGCCACAGGTAGGTCACCGGACCAACCAGGACAGGTTTGACTGCAACGCCCTGCGCTTGTGCTTCTTCCAGTTGTGCCAGCAGACGCTGAGGGTTGAGTTCAAAACGGGTGTCTGCGGTAAATTCAGGCACAATGTAGTGATAGTTGGTATCGAACCACTTGGTCATCTCACCGGCATGCACACAGCTGCAGCCACTGTCATTCGCGGAACGCCCACGGGCAACCCGGAAGTAATTGTCCAGCTCATCGCCCGCCAGACCTTCAACACGGGCCGGAATGTTCCCCAGTGTGAAGCTGGTATCCAGCACCTGATCATAAAAAGAGAAATCGCCAACCGGTGTCAGGTCCAGTGCCGACTGGTGCTGCCAGTGCTTCTGACGCAGTCCCGCCGCCAGTTCTGTCAGCTCACCTTGTGTGCTTTCGCCTTTCCAGTACTTTTCCAGTGCAAATTTCAGTTCACGGTTTGCGCCGATACGTGGGAAACCCAGGTTATGAATTTTAGCCATCTATACGTCCTCCAAAGTTGTTGAAGACATCTTATGGCTATCTAATGATGAATTAAAATGGCATTATTTCATCAACCTATGAAAGTTACTCATGAGTTAAGGACAAATCATGATTGAACGCAGCCATCTGGCAATTCTGCGGGAAGTCCGCCGACTGGGCTCACTGACCGCTGCCGCTGATGCCCTCTATCTCAGCCAGTCGGCGCTCAGCCACAGTATGAAGAAACTGGAGCAGCAGCTCGGGACTCCGGTCTGGACCAAATCGGGCCGCAACCTGCACTTTACTCAGGCCGGAAACTACCTCTTGCGGCTGGCCGAAAGAGTCTTACCGCAATTTGAACATGCCGAAGAACAGATGCAGCAGTTTTCCAGTGGCCAGCGGGGCACACTGCGGATCGGAATGGAGTGCCACCCCTGTTATCAGTGGCTGCTGAAAGTCGTCAACCCATACCTCAAAGCCTGGCCGGATGTCGATGTGGACGTGAAGCAAAAATTTCAGTTTGGCGGGCTGGGTGCTCTGTTCGGCTATGAGATTGATGTGCTGGTCACCCCGGACCCGCTGCTGCGTCCGGGCATCCGGTATATCCCGGTCTTTGATTATGAGCAGGTACTGGTCGTGAATGAGCTGAGTCCGCTGGCATCAGCTGAATACATCACACCGGAGATGTTACTGGATAAAACCCTGATCACTTATCCCGTCGAGCAAAGTCGACTGGATATCTACACCAGTTTTCTCACACCAGCCAAGTGCAGTCCGAGAAAACACAAACTGATTGAAACCACAGATATTATGTTACAGATGGTGGCTGCGGACCGGGGAGTGGCTGCACTCCCGAAATGGCTGGCCAAGGAATATGCAGAAAAATTGCCCATCGTTGCTGTTCGACTGGGAGAAACCGGCATTCACAAAAATATTCATCTCGGTGTCAGAGAAACCGATCTGAATGTCGATTATCTCAACGCCTTTATTACGCTGGCAGACTCGTTGTCCGAACATCGTGAATCCGGCGCACAATAATCAGAGTTCAGCCTTCATGATCAGCGCATCTTCACGACCGCTGTCACTGATAGTGCTGTCAGCCCGGTAGTAATTCTCCCGTCGGCTGATCAGTTTAAAACCGCTGGCCAGGTATAACTGGCTGGCGCGGACATTGCCGGCACGAACTTCCAGCCAGATCTCTTCGGCACAATCTGCCCGTGCAGCAGTCACAAACGCCGCCAGTAACTGGCGGCCCAGCCCCTGCCCCTGCATCCGGGGATCAACCGCAATATTGAGCAGACTCGCCTCACCGGCCACCGACTGGCCGAAACAATAACCAGCCACCTGACCGTCGCTCAGCATGGTCAGATTCAGGGCCAGCCGTCCCGGCGTTTCCCGAATTTGACTCTCCGTCCAGGGGAAGCGATGCGCACGCTGCTCAATGGCCCACACATCGTCCAGATGAGCTGCAGACATAGGAACGAATTCAATCATTGAATGCACAAATCTGTTGCCACAGGGCTTTTTTGTCCGCCGGGTGATCATGCATCTGGCTCAAAGCTGCCGAATGCAGGATATGGCAGTCACTCGGCGCGACGCTCTCACATCCTGCAAACCAGCACCAGGTCAGGTGATGCTCACCTAAGTCCGGAAGCGCATGCGGAGGCAAGGCCAGTGCTTGATCCGGGGTCAGTTTCATACTGCGAAGAATATTACCGAACAGCCAGGCATCATGTTCATCCAGAGCCTCTGAAGTCACAAACAGCAACTGACAGCTTTCCGGTAAATCAATCACAGGCTGAGACAAATCAGGAAAACAGTCCGGTTTCCGGATCTGCCAGCTGGTCAGTCCCATTTCCTGCAGAATCTGAATATCTCTTTGCTGCATGGTACTTTTCTTATGAAAACGCTGAAAAAGGTTCGCTGTAAGCCACCAGTCCCTGATGCCCGCTCAGCGAATCGGACAACAGTTCACGGACCATGAAAGACTCTTCCGGCACCGGCCAGCTGCAATGCAGCCCGTGTGTTGCCGCAGTCACGAAGCCAGCCTTGCGGTAATACTGACTGTCTCCCAGCACAACCACCACCGGATAGCCCAGCTCAGCCAGGATCTCTGTTGCTTCCTGCATCAGGGTCTGACCAATCCCCTGACCACGATACTCTTTCCTGACACACAAGGGTGCCAGTCCCTGCCAGCCATTATCCAGGCCATCGACAGTCACCGGACTGAAGAATATATGCCCGATCACTTCACCTTCGTCCGAGCTGGCCACCAGCGACAATGTTCTTTGTCCCTGTTCGCGCAACGCCATCACCAGGTCTGCTTCAGCCGGTGTTTCAAATACCTCTTTCAGTAAGGCATCAATGGTCAGAATGTCCGATGGCACTTCAGTTCGTATCAGCATAATCATCCTCAGAAAAACAGTCACCAGACTGTTTGCAGTCCATATTGTGCGGGCTGGTCTGAACGATAACAACCCCTTTCTTTACTGCGGCCATGAATCCCTCCGCGGTTCATCACTGGCATGAATAACTTTCGGCCCAGCTCCGGAATCAGCAGGACTGATCGCTCAATATTTGAACAAGCAAAATTTTGTTTTCCCTTTCACGGTCCCCAAAATCAGGAGAATTCATATGAAAATGACAAGAAAAGTTGACTTGATATATTTCAGGCCTGAGAGGTACAGCCAGAACAGTTCAACATATTTCTTATTCAAAACACAGTGTTAGCGATGAACACCGAAAAGGGCTTTGTCATAATTTTGTAACCAATGTCAATAAATCCATATTTTTTGTCCCATAACTCAAAGTTTTCTCACGAATGCATGAAATTTTGACAATTCGCTATTTTCTGACGTTATATTACGGGTACGACTTAGCCAGATAAGGGCATCCAGGGGATGTCAGCCGAAACAGATCATATCGCCATGCCGACTGAATTCATCAACAATTGGTTTTTTCAACTGACAGGCAATAGCCCGTTCCTGTTCGCCATTCTGGATAAGCAACACTGCTACACCGCCGTGAACCATCATTACAGCCAGTTAAGTGGCCTCAACCATGAAGAACTGGTGGGCTGCACCGACGCTGACATTCTGGGTCATGCTTTTTATGAAACGCTGAAACCCTATTATGAACGTGCTTTCAAAGGTGAGAGTGTCGAGGGTGATGTGATTTTGGATGAGCACCGCCACCACACCAGCCTGCACTTCAGCCTGTCGCCGCTGAGAACTGACACCGCAGAGATCACCCATGTCGTCTTACATGCCATAGACACCTCTGAACGTCTCCAGTTAGCCAATGCCGTCGCTGAACGGGAAGAGCAGTTCAACCAACTGTGCCGGCTCATGGCCGACGGCTGCCTGCTCATTGAAAAAAATCAGATCCTGTCTGCCAATGCTATTGCGGCACAATTACTGGGTTTTTCGTCCGCAGAAGCCATGATTGGCGAAGATCTCGGACAATTGCTGATCGACAGCCGTAACAACCGTCCTTTTGGCGAACAGCTGGCTGAATTAAGTAATGGCAAAACGTACCACTGTCTGACCAGCCCGCAATGCCAGACAGAAAATGCACTGACCCTCACACTGGGTGATGTTCAGCTGGTGGGCTCCCCTGCCAGCCTGGTCGTTCTGAAGCAACCGCATAAACAGCAGGTCCATCCGGATCAGGTCGAACAACTGATTCATACCGATCCGCTGACCGGACTCTACAACCGGCATGGATTCAGCCGGCGTCTGGAGCAGATGATCAACCGCCAGATCCCTCTGGTGATGCTGTATCTGGATATTGATAACTTTAAGAACATCAACGATTCCCTGGGCCACCATATCGGCGATCGCGTGCTTCAGGAAATCTCTCACCGCCTGCGCCAGCTGTTGCCAGAGAACGCCGTCATCGGCCACCTGGGAGGCGATGAATTCGGCATTCTGCTTCCGGAGCCGGTTCAGGCAGATATGGGCGAACAAGTTTCGAAGAAAATTATTGCGCTGGTCAATCAGCCCTTTGACCTGATGCACTTCAGCAAACATCTGGCCTGCTCCATCGGTATGGTGAATTATCCGGGGAATGGCAGCGATGCCCGTTTGCTGCTTCAGCATGCCGATACGGCCATGTATGAAGCCAAAAACCGCGGGCGGAATCGTCTGGTCACCTTTGATGAAACCATGAACAAAGAAGCCAGAATGCGCTTATGGCTGGAAATCGAGCTCCAGAAAGCCCTGCAGAACAAAGGGCTGGAAGTCTGGTATCAGCCGAAGGTCAGTGCTCGGGATTTCTCCATTCATGGCGCAGAAGCACTGGTCCGCTGGAAACATCCGATCGAAGGCTATATCAGCCCGGCCCAGTTTATTCCGGTTGCTGAACGCTCGGGGCTGATCGAGCAACTGGGCAAAGTGGTCATGCGCGAAGTCTTCACTACGGTTAAGCGATGGAAGAAACAAGGCCTGTTGCCTGGCCGGGTGGCCATCAACCTTTCACCGCAGCAGTTCGGGAATCCGAACCTGATCCAGTATGTTTCCGATTTGCAGCGCGCCACTGAAGTGAATCCGGACGATATCACCTTTGAACTGACTGAAAGTGCCATGATGGGTGAAAATGAGCACACCATCCAGATGCTGAACGCAATCAAAAAACTTGGGTTTGCATTATCAATTGATGATTTCGGTACGGGCTATTCCTCGCTGTCTTATCTGGCCCGCTTTCCGCTGGACGAGCTGAAAATCGACCGTGCTTTTATCAAAGATCTGGAAACCGTCCCGAAACAGCTGACCCTGATCGAAAACATCATCAACCTGGGTAAGTCTCTCAACATGTGTGTTGTGGCAGAAGGCGTTGAAACACGTCAGCAGGCCGCACTGCTGTCTAACCTGAACTGCGATTACATTCAGGGCTTCCATTTTTTCCGCCCGCTGCCAAAAAATGATTTAGAAACCATTCTGGTTAAAAATTTTCGCAGCCGGTACTGACAAAGCCCCGGCTCCCTTAACGTCCGTGATGGATTTCCTGTTGTGAGAGGATCTCCTCAGTCCGGCGCAGCATGTATTCTTTGAATGCCTGACACCGGGCAGGCATCGGATGCCGGGGCCGAAAATACAGATTGATATCAAACTGGCTGGCGACAAAATCGGTCAGCAGCACCTGCAGTTCACCCGCATCCAGCCCCGCTTTGATCACTGAATGGGGCAGATAGGCAATTCCGGCACCGCGAATAGCCATATCACGCAATATTTCACTGTTATCGCATTCCAGCGCATCACTGATTGTCACCGCCCGGTTGATCCCATTCAGACGGAAATACCACCGGTTTCCGCCCACCAGCGAACTTGCATACAGGCACCGGTGCTCCCGCAACGCCTCGGGCTCCTCCGGCACTCCGCAGCGAGCCAGATACTGAGGGGATGCACAGGCATACAATGGCTCACTCAGCAACAACCGGCGAATGAGCAGGGAGTCTTTCTCTTCAGTTTCCCGGTTCGTTGCCTTGGCCCGGATAATAAAATCAACATGAAGCGGATCAGTCTCACCGGCTTCAATGAATAACCGGAAATTCACCTGCGGATGCATTTCCATATATTCGGCTATGATTTCACGCAGATAGTAAGCCGCATACAGCGGCGTTGATGAAATCGTGATCACCCCACGCTGCTCGTCCGCCATACTGCCCACTTCAGAGCAAATGGTATCGATTTCAGGCAAGAGCGAAGAAAAGCGCCGGTACAGCATTTCCCCGGCATCCGTGGGAACCAGTTGCCGTGTGCTCCGTTTGATCAGTTCCACAGCCATCAGGCCTTCCAGTTCTTTGATCCACCGGCTGGCAGCGGCCGCCGATATTCCCCAGGCTTCAGCAGCCTCCCGAAACGAGCCATGCTGAATCACAGAACAGAAAAACACGATCTTATCTAACTGTTGCTGGCGAGGATTGATCCCGACCAGTTGCTGAGTCATAGCACATTCCTTATGGGTTGATAGATTTGTCTGGATATCCAGCTCAGACATTTAGCTATACCTAATGAAGGCTATCAATAATGCCTTTTGTCTTCTATATGCATCAACCCGATTATTGCAACTTTCAGCTCGCTTCACAGTCTTGATTCACGGGACCACGATTCTGCTCCCCTGGCAGCCTGAATGTCGGTGAAAAAATATCCGCTGGCATCAGACACAAATCTGGGTCAATGATTGGCATAAACGACATCTTCGACAAAATATCCCTTTCCAAATCCATCCCGGGAGCAATTTCTTCCAGTACCAGCCCCTGAGGTTCCAGCCGGAATACAGCACGCTCCGTAATATACCGGACCGGTTGCTGTGTCTGCACTGCCCTGCGTGCCGAGAAAGTGATCTGTTCAACTTGCTCGACAAATTTGATCTGGCTGCCTTCCCGGATGATGTGCAACTGACCGTCACGGACTTCAACCTCCAGCCCGCCCGCCGTAAAAGTTCCGCAGAAATACACAGACTTCGCATGCTGGCTGATATTAATAAATCCACCGCAACCCGGCAGCCGGTCACCGAAACGGGACACATTAATGTCGCCCATCGCTGAACATTGTGCCAATCCCAGAAATGCCTGATCGATACCGCCGCCATCATAAAAATCAAACATCTGGTCCTGAGTGATGATCGCCTGAGGATGAAGGCTGGCCCCGAAATCCAGACCACTGGCCGGCAGCCCCCCAATCGCGCCCGGTTCTACCGTCAGCGTCAGACGATCCAGCAATCCCTGCTCCCCGGCGACTACTGCTATATACTCCGGCACGCCAATCCCGAGATTCAGCACAGAGTCCGGTACCAGTAACATCGCCGCCCGACGGGCAATCAATGTTTTGGCATCCGGATCAGACGCTACAGCCATCGGTGCTGTCTCATGCTGTTCCCGAACGGTTGCCCGCCCCACGAATGCCGGGTTAAATTGGGTGGCAAATGTCTGCATATGCTCTGATTCATCATTGCAAAGCACCACCGCATCAACAAAGATGCCCGGAATTTTGATGGCGTGCGGATCCAGAGTCCCGGCCGACACAATGCGTTTAACCTGAACAATCACCTGTCCACCCTGATTTCTGGCCGCCTGAGCGGTCGCCAGGTTCTCCGCAATCAGACACTCGTCTTCCATGGTGATATTGCCGTCGGTATCCGCTGTCGTCCCGCGCAAAATAGCAACATCAACCGTTAAACGCTGATAGAACAGATATTCTGCCCCGCCCAGTTCTACCAGCGACACCAGATCTTCCCGGGTAATCGCATTGATTTTTCCGCCTTCCAGACGCGGATCGATGTAGGTCCCCAGACCGGTTGTGGTCAGCGTGCCGGGTTTACCCGCAGCTGTATCCCGCAGCAAATGAGAAATAACACCCTGAGGCAAATTATAAGCTTCAATTTCATTTTGCAGGGCCAGTCTTTGCAGACCGGGCACTAATCCCCAGTGTCCTCCGATAACCCGTTTCACCAGTCCGGGAATCGCCAGGTGATCTGCGGCCCGGCCTGCACCATCTCCCTGACCCGCAGCAAAGAGCAGCGTCAGGTCGCTGGGTGACTGATCGCGTTCAAAACGCCGTCCTAATGCTTTGATGATAGATTCCGGCACCACAGAGCCGATGAACCCTCCCAGCATCACTGACTGCCCGTCCTTGATCCAGGCTGCTGCCTGTTCCGCCGTTAGTTGGGTGACTGCCATCTGCAACTTCCTTTCTACATGCAAGTATTAAAAAGTGTATGAATCCCGCCTCGAAGCTTGAATAGCCAGAGATGAAATTGTGTTTTTCAAAAGTGCTCCGCACATGCAATAATAGCATGCTAACATATTGATATTATTAAAAATTAGTTTTATCAGTTAACGCTATGGGCGCTATTGTCACCCCCAATAGCATGATAGCGCTCTCACTTTCATTGAAGTCAGGCTGTCCATCCCAAAACCCGGTATTTCTTTTCATGACCGGGCCATCTAGGATGTTAACGGTCTGTTACATATCAACAATACGGAGAGAAAATATGGATGTTGCCGTGATATTACTCACCCTGATCGGGCTGATGTATTTTGCCTATCGAGGTGTCTCTGTCCTGGTGCTCGCCCCCGTCCTGGCGATGGCAGCCGCGCTGCTGACCAGTGACTTCCCATTTTTGTATGCCCTGTCGAATGTGTTCATGCCGGCTGCGGCAAACTACATCAAGCTCTACTTCCCGATCTTCATTGCCGGTGCCATCTTCGGTAAGCTGATGGGCGCATCGGGCGCCGCACGCACGCTGTCCCGCTCCATCATTCAGTATCTGGGCACCAGACATGCGATCCTGTCCGTTGTCCTTGCGACCGCACTGCTGACCTATGGCGGCGTGTCACTCTTTGTCGTGGTGTTTGCCATGTATCCGATTGGTGCCGCCACCTTCCGGGCAGCAGGGATTCCCAAACGTCTTCTGCCTGCCGCCATTACCTTAGGTGCCTTCACTTTTACCATGACGGCCTTACCGGGTTCGCCCCAGTACCTCAACACCATGCCGACAATTCCTTTCGGCACGACAATTTATGCGGCACCGTTACTGGGATTACTGGCCGGTACCATGATGCTGGTTCTGGGTGTGCTCTGGATTAAATACCGGGCACAAAAAGCAATTCTTGCAGGGGAAGGTTATGGTGAACATGAAGACAACGGAAAAGATGCCGAAGACAATACCCCCACTCCCAGTTTTCTGATGGCACTGATCCCGATTTTGCTGGTGTTTGCGATCAACTTCGTGCTCACAAACATTTACTTCAAATCTCCGACGATCATTGCTGAGTATGAAGCACTGGATACCCGTGTGAACGGTACCTGGTCGGTCATTCTGGCGCTGGTGATTGCCATCGTTTTCATGCTGGTTGCTTACCGTCGCTATCTGTTCGAAGCCAATAAACATATCTTTGATGGTTCAGTCGGCTCACTGCTTCCTATCTTCAATACAGCATCCGAAGTTGGTTATGGTGCCGTGATCACCGCCCTGACGGCCTTCGTCGCCATTAAAGCGGGAATTGCCGCAATTGATATTCCGGATCTGTTCAAGGTCGCGATTACCTCTACCAGTCTGGCCGGAATCATCGGCTCATCATCTGGCGGAACCGGTATGGTTCTGGCAATGCTGGGGAACGATTTCCTGAATACCGGCATTAACCCTGAAGTGCTGCATCGGGTGGTTCTGTTAGCAGCAGGCGGTCTGGACACGCTGCCACACTGTGGCGCTGTCATCACGCTGCTGGCAGTATGCCGCCTGACACACAGACAAAGTTACGGTGATATTGCTATGGTCACCATGGCGATTCCGCTCATGGCTGCATTCACTGTCATTGTTGTACATCTCAGCACCGGTCTGGTCTGATTCCGTCGCAGCAATGGACTGAAATCAACCCGACGAAAAAAAACGCCCTGGGATTTCCCGGGGCGTTTTTTCATTTGTTATTCGCTGGTACAGGGTTGGATGTAGATAGCATCCGACGGAAACCGGCCATCCTGACTGGGATGTTGCCGGTGCAGGCGGCATAAGTCCTGATAAATACTGATGGCCGTCACCGTAAATTGTTCCGACTGCCAGGTATCACCTTCTTCTTTGATTTGTATTTCCAGTTTCTGTCCCTGAGCCACATGCTCTGGCAAACGGATATCATACGTATGACTGAATGCCAGTAACCAGTAATCATCTATGGTGACCAGCCGCCCTTCACCCGGTGTCGTGACAGCACGAACATAATCCAGTTGCTGCCCGGCTACCGTTGGCCAGGCACATAGACTGGCCAAAACTAAAACGGTCATTCTCTTCACGACAGCCCCCGTATTGCACCCTGATCTTACTATAGCGGCTGCAAAGGGGATGCCATTCTTAACTCAGCGACAGATCAGAGTTCTTCTTCCTCTGAAGAAACACGCTCCGTCTGTCCCTGCAACGCTGCCAGCAAGCGGTTTAATTCCAGAGAAGAAAAACGGTGCTCAACAAACTCGTAGACATTTCCCGACAGAGCCAGTTTGTACAACTGAACGGCTTCCGCATATTGTTTATTGTGCTGATATCGCTTCGCCATATAGAAATAGCTTTCAGTTAAACGCTCAGCCATTTGCTCATTGGTTTCACTGTTTTTCACAATGTCGTCGAGTAGCTGCTGCTCTGTCTCGCCATCCATCAGTACACTGGCAATGTTCCAGCCCCAGTCTTCACGCTCTGCGCGATCAAACCGGCTCTTCAGGTTCTGTTTCGCTTTCTCGGGCTCAGTTTCCAGCTCAACCATATAAAGCCAGATAGAACGATAGGGATCGTTGGGATCCTGTTGGTAGTGTGCAATCAAATCCTGCCTTGCTAACTGAAACCGGCCACCATAATACAGTGCGATACCACGGTTTCGCTGCGCGAACGGATGACTGACGTCCAGCTCCAGCGCTGAATCAAAGGCTTCATAAGCCGCGTCAAAATGTGCACTCTGGGTAAAATACACACCGAGAATATTAAAAATGTCTGGCTGTGCGGGATACAACGACAGAGACTGGTTGAAGTCGAGTCTGGCCAGATCGCGTAAGCCGATGCCGTCATGCAACAGGCCGCGCTCATAAAAAATCTGTGAACGGGTCTCGTCATCCAGATCACTGCGTCCCAACAGTTGATCGATTCGAGCCAGCTGAATCTGTTGCTGTATGGTTGGCTGCAGCGGTACCGCAATCAACGGCTGCTCCCAGCTGGAGTAAGTATTCGTGGAACACCCGCCCAGCATGATAGCCATCGCGATGGCTGCGTACTTAAACCTCTTTGCAAACAATGCCATTCTCCCTAACCTACCCGTGTAAACCTTGTGTCCTCTCATCGCAATCTGATGAGGCAAAGCTAACCGTTCAGGTAACTGTTCAGTGTCTGTACATTCATTGGTATAAAAAAGGGGCTGTCACAGCCCCTTTTTACTTCTCGGTCAAGATACGTGAAAACCTGAGGGTTTACGCGTCTTCACCCGCGGCTGGAGCCTGCTCGGCCTGAGCTTCTTTCATGCTCAGACGGATACGGCCCTGGCGATCGATTTCCAGTACTTTCACCTGGACTTCCTGACCCATTTGCAGATAGTCAGAAACCTTCTCAACACGCTCCTGAGCGATTTGAGAAATGTGAACCAAGCCTTCTTTGCTGCCGATGACAGAAACAAATGCACCAAAATCAACGATTCGCACTACTTTACCAGTATAGATGCGACCAACTTCAACGTCAGCGGTGATTTCTTCAATGCGGCGGATTGCTTCTTTCGCAGCAGTCCCCTCTGTTGCAGCAATCTTCACTGTACCGTCATCTTCAATCTCGATGGTTGTACCGGTTTCTTCAGTCAGCTGACGGATCACCGCACCACCTTTACCGATAACATCTTTGATCTTCTCTGGGTTGATCTTCATCGTATGAATGCGCGGTGCAAACTGAGAAATATCATCACGTGCAGTGCTGATCGCCTGATCCATCACGCCCAGGATGTGCATACGTGCACCTTTGGCCTGATTCAGAGCAATCTGCATGATCTCTTTGGTGATACCTTCGATTTTGATATCCATCTGCAATGCAGTAATACCATCGTTTGTACCCGCAACTTTGAAGTCCATGTCACCCAGGTGGTCTTCATCACCCAGAATGTCAGACAGAACCACGAAGTCTTCGCCTTCTTTCACCAGACCCATTGCGATACCCGCAACAGACGCCTTGATTGGTACACCGGCATCCATCAGTGCCAGAGACGTACCACAGACAGAAGCCATGGAAGAAGAACCGTTCGATTCCGTGATTTCAGAAACCACACGAACCGTGTACGGGAACTCATCAACGGTTGGCATAACTGCCTGAATACCGCGCTTCGCCAGACGACCGTGGCCGATTTCACGACGCTTCGGCGAACCGACAAAGCCAGTTTCACCCACACAGTATGGAGGGAAGTTGTAGTGCAGCAGGAAGTGCTCTTTACGCTCACCGGTCAGCTCATCCAGGATCTGCGCATCACGCTGAGTACCCAGCGTTGCTGTAACCAGTGCCTGAGTTTCACCACGGGTAAACAGAGATGAACCGTGAGTACGTGGCAGCACGCCAGTACGTACGTCCAGTGCACGAACCATGTCTTTCTCACGACCGTCGATACGTGGGTTGCCCGCAATGATACGGCCACGAACCACGTTCTTCTCCAGAGAGCCCAGCATGTCGCGGATTTCACGCTCTTCCAGCGTTTCATCTTCAGCCAGCAGAGCCGCAACAACGTCAGACTTGATTGCACCGACTTTCTCGTAACGCGCCATCTTTTCAGTGATCTGGTACGCTTCTGTCAGCAGTGCTTCAGCTTTTTCTGCAACACGAGCTTTCAGTGCTGTATTTTCTTCAGGAGCAACCCAATTCCATGCTGGCGTTGCAACTTCAGCGGCAAATTCGTTGATCGCATTGATCACCGTTTGTTGCTGGTCGTGACCGAAGACAACAGCTTGCAGCATCTGCTCTTCAGTCAGACGGTCAGCTTCAGATTCAACCATCAGAACTGCGCTTTCAGTACCGGCAACAACCAGATCCAGACGGCTTTCAGCCAGTTCTTTGTTGCTTGGGTTCAGAACCAGCTGGTCATTGATATAACCCACACGCGCTGCACCAATCGGGCCATTGAACGGAATACCAGAAATCGCCAGAGCAGCAGAAGTACCGATCATGGTCACGATGTCAGGATTCACATCCGGGTTCACAGAAACTACAGTCGCAATCACCTGAACTTCATTTTTGAATGCATCAGGGAACAGCGGGCGAATTGGACGGTCAACCAGACGGGCAGTCAGCGTTTCATTTTCAGAAGGACGGCCTTCACGCTTGAAGAAACCACCCGGAATTTTACCGGCAGCGTAGGTACGCTCCTGATAGTTTACAGTCAGAGGGAAAAAGTCCTGACCTTCGACAGCTTCTTTCTTACCAACAACTGAAACGAAGACAGAAGTATCATCCATGCTGGCCATCACAGCAGCAGTCGCCTGACGCGCCATGACTCCGGTTTCCAGTGTGACGGTGTGGTTACCGTACTGGAAGGTTTTTACGATAGGATTCACGTGAATTTCCTTAAAATATTGATCTGCTTTTTCTATTTGCGCCAGTAAGTATATCTGACACAGCAAAAAGCGTCATGTGAAGAGGGGTACTTTCAGGCCAGAATATCTTCCGGTTCTCAGAAAGATAAACTTCCTGCGCTGACCATTCACGCATCGCGACTAATGACAAAAGCCGGCATCGCCAGCTTCTCTCAATAGCCGCGACCTCTAGGTCGACGAAAACGACTCGTGAATTACAAAAAGCACCATCAGTTTACAAAGAACACCCCGGCCAATCTGACCAGAGCATACTAAAAAGAAAGGAGCCAGTTGGCTCCTTTCTCTCAAGCAATCTTAGCGACGCAGACCCAGACGCTCGATCAGGGTGTGGTAACGACCCAGATCTTTGCCTTTCAGGTAGTCCAGCAGCTTACGACGGCGAGAAACCATACGCAGCAGACCACGACGGCTGTGGTGGTCACCTTTGTGCTCACTGAAGTGGCCTTGCAGGTGGTTGATTTGTGCAGTCAGTAGTGCAACCTGAACTTCAGGAGAACCAGTGTCGTTTGCGCCTTGCGCGTATTCAGCAACGATAGCTGCTTTAGTTTCTGCATTCAGAGACATAACTCATTCCTAATACAAAAAGGTTAAATTTGCGTCAGCCAATCTCTGATTCAGCCGACGCCCGAGCCGCGAATTATACGCACCCGCCAGACAGGCCGCAAGCGGAATCTTCCCGCGGGTCTGCCTGGCCATGCTGAACGCGTATCAGTCTTTCGGTTTGTTCGCCAGAACCCGCTTCGGTGCAACCATATTATCTGCATCGATTTCACCGATACCGATAAAATCACGTTGCTCACCTGCTGTCAGCCGGACCAGCGTACCGGTTTCCGGTACACGCCCCGCCTGCACCGGCTGACCATTCAGCACATAACTGGCGACGCCCGGCAGCAAGTTTACTTCAGGCAAATCCTGAACCGCACTATCCGTCGGCAGCAACAGTGGATCCAGCAACTCTTTCGGCTGAATCTCCTGCGACTGGGCTTCATCAAGCAGCGCTTCAAGCTGCTCAAGTGTTACCATTTTATCCAGCGGATATTTAGATACCCCGATACGACGCAGGTAAGTGACATGCGCGCCACAGCCAAGCATTTCACCCAGATCATCAACAATCGTCCGGATGTAAGTCCCTTTGGAGCAATGAACTTCCATCTCAACTTCATTGTCACTGAAGCGCAGCAGGCTGATTTCATACACGGTAATGTCACGGGCTTCACGCGGTACTTCTTTCCCTTCACGGGCATATTCGTACAGCGGGCGTCCCTGATATTTCAGGGCTGAAAACATGGACGGGATCTGCTTGGTCGTGCCACGAAACTTCGCAATGCAACGCTCAAGCTGGCCGCGGTCCACTTTCACCTCACGGGTTTCGACAACCTCACCATCCGAATCGGAGGTGTTGGTCCGCTCACCGAGTTTGGCAATCACACGGTAACGCTTGTCAGAATCCAGCAGGAACTGGGAAAACTTGGTCGCTTCCCCCAGACAAATCGGCAACATGCCCGTCGCCAGCGGATCCAGCGCACCGGTATGGCCTGCTTTTTCCGCAAAGAAAATGCGTTTTACTTTTTGCAGCGCGTCATTGGAAGTAATACCGCCGGGTTTATCCAGCAGCAGTACCCCATCAACCGGACGCCCTTTACGACGACGAGCCATCAGTTGCCCTCACCTTCGTCCTCAGGTTCATCACCACGGCGTGCTTCATCATCTCGTACAACCTGGCTGACCAGGTTAGAAATGCGCATGCCTTCCGTCAGAGACTGATCGAAAATAAAGTTCAGCTCTGGCGTAACACGCAAACGGATTTGCTTGCCCAGTAACGAACGGATGTAAGGTGCCATTTCGCGCAAGGCTTCCAGGCTACCTTCCGGAGTCTGCTCACCCACGGTCAGGAAAGTGACATAGACTTTGGCGTAACCCATATCCCGGGAAACTTCCACGCTGGAAATGGTCGCCATGCCCAGACGCGGATCTTTAATTTCGCGTTGCAGAATCACAGCCAGCTCTTTTTGCAGCTGCTGAGCAACACGTTGTGTACGGCTGAATTCTTTCGCCATTTGATTCTCTCTCTAAACGTCGGCTGCTATCTCGACACAAAGGGGAGCCGAAGCTCCCCTGTATTCGTGTCAGGTTCACGAGCAACCTGATTAATCCAGTGTACGCTGGATTTCGATGATTTCGTAAACTTCGATCTGGTCACCAACGCGAACATCATTATAGTTCTTCACGCCGATACCACATTCGTAGCCATTCTTCACTTCTTGTACGTCATCTTTAAAGCGACGCAGCGATTCCAGTTCACCTTCGTAGATAACCACGTTGTCACGCAGGACGCGGATTGGGTTGCTACGCTTTATCACACCTTCTGTGACCATACAGCCGGCAATCGCACCCAGCTTCGGTGACTTGAACACGTCACGTACTTCAGCCAGACCAATGATTTCCTGCTTGAACTCAGGAGACAGCATACCGCCCATTGCGGCTTTCACTTCATCAATCAGCTGATAGATGATGGAGTAGTAACGCAGATCCAGGTTCTCGTTTTCAATCGTCTTACGTGCAGATGCATCCGCACGGACGTTGAAGCCCAGAATAATTGCGTTCGATGCTGCAGCCAGCACTGCATCTGTCTCGGTGATACCACCAACGCCGGAACCTACGATGTTCACTTTCACTTCGTCAGTTGACAGCTTACGCAGAGAGTCGGCAATCGCTTCCACAGAACCCTGTACGTCTGCTTTCAGAACGACGTTCAGTTCAGCCACTTCACCGGCAGTCATGTTCGAGAACATGTTTTCCAGTTTCGCTTTCTGCTGGCGGGCCAGTTTCACTTCACGGAATTTACCCTGACGGTACAGTGCAACTTCACGGGCTTTACGCTCGTCACGAACGACAGTCGCTTCGTCACCAGAAGAAGGCACACCAGACAGACCCAGGATTTCTACCGGGATAGACGGGCCAGCTTCTTCGATTTCACGACCCAGTTCGTCACGCATTGCACGAACACGACCGTATTCCAGACCACACAGAACGATGTCGCCCTTACGCAGCGTACCTTCCTGAACCAGAACCGTTGCAACCGGGCCACGGCCTTTATCCAGACGTGATTCAACAACCACACCTTTCGCCATACCTTCAGAAACAGCTTCCAGTTCCAGAACTTCAGCTTGCAGCAGAATGGCTTCCAGCAGACCGTCGATGTTGGTTCCCTGCTTCGCAGAAATATGAACGAACATGTTCTCGCCACCCCATTCTTCAGGGATAACGTCATACTGAGCCAGCTCGTTCTTCACGTTGTCTGGGTTCGCGTCTTCTTTATCGATCTTGTTCACAGCAACGATCAGCGGTACACCTGCAGCTTTCGCGTGCTGGATCGCTTCAATCGTCTGTGGCATCACGCCATCATCCGCTGCAACAACCAGAATCACGATATCCGTTGCCTGAGCACCACGTGCACGCATCGCAGTAAACGCGGCGTGTCCCGGAGTATCCAGGAAGGTGATCATACCGTTGTCTGTTTCAACGTGGTAAGCACCAATGTGCTGGGTAATACCACCGGCTTCGCCCGCTGCAACGTGTGCTTTACGGATGTAGTCCAGCGTCGATGTTTTACCGTGGTCAACGTGGCCCATGATGGTTACAACCGGCGCACGTGGTACGGCAGTCAGGTTTTCATCACGATCAGACAGTACCGCTTCTTCCAGCTCGTTTTCTTTGCGCAGAATAACTTTGTGGCCCATCTCTTCCGCAACCAGCTGAGCAGTTTCCTGATCAATCACCTGGTTAATGGTTGCCATCGCACCCAGTTTCATCATCACTTTGATGACTTCAGCGGCCTTCACTGACATTTTGTTTGCCAGTTCAGAAACGATGATGGTCTCGCCAATCACAACATCTTGCTTCGCTACAGTTGCGGTTTTATCGAAACCATGACGCATGGATGTTGGCTTGCTCAGCTGCTGCTTGCCGCGGCCACGCTGATTACGGCCGCCACGTGCCGCCATTGGACGTTCGCGCGTCTCGCGCTCTTCGCTCTTAGGACCAGCAGCCTTTTTCTTCTTGTTACGGCGGCGAGTTGCTTCCTCGCGACGGTCTTGTTCATCTTCCGCCGCACGGGCATAGGTGGAAGTGGTCGTGTGGTAGTCTTCTCGTTCCATATCACCTGCATCCTGGCCTTTTTCAGACCAGTTTTTCTCATTCATTTCTGCCATTTTGCGTGCCTCTTCTAGCTGACGCTCACTTGCTTCTTCGGCTTTACGCTTGGCTTCCTCTTCCCGGCGACGTTGCAGTGCCTCAGCTTCTTTCTTAGCTTCCAGCTCAGCGGCGGCGCGTTTTGCTTTGTCTTCAGCTTGACGCTTTTCATCAGCTTCGCGTTGGCTTGCATCCACTGCTGCACCCTGCTCAGACTGTTCTTCCAACTGCTTTGCTTTCTCTTCCGCTAAGCGCTTCTCTTCTGCCAAGCGCTTCTCTTCAGCTTCACGCTTGGCTTCCGCCTCGCGCTTCACCTGCTCTTCTGCATCACGTTTCGCTGCTTCTTCCGCAGCACGTTTTGCAGCCTCTTCAGCCTGACGTGCTTCTTCCGCACGTTGCTCTTCTTCAAGGGCAGAGCGTTTTACATAGGTGCGCTTTTTGCGCACCTCAACTTGGATATTTTTACTCTTGCCGCCAGAACCCGACACACTCAGGGTGCTGCGGGTCTTACGTTGCAGAGTCAGGCGGGTCGGCGCCTCGTCAGTGTTACCACCGTGTTCTTTCTTCAGGTGGGTCAACAGAGACTCTTTTTCCTGTTGGTTGACACTGTCTTCAGCTTTCTTGCTGATACCAGCATCGGCAAACTGTTGAAGCAACCGATCAATCGGGGTACCGATTTCTTCGGCAAGTGCCTTAACTGTAACCTCTGACATGCTGCTCCTCCCTTGCTAATTGAATTATGCTTCGTCGCTGAACCAGCAGATATTACGGGCAGCCATGATCAGTTCACCCGCTCTGGTCTCGTCCAGGCCTTCGATATCCAGTAGATCATCCGTCCCCTGGTCGGCCAGATCTTCCAGCGTACTAATACCCTTCGCAGCCAGTTTGAACGCCAGCTCGCGCTCCATACCGTCCAGGTTCAGCAGATCTTCAGCAGGCTCAACACCGTCAAAAGACTCTTCCTGCGCAAGGGCAATCGTGGTCAGGGCTTCTTTGGCACGATTACGCAGCTCATTCACTGTGTCTTCATCCAGATCTTCGATAGACATCAGTTCCTGAACCGGCACATAGGCCACTTCTTCAAGGCTGGTAAAGCCTTCTTCTACCAGAACAACAGCGAAATCTTCATCGATGTCCAGGTATTTCACAAACAATTCGATGGATGCCTGCGCTTCAGCCTGATGCTTGTTCTGCAGGTCTTCAACCGTCATCACGTTCAGTTCCCAGCCAGTTAGTACAGACGCCAGACGCACGTTCTGACCGCTGCGGCCAATTGCCTGAGCCAGGTTGTCTTTCTCAACTGCGATGTCCATGGTGTGGTTGTCTTCATCCACAATGATGGAGCTGACTTCAGCAGGGGCCATCGCATTGATGACGTACTGTGCAGGGTTTTCGTCCCACAGCACGATATCGATACGCTCGCCGCCCAGTTCACCGGAGACCGCCTGAACACGCGCACCACGCATCCCAACACAAGCACCGACAGGGTCAATACGCTTGTCGTTTGTCTTCACGGCAATCTTGGCACGAGAACCCGGATCGCGGGCAGCACCCATCAGTTCGATCATCTCTTCACCGATTTCCGGTACTTCGATGCGGAACAGTTCTGACAGCATTTCAGGCTTAGAACGGGTCATGAACAGCTGGAAGCCACGCGCTTCAGGGCGCACAGCATACAACAGACCACGGACGCGGTCACCTGGACGGAAGTTTTCACGCGGCAGCTGGTCTTCACGCAGGATGACTGCTTCAGCATTGTTACCCAGATCAACGATCACGGCATCACGGTTCACTTTCTTCACGACACCCGTGATCAGCTCGCCTTCATTGTCGATAAACTGTTCAACAATTTGCGCACGCTCAGCTTCACGAACTTTCTGGACGATGACCTGCTTCGCCGTTTGAGTCGTGATACGGTCGAATGTCACAGACTCGATCTGCTCTTCAACAAAGTCACCCAGCTCGATGCTCTCGTCATCATACTGAGCAGCTTCCAGAGTGATTTCCAGCGTCGGTGCAGTCACTTCTTCAACGGCTTTCCAGCGACGGAAAGTTTCGAAGTCGCCCGTTTTGCGATCGATTGCAACGCGTACGTCAATTTCCGCTTCGTATTTTTTCTTTGTCGCTGTTGCCAGTGCGATCTCCAGTGCTTCGAAGATACGCTCGCGCGGAACAGCTTTCTCGTTGGATACCGCTTCAACGACAGCCAAGATTTCTTTGTTCATTTCTAATGCCCCAATTTAGCGGTCAGAATTTTGGAACCAGGTTGGCTTTCGCAATATTGCTCAGCGCAAAGGTTTCTTCATCGCCATTCACGTTCAACGTGACCAGCTCACCGTCAACGGCAACAATGTCACCTTTCCACTTACGGCGATTATTCATCGCCATTTTCAGGACCAGGCTGACCTCGTGGCCAATAAACTGTTGATAATGTTCCGCTTTAAACAGCGGACGCTCCAAACCAGGGGACGAAACCTCCAGGTTATAGGCAACAGTGATCGGATCTTCAACGTCCATCACTGCACTGATCTGACGGCTCACATCGGCACAATCATCGACTGTGATGCCGTTTTCGTGGTCAATGAACACACGTAGTGTCGAATGTTCACCCGCACGGATAAACTCCAGACCCACCAATTCATAGCCCAAAGCTGTCACTGGCGACTCAAGCAGTTCGGTTAATTGCATTTCTAAAGCGGTCAAGACAACCCCCTGGAAACAAAAAAAGGGCATTGAAGCCCAGTAGATACCTGAATGGTCATGTTTCAGATAATAAAAAACCCCGAATTACGGGGTTTATTATCTCTGGACCCTGATAGCTTAAACCTCTGAAGATTCAAGCAGAAAAACGAAAGCGATTCAGTTCCAGGAATCGTCGCTTTTCAAAACTCGGAGGCGGAACCGAGTTCAATCAACCCGGTAAATCCACTGATAACTAAGAGTATACACTCAATTATCGTCCAAGTTGGTTGCGGGGGCCGGATTTGAACCGACGACCTTCGGGTTATGAGCCCGACGAGCTACCAAGCTGCTCCACCCCGCGTCCGTAATTCTGAGGGCGATTATATCCCTCACTTGTTACTCTTTCAAGTAACTGAATCAATGGTGCCGAGAAGGGGACTTGAACCCCTACACCTTGCGGCACTAGCACCTCATGCTAGCGTGTCTACCAATTTCACCATCTCGGCAAATCTGTTTATTACTGAGGAATATCGCTGTTTACAGGCGCTTTCTCAGTTTTTTCAACAGGTTGTTCTTGCTGTGCTGGGGCACTTAAGTTTTCCCAGCCACTGGTTGTATCCGCTTTTTTCGAGCTCATGTTGCCCAGAATCAAGCTGATAACAAAAAATACGGTTGCAAAAATTGCAGTCATTCGGGTCAGAAAGTTTCCAGAGCCGCTGGCACCAAACAGTGTTCCTGATGCACCAGCCCCAAATGAGGCTCCCATATCTGCGCCTTTACCTTGTTGAACCAGAACCAGGCCAATTACACCAAGCGCAGCCAACAGATAAATCACAAGTAGAATTTCGTACATGGGTTCCACCTATGTTCCATATTGTTGTGCCGGCTATGCGATAGCAGTGCCAGCGCACCCCTTCGTCAGGAGCGAGGGAATACTAGCGAATGCCGACATGTGTGACAAGTGATTTTTCCAAGAATGTAGCAATTGATGAATTGCTTGGGCAAGAAATAATCAGTTTTGCAGTTCAGGACTCCGGCTCAGCCTCTGCTGGCCGGAATCCCTTTCAGAGCAGCATCTTAGCAGTTGTCTTTCACTGCCTGTGCAATCGCCAATGCAGATTCGCGCACCAGCGCATCGTCTTCACCTTCAACCATCACTCGGATCAACGGCTCAGTACCTGATTTACGCAGCAGAACCCGGCCACGTTCACCCAGCTTGGCTTCAGCAGCTTTTTGAGCGGCAAGTACCACATCAGATTCCAGCGGGTTGGTCTCTCCTGAGAACCGGACATTCTCCAGTACCTGAGGGAACATTGTCAGACCTTCACACAGTTGCTTCAGCGACTGCTGGCTGCTGACCATCGCTTCCATGACCTGCAATCCGGCCACAATACCATCACCCGTCGTCACCTTATCCAGTACAATGACATGGCCAGAGTTCTCTGCACCGATATTCCAGTTGTTCTTGATCAGCTCTTCCATCACATAACGGTCGCCGACTTTCGCACGAACAAACGGAATATCCAGCGATTTTAACGCCAGCTCCATGCCCAGGTTGGTCATCAGGGTACCAACCACGCCGCCTTTCAATTCACCACGACGCTGCGCGTGACGGGCAATAATGTAGGCAATCTGATCACCGTCAACTTTGTTGCCTTCACCATCGACCATGATGACACGGTCACCGTCGCCATCCAGCGCAATCCCGAAATGAGCTTTTTCCTCAACTACTTTCGCCTGCAACGCACGGACATCCGTCGCACCAACCTCAGCGTTAATGTTGATCCCGTCAGGTGCACAACCAATCGTTACAACTTCTGCGCCCAGTTCACGGAAGACATTCGGGGCAATGTGATACGTTGCTCCATGTGCACAGTCCACAATAATTTTGTAGCCCGCAAGGCTCAGGTGTGACGGGAACGTTCCTTTACAGAACTCGATGTAACGACCGGCAGCGTCGTTGATTCGCGTTGCTTTTCCCAAACTGGCTGATTCAACGCACACCAGTTCTTTATCCAGTTCCGCTTCAATTGCAGCTTCAACTTCATCTGGCAGTTTCGTGCCTTCAGAAGAGAAAAACTTAATCCCGTTATCATAATAAGGGTTGTGTGATGCAGAAATGACAATACCAGCTTCTGCACGAAAAGTGCGCGTCAGATAAGCTACCGCCGGGGTTGGCATCGGACCGGTAAAAGCAGCCTGTAATCCGGCAGCCGCCAAACCCGCTTCCAACGCTGATTCCAGCATATAACCTGAAATCCGGGTGTCTTTACCGATAATCACTTTTTTGGTGCCTTGCTGAGACAGCACCCGTCCGGCAGCCCAGCCCAGTTTCAGTACAAACTCAGGGGTGATCGGTGACTGGCCAACACGGCCACGGACACCGTCGGTGCCGAAATATTTACGTTCAGCCATGAAAAATAGCTCCTAGCTCTTTATTTTGCCTGTTCCAGCGTCATGCGACAGATCGCCAGTACATCCTGCGTTTCACGCGTATCATGAACCCGAATAATCTGAGCTCCCTTCATTGCGGCAATGGATGCACAAGCCAAGCTCCCGGACAACGCTTCTGCAGGCGATTTATTTAATTGTTTACAGATCATGGACTTTCTGGACATCCCAACCAGCAGTGGTAATCCAAACCGGTGAAATTTTTCCAAATGTGCCAGCAACTGATAGTTATGTTCCAGGCTTTTACCAAAGCCAAATCCCGGATCCAAGATCAGCTGTTCGCGATGGATACCAGCCGCTTCGCAGGCCTGAATTCGCTCTGCAAGAAAATCTTCCACATCTGCGAACAGATCATCATAGTGTGGTTGCTGCTGCATTGTACGCGGTTGCCCCTGCATATGCATTAAGCAAATTGGTACCCCTGCTTTCGCTGCAGCTGCCATGGCACCAGGCTCACGCAGTGCACGGATATCATTGATCAGATCAGCGCCCGCTTTTACCGACTCCGTCATCACTTCAGCTTTACTGGTATCGACTGAGATCCAGCAATCAAAACGCTGACGGATGGCTTCTACTACAGGCACCACACGTTCGAGCTCTTCCTGCACAGAAACTTCAGCAGCTCCCGGACGCGTCGATTCACCCCCAATATCAATAAAACTGGTTCCGACTGCCAGCATCTCTTCCACATGACGCAGTGCACTGTCTAATTGATTAAACTGGCCACCATCAGAAAAAGAATCCGGCGTGAAGTTCAGTATACCCATGGTATGCGGGTAAGAAAGATCCAGTATTTTCTCTTTGCTTTTCAGTAACAAGGTTCATCACTCCTGACAGAATAAGCCCGGCGGCAACAGCACGGGCTCACAGATTTCCATAGACATTGTGGCGCAGAAACAAAAAACCCCGAGTTACCCCGGGGTTTTGGACTCACCGTCAGACATTATGCCTGCGGTTTATCATTTTCTTCACTGTGATGCGGCTGTACCTGCTCAGGTTTCTCAGCTGGTTTGTCAGCATCTTTAAAGTCAACACTTGCTGGTTTCTCGCTTTCCAGCGTATCAGCTTTCAGTGTGTCGTCTTTATCACCCCAGCCTTTGGGCGCACGAATCTCAGACTTACGTCCCATCAGATCATCCAGCTGGCCTGCATCAATGGTTTCATATTTCATCAATGCATCTTTCATTGAATGAAGAATATCCATGTTGCCGACCAGAATCTCTCTGGCACGCTCATAGTTACGATCGATAATGGCACGCACTTCTTCATCAATGGCACGTGCCGTATCATCAGACATGTGCTTGGTCTTGGTCACAGAACGACCCAGGAAAACTTCGCCTTCATCTTCTGCATACAGCAGCGGACCCAGTTTTTCTGAGAAGCCCCACTGCGTCACCATCTTACGTGCAATGTCTGTTGCTCGCTCGATATCGTTTGACGCACCCGTTGACACTTTCTCTACCCCGTAGATCAGTTCTTCGGCAAGACGGCCACCGTACAGGCTGGAAATCATAGACTCCAGATATTCTTTCGAGTGGCTGACACGATCCTGCTCAGGCAGGTACATGGTCACACCCAACGCACGGCCGCGCGGAATGATCGATACCTTATAAACCGGGTCATGATCCGGAACCAGACGACCAATAATGGCATGACCTGCTTCATGGTAAGCCGTTGATTCTTTCTGTTCTTCAGACATCACCATCGATTTACGCTCTGCGCCCATCATGATTTTGTCTTTCGCCAGTTCGAATTCCACCATTGATACTGTACGTTTGTTACCACGTGCAGCAAACAATGCAGCTTCGTTCACCAGGTTTGCCAGATCAGCACCAGAGAAGCCAGGTGTACCACGGGCAATCAGAGACGGTTCAACATCACCATCCAGTGGCACTTTACGCATATGCACTTTCAGGATTTGCTCACGGCCACGGACATCCGGGAGACCCACAACGACCTGACGGTCAAAACGGCCAGGACGCAACAGTGCCGGGTCCAGAACATCAGGACGGTTCGTTGCAGCGATCACGATGATACCTTCGTGGCCTTCGAAACCATCCATTTCAACCAGCATCTGGTTCAGGGTCTGTTCACGTTCATCGTGACCACCACCCACACCGGCACCACGCTGACGACCTACGGCATCAATCTCATCGATGAAGATAATACAAGGCGCCGCTTTCTTCGCCTGATCAAACATGTCACGGACACGGGATGCACCCACACCGACAAACATTTCAACGAAGTCAGAACCGGAGATGGTAAAGAAAGGCACTTTCGCTTCACCTGCGATGGCTTTCGCCAACAGGGTTTTACCTGTACCCGGAGGACCAACCATCAGAACACCTGTCGGAATTTTACCGCCCAGTTTCTGGAAACGACTTGGATCACGCAGGTAATCGACCAGCTCTTTCACGTCTTCTTTGGCTTCATCACAGCCAGCAACGTCGTTGAAGGTCGTTTTAATTTGATCTTCACTCATCATGCGCGCTTTGGATTTACCGAACGACATGGCGCCTTTGCCACCGCCGCCCTGCATCTGGCGCATAAAGAATATCCATACCCCGATCAGCAACAGCATCGGGAACCATGAAATAAAGATAGAAGCCAGCAGACTTGGTTCTTCCGGTGGTGTCCCAACCACTTTCACATTTGCATTGATCAAGTCGTCCAGCAATTTCTGGTCGTTCAGGACAGGCAAGTAAGTCACATAACGGGTGTTATCACGCTTGAACACCGTGATCTCACGATCATTGAATCGTACTTCCCTAATCTGATCCTGACCGATTTCCCGGACAAAAGTCGTATAGTCGACTTGACGGCCAGCACTATCTCCCGGACCGAAGCTCTGAAAAACAGACATCAGCACCACGGCGATGACTAACCACAAAATCAAGTTTTTTGCCATGTCACTCAAGGTGTTAACCTCGCGATAACTTTAAAGATGAATGTAGAGTACTACAGTTTATAACCTGTAGCCACAATATAGACTTCCCGGGAACGATCCCTGGATGAGTCTGGTTTACGGATTTTGACCACCTTGAACATACTGCGCACTTCGGCCAGATACTGATCAAAGCCCTCACCCTGAAAGACTTTTACTGCAAAGCTTCCATTCGGTGCAAGTACCTGCCTGCACATATCTAATGCTAGTTCAACAAGATACATTGCTCTAGGTTGATCCGAGGCTAGGTTTCCGCTCATGTTGGGGGCCATATCAGACAGGACAACATCAACCATATCCGGCTGAATCCGCTCAAGTAATGCATCCAGCACTGCTTCTTCACGGAAGTCACCCTGCAGGAAACTGACCCCGGGTAAGGAGTCCATCGGCAGGATATCACAGGCAATTACCTGCCCGGTATCTCCGACGACGTCAGCTGCGTACTGTGACCAACCACCAGGGGCAGCACCCAGGTCAACCACAGTCATTCCCGGTTTTAACAACTTATCTTTGTTCTGGATTTCCTCCAGTTTAAAAATAGCTCGGGAGCGAAAGCCCTTCTTTTGAGCTTCCAGGACATACTTATCATCAAAATGTTCTTTCAGCCAGCGTCCGGAGCTGGCTGAATGTTTCTTTTTACTCATGCATTACCCAATGCGATTACACTCAGCGACCGATAGTTCCCGTTCTGGTTCCGCTGTACTACTTTTACTGTGGCCCAGAGTTGGCAGGAACACCAGCGTAACGAAACAACGTTAGTCATATTGACTAGATGGCGTTAGAATACCCTGTTTTCAACCCTTGTTATAGATATTGAGTCACCATGAATCTAAGCACCAAACAGAAGCAATACCTCAAAGGCCTTGCTCACAGCCTGAAGCCAGTTGTCCTGATGGGGGCAAACGGCCTGACTGAAGCCGTGCTGTCAGAAATCGAACTGGCCCTGGGCCATCACGAGCTGATCAAAGTCAAAGTTGCTGCTGAAGAACGTGAAACCAAGCAACTGATCATCGAAGCGATTGTTCGTGAAACTCAGGCGGAAAAAGTACAGGTCATCGGTAATATTCTGGTGCTGTACCGTCAGTCTGAAGATCGTAAAATCGAACTTCCGCGCAAATAAAAAAGGCCGCCAATGCGGCCTTTTTTATCACTCAAGGCCCGGTAACTGTTACATTTCTTAACAATAAACCTGCCGGCCCTGCTCCTTAAATGTACTCGACCTTCTCGATCTCGAACTCTTTATTGCCGCCTGGGGTCACAATACTGACTTCGTCGCCTTCCTGTTTGCCGATTAAGCCACGGGCAATTGGTGAATTCACAGAAATCAGACCACGTTTAATATTGGCTTCGTCATCACCAACGATACAGTAAGTCACTTCCTCATCTGTATTGACGTCAAACAGAGTTACGGTCGCGCCAAAAATGACTTTACCGTGGTTTGTCATCTTGGTGACATCAATCACCTGAGCCACAGACAGTTTATATTCGATATCACGAATCTGGGCTTCGCAGATCCCCTGCTCTTCTCGAGCAGCATGGTATTCAGCATTTTCTTTCAGATCGCCCAGCTCACGAGCTTCAGCGATGGCCTCAGAAATCAGTGGACGACGTTTCATCAAGGCGTCCAGCTCTTGACGCAGCTGCTGTTCGCCGCGGACTGTCATTGGGATCTTTTCCATAAAATTATCTACCTCGAAACGCCAGAAAAGCGGGATTGCTTTTCGGACAAAAAAAAGCCAGCCCAGCACAAGTCTGGGCTAACACATGAATAGAAGAAACTGCTTTTCTGCCTCACAAGATACCTAATACTCTGCCCCGGATGCAACCTCTGTATCGCGGTTCTGGCGAAGACTTCGTAAAAGTCACTTTTTCTGTGTCGCGCTCGGCACAACAAGCCTGAATCTGCCAATCTTTCTTTGATTGCTTTCTCGACAACTGGTCAGTTCTTGCAAGATATTAACGAACTTTTATTGCGGCCTGCCCCTCTTACTTCCTATGATTCCCAGTTCAATTTCTCAATAGCTCAACCAAGATGAAAAAAATAACAGGCTTTTTATTAGCTTCACTCGCATTCAGTCATCCGGTCTGGGCCGATTTTACTCCCCGCACCGCCATTGAAGCTTTACCCCAGGGTCACGATCTGGCTTTAATCATTACAGATCCGGCAAGCGGGAAAACTGTCTTCAGCCAGCGTGCCGAACAGCTGCAGGCCCCAGCCAGCACCCAAAAATTGCTGACGGCTCTCGCTGCCAAATTATATCTGGGCAACGATTTTCGGTTTACTACCCGGGTTGAACAACAGGGTCAGGATTTGATCTTCAGATTCAGCGGTGATCCGACCCTGTCCCGCAACGATCTGGCTGCGATACTGAAACAGCTGAAAACTAAAGGGATTCGTCGTATCACCGGAAATATTTATCTCAACGGCAGCCAGTTCACTGGCTATGAGCAGGCGCCAGGATGGCCCTGGGACAGCCTGGGAGTCTGCTACAGCGCGCCTTCCAGCAGCATCACGCTGGAACACAACTGCGTTCAGGCAGCCCTTTACAGCGATCAATCACTGGGCCAAATCACCCGGCTGCACATACCATCCCACCAGCCGATTACCGCGACCAGTCTGGCGAAAGTCGTCAGCAAATCCCAGCAACAAGTGGAATTCTGTACTCTGGAACTTCAGACCCGCCCTGGCAACCACTACCAGCTCAGCGGCTGTCTGCCACAGCGGGATAAACCATTGCCGCTGAATTTCGCGGTGGTCGATACAGAAGCCTATGTTCGAAGCGTCCTGCAACTGGAACTGGAACGAGCCGGAATCAGCCTCAAAGGCGACATCATCCGCAACGACACTTCGCACGGCGAAGTCCTTGTCACCCACCACTCAGAAAAACTGCCAGCCCTGCTCCAGGTGATGCTGGAAGATTCAGATAACCTGATCGCCGACAACCTGGCCAAAACCCTGGGACAGCGCTACTACGAACAACCCGGCAGTTTCCGCAATGGTACTGAGGCCATTAAGGCGATTATCGGGGAACATACCGGGATTGATCTGAGTCTGGCGGTTCTGGCTGATGGTTCAGGTTTATCACGGGACAACCGGATTATGGCCAGCGACATGATGAAAGTGATCACTTACATCTATCAGCATGATGACAACCTCGGACTGATGAAAGATCTACCGGTTGCCGGATTAACCGGCACGCTGCGTTATCGCCAGAGTGTCCGGCAGGAACCGATAAAACAGCACCTGGCCGCAAAATCCGGTTCGTTGTATGGCACCTTTAACCTGGTTGGTGTCATGACGAGCAAATCCGGCAAACCCTTCCTGGTGGTCCAGTTTGTTACCAACTATCTGCCGCCTGAAAAACCGGACAATGCCCCGGCCGTTGATTCGGAGATTACCCAATTCGAGCGCAAGCTCTATACCGAACTGTACAATGCCTTTTAGAACATAAAAAAGTCTGTAAGTAAGCAGCCACTCAGGAAAACCGAGTGGCTGCCTGGCATTTGGGCGCTGGACAACCCTTTTCATCAGGTTGCTTCATCGCCTGTCCTCAGAAAGGCGGTTCACCGGATTCCGGTAACGGCACATCAAATGAGAACACCACGGCAGAAATCATACGGTACATGCCACAGGCAATCACTAAATCCAGCAACCCTTTCACACCGATTTCTTCAATCAGTGCCTGCTGTGTTTTCTCTGCAATACTTCGTTGATACACCACATCCTGAGCAACCTGCCAGACATAAAGATAAACAGGTTTCATCTCAGCTGTCGCCACATCGCCTTCCAGGATCTGCTGAATCACATGGCCGGGTAATCCGGCACGCTCTGCGGGCGCAATATGCTTTTCCCACACGAACGGTGCTCCCAGACAACGTGCCGTGGCAAGTATGCCCAACTCCCGGATATCACCGGACAGTTCACTTTGATAGCGAACATAGGTTCCAAGCACTCCCAGATGCTGCGCCAGAGCCGGATGATTCATTAAAGTTCGGTACATTCCGGATAATCCGTCCCGGGGGCCAATCAGAGTATCGTAGATAGCCTTTCCCTGTGCATCCAGATCAGCTCTTTCTATCAGCGGTAGCTTCGCCATGTTGTTCTCCGTTTCCTGCGAAACAAATGTCGGGGCAAATATCAGGCTTCCGCCCAATCAGGATGGTCCAGTTCCTGCCGCCACGGGTTGACGGGCGTCGGAATGTTCGGGTCGCACCGCGCATCAATCACGAAAGGCCCTTGGGCTGCAAAAGCCTGCTCAAAGGCATTTGCCAGTTCCCCCGGGTGTTCAACCACAATGCCTTCGCCCCCTAATGAGCGGGAAAATGCCGCCCAGTCGTGCGTACTCAGGGATGTCAGTTCCTTTGCATTAGCCGTTTCAGCCCGGAGAAAAACGTTCCCCAAAGCACTGTTATTGATCACCAGAACTATCAATGGCAGCTGATGACGGGCTGCCGTCTGAATTTCTATCCCATTCATCAGCATGCAGCCATCCCCCGTGATCACAACACACGGATGGTCCGGATTGGCAACCTTGGCTCCAACACCTGCCGGAATCGCCCACCCCATGGGGGCAAGCGCCGTCGCGGTCAGATACTGTCTTGGACCATGTGACTGCCAGTAATGTCCGGCAAATGCCCGGTGGGCACCGGAGTCACCAATGATCACAGTATCTTCCGGCGCGACTTTCTGGAGCTCAGCGATCACCCGGGCCGGGTTCATGGGGCTCGCGTCACTGGTTAAATATTCCGGTTCATAAAAGCGGGGCTGAGAGACAATGGATGTCAGCCACTGATGACGTTGCTGATTCATTTCCCGCAGTGGCAGCAGCCGTGTTTCCTGTTCTTTCGCCAGCAGCCATTTTAAAACAGCGGTCACATCCCCCTGAACCGGCACATCGACCGGAAAGTTCTTTCCAAACATGCTGATATCGAGATCAACCTGATAGATCCCGGCCTCTGGCTGCAACCCTTGATCCCAGCGCATGGTATCCCGCTGATTCATGCTCGAACCCAGCACGAGCAGCAATTGGTTCCCCTCCGCCGGTTGGGCGGAGGCTTCCGAGGCATGCTGATGCAGCAATGCCAGTGTCGAATGCCGCGTTCCTGAATAACCAAACACCCCCAGGGATAACGGATGATTTTCCGGAAACACCCCTTTGGCTTTCAGCGTGGTGGCAACCGGGATCTGATACCTTTCTGCAAACTGGATGAGCGCCTGAGTCGCTTCCGACCGGACGGCGCCGCTGCCCACTAAAATCGTGATATTCGCCATGCCTGCCTGACTCGCCTGAATCAATCCCTGACAGAGCATTTCGGCCCCGGCCAAGTCCAGAGCCCGGGGTGTACGGGTCGCTTCTTGCAAAGCTGCGACCGGATGGGCCTGAGTGTCGATATCCTGGGTCTGAATTTGTTTCGGAAAACTCAGACTCACGGGTTTGAACTCCTGCCCCAGCATGGTTCTGAGCGCTCGGTCCAGCAAATGCGGTACCATCGGTGCTTCCGGGACTTTCATCGCCATTTCCGTGACCGAACTCAGCATCCGGACATCATTTAATCCGGCTTCACTGGCATCCTGAAAACCGCCCCGGCCACTCCATTCGGTCGGCACTTCACCGGCCAGCACCAGCACAGGCGACTCATCGGTGCAGGCCGCTGCCAGAGGGCCAATCATATTGGCCGTCCCCGGACCGCCAATCCCCATACACACGCCAAACTGGCCACTGGCTCTGGCATAACCATCAGCCATATAAGCAGCACCGGCTTCACTCGCTGCCACGATGGCCTTCACATCCTCTTTGCCCGTCCCAAACTGATTCAGGAACGGGTCAATCACTCCACCAGGTACCATAAAGACATGGTCGACCCCATTCGCCCGGATCGTATTGAGGACATACTTTGCGACGGGGATTTTCTGCTGTTCGTTTTGCATCTGGCCTCCGTCACACCGGTAAGTTTTTCAGAAAATGAAGACTGGGCATAAAGAAGTATTCGCCCCCCTTCATCCGGACAAACCCGGAAAAACTGAAGGAAACCTGTTCTGCTGTCGGGCTTCCCCAACCTTTTGACCAGGATTGCGGTTTCGGGGACTCATTCTCTTTCAGTTGTCCGACTAAAGGGTCCAATCCCACGTCGCCATGCAGAAAATCTTCGTTATTGCACCAGGTGTGCTGCATGAAAATAAACTGATCGACAATACTGGCCTGAAAACTCAGGAACAGCAGACCGGCCTCGGTCCACTCCTGCGACGGTTGCAACTCAGCCTCACCGAAACTGATGCCCCTGCGAACAATGCGGCGGCTCCGCTCAATGGTGGGTGGCGAATTGAACTGGCGCACCGTATCGCCTCTGGGGTTGGTTTTTCTGACATGAGCATGCAGCGGGCACTTCAGCCCACCAGCATCATCATTAAAGTTGAAATTATTAAACAGATTGGTCCAGCCGTCTCCGGACTGCTCGCTGATCGGCGTCCCATCCTGAAATCGCCCGACACACAGGGCACCGGCATATTTCGCCGAAATGGTCCGGCCGGTATTCTCAGACAACGTATTGGCAAGCATATCCGCCCGCTGCCAGAACCCTTTGATATTTTGCTGCAACTTCCGGTACACAACGTAGGTACCAAAACTGGCGTGATCCCCGCCCGGGTCCGGCACCATCACCAGGTTCAGCGGCGCACTGGGATCATTGTTGCGGTACCCGCCATTGCGGAATTCTTCCGTGAGCTCGGAAAAAAGAAACTTAGGATTACTCACGCCATCGGTAAAACCAAAATGCTCAATCACTTGCTGCTTGTCATTTCGCATGACATGCCCGTGCTGCACCACAACGATATGCCCGATGCCATTGAGGGAGTCTTTCATTTCCCGCACTAAATCGTTCAGGGTCTTTTCAACATCATCCGACTGTCCGCTGAGCGCAAAAATCAGCATTCCGTCCATGTCCTGAGAAAATGCCGGTTCCCACTGAGACAGATCATCATTGAGCGGATTGGCCGTCGGCTTGTGATTACCGCGCGGCGAGGTGTCATAAGACTGGTCTAAGTCTTTCATTCCGGCGAGAAACGCTGAATCATCCGGCCATTGCTCGCGGGGAATGCCAAGCTTGCGATACCCGGTCGCGCTCAGCATCAGGTTCACGAACAGATGATCCTGCTTGCCAAATTGTTTGAATGCCTGATGCTGCCGCCCCTGTTCAAGCATTGACGTCACTTTTTCCGACATCTGCCGTACCCAGCGCCGGTTTGCAACTTCATCCTGCCCCAGGCAGAAAAAAACATGGCGCGCATAATCCCGGCCATGCCCTTTCAGAATATTGCCCTGTAAATTAGCGAAAACGGTCTGAAAATTCGGATCGTCTAAGTCAATATTGGTCTGATTTAAATTCACTGACATTGCTCATCTCCCCGTATGTCTGATACCACTCAGCTTTCGCCAAATCAGAGACAGCAAAAAAGAAGCCGATGCGGTCCACATCGGCTGGGTATCAACACAATCACTCCGGATGCGCGCTGAACGTATCCGGTTCAGGTAAGGTCGGATTGCCCGGCGCGGCCTGAATGTTTCCGATATTCAGCAAACTGGCAACCATGGCGTAATAACCGGCAGTTAAGGTGATTTCAGTGATTTCCTGAGCGCTGAATCTGGCCTGAATGCCCCCGAACAGCGCATCACTGACCCGTTTACGCACCAGCAAATGCCGAACATAGGTCACCAAATCCCGCTCGTTTTGACTGACTTCAGGTTCATTGTCCGGTAAGCGCCGGTTGCGAATCATCTCAATCACCTGCGGCGATACGCCTGCTTTCCGGGCAAATTTTTCATGAAATCCCCATTCAAACTGACAGGCGTTTTCACTCAGTGCCGTCAGAATGACCAACTCTTTCACCCCGGGGTTCAGACAGGAATCAAAGCGCAAAAATGCCCCGAGATCGGCCACCAGTTCTGCCGCCTTCGGTGAATTTAAAAGCAAAGCAAACACGCCGGAGACATGCCCTCTACTGGCCGCAATATGCTCATAGGCTGCCAGCGTTTCGGCGGATAAGCCTGCCGAATCATCGAGATAAGGAAGTCGTGTCATACCACCACCTTAAACATGCTTCAGTGTCGGCAGCTCATTTTCATTGACCAGCAATGCTGCATTGACTGCTGATTCAATAGCCCCCTCAATCCAGGCATGCTTGAGTGAGGCATGCTCTCCGGCAAAATGAAGCCGCGCTTTACCGGTTTCCGTGCTCGGCCATTCCGACCGGATAATGGCTTTATGAAGCAAATTCAGCTGACCCGGATAGAAAATTGCCGCTTCACCAAAAGCGTAGGGATCATTCATCCAGCTCACGGTCGCAGCGCCGACGATATTGTCCTGGTCATCTCTGTATTTATTCGGATCAAACACGCAGAGATCCCGGATTTTCTGCTGGGCCGCTTCCCTGATGGCGTAATCTGCGCCCGGTTCATGATCCGCATGGACGATCGCGACATTATTGAGGGCGTAACAGTAGCGTTCGTAATCAGACATGGAATCCCACTTCCGCGCATCGTCCGCCCAGGAATAACTCGCCAGCATCACACCGCCTTTGCTGGAGCCCATCCGCTCACTCGGGTAATACATGAAACGGTTGGGCAAATCGGTCACGGAGCCGCCGCCATAAATATCATTTCTGGTTTCCCAGAATCGCTCCCTGAACTCAAGCAGCACTTTCGTGGCGGCATCGTAATGGAGTTCACGCACCGCTTTTCGTTTCTCCTGACTGATTTCCGGCCAGACCTGAACCATGCGGAAACTGGAAAACGGAATGGTGACGATGGCTTCATCCCAACTGCGCTCAGACAGCAGCCTGGCAATGGCGGTATCCTGCTCGAGACGGGATTCAATATCGTGCGACACTTCGGTTCTAATTCTGACTTTTCCGGTTGTCTCACACAGATACAGTTCATTGACGGTCTGATTGAGGTAAGTGACATCGTCCAGGTTTTCTTTCTCATAAAATGCCTGGGTAAATTTATCGGTACCGCCTTTAATCAACCAGAAAGCCGTGTCGGGACGGATAATGGCCAGTTCAATAAAACTCTGGATGAAGGAATAGGACATTCGGGATTCAAGATTCTCTATGACGCCAATCATCTCCAGCGCATTTTCCGACAAGTGTTCCTCCCCGCTGAGTTCGACAATTGCCTCTTTCAGGAACCGCCGCATGGAATACTCGCCGTATTGCTCAATAATTTTGGGCCATGCTGTTTTCGGGTCGGCCTGAACTTGATTCACCAGATCGCCAATGGCTTTTTCCAGTAATTCAGATGCCGTTGAGTATTTTTCCCGCGCCTTCAGATCGTAATTCAACAATTCATTGATATCGGAACCTTCATGTTCATAATTTTTCTGCAAAACATGACGACGATTCACATGAACGAGGTTATTTCCGGTTGCTGCAAGATCAGACAAATCAACATTGCCCTGTGCATCCCGGTTCGGATGCTGAATTTTTTCGGACAACGCATCTTTTCTCGAAACACTTTTATTCAGGAAAAGTTGTTTCTCAACGCCCGTGTAATCAATCAGATACTGCACCAGCTTGTGCTTGTCCGGAATACGCATGGCTCCGGCCTCAGCAGACAGATGATCATCTTCAAAATAACGTTTCTGAGGTGAGTTCCGAAAGGTTCGGATCCGGCCGCCAACCCGGGTATTGGCCTCGACAATCGTGACTTTGTGGCCTGCTTTGCGTAACAGCGCAGCGGAGACCATTCCCGCAATCCCACAACCGATAATCAGGATATCTTTCGGCTCGGTCTGACTTTCCGGTAATCCATTTTTCAGACAGGCCATATAAGATTGAGCAACTTCATCCTGCTCATAAGGTAACAGACCGTGAAATTCATCCTCTAAGAAGCTGACCTCTGACATAACCATCCCTTATTTTTGTATGTGTTGCCTGCCTCTCCCCTCAATGATGAAACAAGGCGGCACAGTGCAAGACGGACTGACTTCTGAAAAGCCAGCCGGAGAAAACTGCTTACTGTGTTCAAAACTAGGTCAGATTGATTCAGATACAAAAAAAGGCGGCATGGAGCAAAGAAAGTCTAACCTCCCTCTCATTTACATTGTGGAACGATGCAAATATTCGGTTTTGACTATTAATACGATCATGACTGAACAAGATTGATCAGTGCCTGATTCCGGGGGTGATCCTGGCGTCAAAAAAAATAGCCCCGACTTATGCCGGGGCCATTCTCAGTCTGTCATCCAATGCAACACTGCATCTTCTGATTAGTCTTGATTTAAACGCGCATGCAGTTCCTGAACTGAAGTCACCGTGTGACGGTCATCAGCAGTCAGTGCCATACAGGTTGCAAAAGCAGCATTCAGCGTTGTGGTGTAGTTTACCTTCTCAGCAAGCGCACCACGGCGCAGGACTTTTGAGTCTTCAATCGCCTGACGGCCTTCCGCGGTGTTGATGATGTAGCTGTACTCATTGTTCTTGATTCGGTCAAGAATGTGAGGACGGCCTTCATGCACCTTGTTCACCAGACGCGGGTTAATGCCCGCTTCGCCCAGAATCACCGCAGTACCATGCGTCGCATCCAGCTCGTAACCCAGTTTCACCAGCTTGGCAGCCAGGTCAACCACACGACGCTTGTCGTTGTTACGGACAGACAGCAGCGCACGGCCCGCATTCTCACGGCTGTGTTCCTTCCCACAACCCAGCTCAGCTTTTGCAAAGGCTTCGGCGAAGGTATCGCCTACCCCCATGACTTCACCGGTAGAGCGCATTTCAGGACCAAGCAGCGGGTCAACACCCGGGAACTTGTTGAATGGCAGCACCACTTCTTTCACTGAGTAATACGGCGGAATGATTTCCTTGGTAAAGCCCTGTTGTTCCAGTGACTGTCCGGCCATCACACGTGCCGCAATTTTCGCCAGCGGTGCACCGGTCGCTTTAGAAACGAAAGGTACAGTACGCGCAGCACGCGGGTTCACCTCAATCAGGTAAACTTCGTTGTCTTTCACGGCAAACTGCGTATTCATCAGACCGCGGACACCCAGTTCGAATGCCAGCTTCTCTACCTGACGGCGCATTTCGTCCTGAATTTCCTGGCTCAGGGTATAAGCCGGTAGCGAACACGCCGAGTCACCAGAGTGAACACCCGCTTGTTCGATATGCTCCATGATACCGCCAATGACAACACGCTCACCGTCGCAGATCGCATCGACATCAACTTCGGTTGCGTCATCCAGGAAACGGTCCAGCAGTACCGGTGATTCGTTCGATACGCTCACGGCTTCGTTGAAGTAACGACGCAGGTCCGCTTCGTCGTAGACGATTTCCATCGCACGACCACCCAGTACATACGAAGGACGAACCACCAGCGGGAAACCAATTTCTTTTGATTTCTCAACCGCCTGCTCCATGGTTGTCACGGTCGCATTTTCAGGCTGTTTCAGGCCAAGACGCTCAACAGCAGCCTGAAAACGCTCACGGTCTTCTGCACGGTCAATTGCATCCGGGCTGGTACCGATAATCGGCACACCGGCTGCTTCCAGTGCACGGGCCAGTTTCAGCGGCGTCTGGCCACCGTACTGAACAATCACACCTTTTGGTTTCTCAACACGAACAATCGACAGTACGTCTTCCAGGGTGACCGGTTCAAAGTACAGACGGTCTGACGTGTCATAATCGGTTGATACAGTCTCCGGGTTACAGTTAACCATAATGGTTTCGTAACCGTCTTCGCGCAGTGCCAGAGAGGCGTGCACACAACAGTAATCGAATTCAATTCCCTGACCGATACGGTTCGGACCACCGCCCAGGACCATGATCTTGTCACGATCAGTCGGGTTCGCTTCACACTCTTCATCGTAAGATGAGTACATGTAAGCAGTATCAGAAGAGAACTCAGCCGCACAGGTATCCACACGCTTATAAACCGGGTGGATGTTGTGGCGGTCACGCTCTTTACGAATTTCCAGTTCCGCCACACCCAGCAGTTTTGCCAGACGGGCATCGGAGAAACCTTTACGCTTCAGCTGACGCAGGAAGTCACCCGTCAAACCGGCAAAACCACCTTCTTTCACCTTGGCTTCCAGCTTCACCAGCTCTTCAATCTGAACCAGGAACCAGCGGTCGATGTTCGTCAGGTTGAAAACACCATCAACAGACAGACCGGCACGGAAAGCATCCGCGATGTACCAGATACGCTCAGCACCAGCTTCTTTCAGCTCGTGGCGGATCTTGGTCAGCGCTTCGGGATCGTCCAGATCGACCATCTCATCGAAACCATTGGCACCGACTTCCAGGCCGCGCAGTGCTTTTTGCAGCGATTCCTGCTGGTTACGGCCAATAGCCATCACTTCACCCACAGACTTCATCTGTGTAGTCAGGCGATCGTTGGCGCCGGCAAATTTTTCAAAGTTGAAGCGAGGAATCTTCGTTACAACGTAGTCGATAGTCGGCTCGAATGAAGCCGGTGTCGCACCACCGGTGATGTCGTTCATCAGCTCATCCAGCGTGAAGCCGATGGCCAGTTTGGCTGCCACTTTCGCAATCGGGAAGCCGGTTGCTTTAGATGCCAGTGCAGACGAGCGGGAAACACGCGGGTTCATCTCGATGATCACCATCCGGCCATCTTTCGGGTTAATCCCGAACTGAACGTTGGAACCACCGGTTTCTACACCGATTTCGCGCAGAACAGCCAGAGATGCATTTCGCATCAGCTGGTATTCTTTGTCCGTCAGAGTCTGCGCCGGCGCAACCGTGATGGAGTCACCGGTGTGAATGCCCATCGGGTCAAAGTTTTCGATGGCACACACGATGATGCAGTTGTCGTTCTTATCACGAACCACTTCCATCTCGTATTCTTTCCAGCCAATCAGCGACTCATCAATCAGCAGCTCATTGGTTGGTGACAGATCCAGACCGCGACGGCAGATCTCTTCAAATTCTTCTTTGTTATAAGCGATACCACCGCCGGTACCACCCATGGTGAAGGATGGACGGATAATACAAGGGAAGCCGACCATATCGAGGACTTTGTAGGCTTCTTCCATGTTTTTCGCTGTATCTGCGCGCGGACACGCCAGACCAATCGATTTCATCGCTTTATCAAAGCGTGAACGGTCTTCTGCTTTGTCGATAGCATCAGCAGTCGCACCAATCATCTCGACGCCGAACTCTTCCAGCACGCCATGCTTTTCCAGCGCCAGTGCACAGTTCAGTGCAGTCTGGCCGCCCATGGTTGGCAGTATCGCGTCCGGACGTTCTTTTTCGATGATTTTACGAACAACTTCCCAGTGAATCGGCTCAATATAAGTTGCGTCCGCCATTTCCGGATCGGTCATGATGGTGGCCGGATTCGAGTTCACCAGAATGACGCGGTAGCCTTCTTCACGCAGCGCTTTACAGGCCTGAGCACCTGAGTAGTCAAACTCACAGGCCTGACCAATCACGATTGGACCGGCACCCAGAATCAGAACACTTTGTATGTCAGTACGTTTTGGCATCGTTTTACTACTCCGGCTTAGGCGCTGTGCTGTTTAATCAGTTCGATAAAGTGGTCAAAAAGTGGTGCCGCATCATGCGGACCCGGGCTGGCTTCAGGGTGTCCCTGGAAGCTGAAAGCCGGTTTGTCGGTACGGTGAATCCCTTGCAGAGAGCCATCGAACAGCGATTTGTGCGTGGCACGCAGATTTTCAGGCAGGGTGTCTTCATCTGCCGCAAAACCGTGGTTCTGACTGGTGATCATCACCACATCACGCTCGAGATCTTTGACCGGGTGGTTGGCACCATGGTGACCGAATTTCATTTTCACGGTCTTCGCACCGCTGGCTAGTGCTAGAATCTGGTGACCAAGACAGATACCGAAAATTGGCAGACCTTTGTCCAGGAAGGTTTGGGTCGCTTCAATGGCGTAAGTACATGGCTCAGGGTCACCCGGGCCGTTTGACAGAAAAACACCGTCCGGATTCATCGCCAGGACTTCTTCGGCTGAAGTTTCAGCCGGTACCACCGTCAGACGGCAGCCACGGTCGACCAGCATGCGCAGGATATTACGCTTGGCACCAAAATCGTATGCCACAACGTGGTATGGCAGTTCGCTCGCATCTTTCGCTTCCGGCAGACCATTCTCCAGCGTCCAAGAGCCTTGCGTCCAGCTGTAGCTTTCTTTAGTCGTCACCACTTTCGCCAGATCCATGCCTTTCAGACCCGGGAACGCTTTTGCTTTTTCCAGCGCCAGAGCCGGGTCCAGATTATCACCAGCCATAATGCAGCCGTTCTGTGCACCTTTTTCGCGCAGCAGTCGGGTCAGTTTACGGGTATCAATATCAGCAATGCCGACAATGTTCTGGGATTTCAGATAATCAGACAGGGTCTGCTGGGAACGGAAATTTGAAGCAATCAGAGGGAGGTCGCGAATCACCAGGCCTTGCGCATGGATTGAAGTTGATTCTTCGTCTTCGGAATTAGTACCGGTGTTGCCAATGTGGGGATAGGTAAGAGTAACGATCTGTTGCGAATAAGAGGGGTCAGTGAGAATTTCCTGATACCCCGTCATCGAGGTATTGAAAACAACTTCACCAACGGCCGAACCATCTGCACCGATGGATACGCCGTGGAATACAGTCCCGTCTTCAAGGACTAACAGCGCCGATTTGCTCAAGACAACCTCCAATCTTCATAAAAACGCAAATAAAACAGATAAAATTGCATTTACCTATTCCATAGAAAGTCATAAACCGAGTCAAGCCGATTTTTGACAAATTGCGCGCATTCTAGAGATCCACGTCCAAGGTGTCAACAAATGGATAAAATTAAATTTAAAATATCGACTGAACAGACCGCTTATTCAGCCAAACCCACGAAAGCATACCTTTTCCTGCCAATTTTCACCGGAAAGTTGAGATGCATGTTCAGGCAACCGTTTGCAGCAGATCGGGTAAACAGACAGAACAAAAAAGTCATATCAAATCCCTCAAAATGACGAGGATAACTCAAACTTTCCGCACCAATAGACCAAAACACCCTAGCAAACCATTAAAACAACACCTAAACTCAGCAACACTCAAAGAATGCCCGCACAAGAATTCATGCCCACTCAAATTGAAAATTTATGCAGAATGAACAAATTCAACGACAACTCATCCTGACATCCGGCGAAAAAAAAGCGGCCATCCTAATAGCCGCTTTTTCTGTTACAGGTCATTCAACCCGAGCACATCCTGCATGGTGTAAAACCCTGCCGGCTGACTGTTCAGCCAGGCCGCAGCCCGGACAGCCCCGTTGGCAAACGTCATCCGATCCGTGGCTTTGTGCGTGATCTCTACCCGCTCGCCAATATCAGCAAACATCGCCGTGTGCTCACCCACAATATCTCCGGCACGAATCGTCGCGAAGCCAATCTCATGACGACTGCGTTCGCCAGTGATTCCCTCTCGCGCATATACCGCGACATCACTCAGTTTATTTCCCATCGCACCAGCAATGGCTTCACCCATGCCCAGGGCCGTGCCGGAAGGCGCGTCCACTTTGTGTCTGTGGTGTGCTTCAATAATTTCAATATCGCAGTAGTCGCCCATAATCTTGGCGGCTTTTTCCAGTAGTTTGAATGTCAGGTTTACACCCACACTGTAGTTAGGTGCCATGACAACAGAGATCTGACTGGCGGCAGCATCAATCTGCGCTTTTTCTGCTTCACTGAATCCCGTCGTACCAATCACAATTTTCTTGTGATGCCGCTGGCACAACGCCAGATTCGCCAGCGTCGCCACTGGTGCCGTAAAATCGATCAGCACATCAAAGTCGTTGATTGCTTTTTCCAGATCATCAACGACAACCACGTCCAGCTTGCCAATACCGGCCAACTCTCCGGCATCAACACCGATCAGGCTGCTTTGCGGACGTTCTGTTGCAGCTCCCACACGGGCATGCTCAGACTGAGCCGTCGCCTTCAGTAACTGGCGTCCCATTCGCCCTGCCGCACCGGCAACTGCGATTCTGACCATAGCTGTTTCTCCTTAAAAATGTCAGCTTATGAGAGCCTGTTTGTTTTTCAGCACACGACCATTCTAAAGTCATATATGTCCTGAAAAATAAACAACTCACAAAATACTTATCTACCTTTCGCTGTGCGTGACTCTTCGCCTCCATCAAAAGAATGGCATCAAACAACCCGTTCGATGGTGAAGAAACACAACTGATTCTGCGGCACTGAGTAAAGAAAGACGAAAGATTGCTTATGCGCAGCCCACTAATCTAGCCTGTCTACCGGCGAAAAAAAACCCCGGCATGACCGGGGTTCCAGAAATAATGATTCTTCACAGCTGACTTAGCCGACGTTCTTCACCTGAAGCTCACGAGGCACTTCAAAGAACATATTCTCTTCACGGCCGCTCAGTTCTTCAACCTCACCGCCAGCCAGCGTCTGAATACGCGCGATAATCTGATTCACCAGCGCTTCCGGTGCAGAAGCCCCTGCAGTCACACCCACACTTTGGGTGCCCGTGAACCAGTTTGCATCAACATCTTCTTCACAGTCAGTCAGATAACTTGGTGTCCCTAGTTTTTCAGCCAGCTCACGGAGACGGTTGGAATTTGAGGAATTCTTCGACCCCACCACAATCATCACGTCAACACTGGCGGCCATCTCACGCACAGCATCCTGACGATTCTGGGTGGCATAGCAAATATCGTCTTTGCGCGGTCCCTGAATATCCGGGAAAACTTCCCGCAAACGGTCAATGACGTCCGCCGTTTCATCTACCGACAGGGTCGTCTGGCTGACATAGTGCAAATTGCCCGGCTCTTTCACTACGCCGGTCAGCTTGTCGACATCAGCCGGCGTCTCAACCAGATACATCCCGCCCGTTTCACTGGCGTACTGACCCATGGTGCCTTCCACTTCCGGATGACCGGCATGGCCAATCAGCACGACTTCCATATCCCGGCGGCTGGCACGCGCGACTTCCATATGGACTTTGGTGACCAGCGGACAAGTGGCATCAAATACGGTAAGTTTACGGGCTTTCGCTTCATTGCGAACAGCCTGAGAAACACCATGCGCCGAGAAAATAACGATGTTGTCATCCGGTACTTCGCTCAGCTCTTCCACGAAGATCGCACCGCGTTGTTTCAGTCCTTCCACGACAAATCGGTTGTGAACCACCTCGTGCCGAACGTAAATTGGCGGCTGATACAGTTCCAGCGCCCGCTCAACAATACTGATGGCGCGGTCAACACCAGCACAAAAGCCACGAGGGTTAGCAAGTAAGATTTTCATATCTGGGACTCTTTTTCTGCAATCCTTCCAACCCGGTTCCGGACCGGGTCGGTCATGGTTTAGCCTTCGATGCCGACAACTTCAACATCAAAGGTAACCCGCTGACCAGCCAGCGGATGATTAAAATCAACGGTCACGGAATCACCGACAACGGCCGTAATCACACCGGGAATATCCTGCCCGTCCGGGCCGCTAAAGGCAATAATTGTTCCGACCTCAGCCGGTGCTTCAGCACCAAAACGTGCCAAATCAACATGATGAATGTTATCCGGATTCGGCAGACCGAATGCGTCTTCAGGCTCAAGGACAAACTGGCTTTTCTCGCCTTCAGCAAGACCCAGCAGGCAACGCTCAAAGTTGTCGGTCAGACTGCCATCACCCATGCGAAATTTGGCGGGTTTTCCCATCGCTTGCGTCGATTCAGCAACCGAACCGTCTTCCAGCTTGATGGAAAAATGCATTAAAACTTCACTGTTTTCTGTAATTACCAACATGTGTACATCCTGATTTCGAGTTGCGGCAAAGTGCAGAACATCGCCTCTGCACTTCTTCCTGATGCAACGCTTTTACAATAAAGCGCCGCCCGTCGCAACGGGCAGCGCCTGCTTCGTGAGCTCGCACCGAATTTACCGGCTGCTTTCTTTGGTCTTACTTTTCCCGGCCAGAAAACCTTCCAGGATGATCAAAGCGGCACCAATGCAGATCGCTGAATCAGCGATATTAAACGCAGGCCAGTGTTTCTGCCCGATATAGAAATCCAGAAAGTCCACCACAAAGCCGTGGTACAGACGATCAAACAGATTTCCAAGTGCGCCGCCAATGATCAGTGCGTAAGCACTATTGGCCACCCCATGGCTGGCTGGCGTGCGACGCATCCAGAGCAGCAGCAACCCGGTTACACCCAGAGCAATCGCAGTAAACAGCCAGCGCTGCCAACCACTTGCATCACTCAGGAAACTGAAGGCTGCGCCATAGTTGTGAACATACAGCAGGTTAAAAAATGGCAAGACCTCAATGCGATTCGGCCAGCCATATCCCATGGTATCCATCACCAGCAGCTTGCTGCCAATATCGATCGCAAAGACCAGAACCGCCAGCCACAGCCAGCGGATTCCGGATTGCTTCAGAGTCGGTAAACTACTCATCAGGCAAACTTACGCTCTTCGCCCTGACCATCAATGTTGGTCACACAACGGCCACAGATTTTCTCGTGTCCGGCGATAGTGCCAACATCGGCCACATGGTGCCAGCAGCGATCACATTTCTCTGCTTCTGCCGGAGTCACCAGGACAGACAGACCCGCAACATCCGTTGCTTTCGCTTCTGCAGGCTTATTGTCAGTCAGTGCGACTTTCGCTTTAGACGTCAGCAGCACGAAACGCAGTTCATCTTCCAGACGGTTCAGTTTGGCCGCCAGTTCAGAATCAGCATACAGAGTCACTTCTGCCTGCAGGGCACCGCCGATGCGTTTCTCATTCCGAGCTTCTTCCAGCAGTTTATTCACGGCACCGCGCACGGCCTGAACTTCAGTCCAGAACTCATTGCTGAAAGCTTCATCGTCAGCCTGACCAAACAGACCTTCGAACCACTCACCAGTGAAGACAAAGGTGTCGCGCTCACCCGGCATTTCATTCCAGATTTCATCTGCCGTGAAAGACATGATTGGTGCCATCCAGCGAACCAGTGCTTCCACAATGTAGTACAGAGCCGTCTGACAACTCCGCTGGGCATGGCCACCACGTTTCGCTGTGTACTGACGGTCTTTGATGACATCCAGATAGAAAGAGCCCATCTCAATGGAGCAGAAGTGCATCAGACGCTGTGTCACCGCATGCAGGTTGTATTCATCATAAGCTGTGATGATTTCTTCCTGAGCAGCTTTCGCCTGAGCCACCGCCCAGCGATCCAGTGCCACCATCTCTTCTGCCGGTACGCAATCCGTCGCCGGGTTGAAACCACTCAGGTTCGCCAGCAGGAATCGCGCGGTGTTCCGGATACGACGGTAAGCATCGGCGCTGCGCTTCAGGATCTCGTCAGATACAGCCACTTCGCCAGTGTAATCAGTCGAGGCCACCCACAGACGCAGAATATCGGCACCCAGCTTGTTGGTCACATCTTTCGGTGCAACCACGTTGCCGATCGATTTAGACATCTTACGGCCCTGGCCATCCACCACGAAGCCGTGCGTCAGTACCTGACGGTAAGGCGCTTTGTTTTTCATCGCAACAGACGAGATCAAAGAAGACTGGAACCAGCCACGGTGCTGGTCTGAACCTTCCAGATACAGGTCAGCTGCGTTGCCGTGAAACTCTTCACGGGTATCGACCACTGCATAGTGGGTCACACCTGAGTCAAACCAGACATCCAGTGTATCCAGTACTTTCTCGTACTGTTCAGCGTCGGCTTCACCCATGAGCTCAGCAGGATTCACATCCCACCACGCCTGAATTCCTTTTTCTTCCACCAGCTGAGCGACTTTTTCGATCAGTTCAGCGGTATTCGGATGCAGATCCTGTGTTTCTTTATGAACAAAGAGCGCAATCGGCACACCCCAGGTCCGCTGACGGGAGATACACCACTCCGGACGGCCTTCAACCATGCTTTCAATCCGGCTTTGGCCCCACTCCGGCATCCACTGGACGCCTTTGATTTCTTCCAGCGCTTTCGCACGCAGACCATTTTGATCCATCGAAACGAACCACTGCGGGGTTGCACGAAAGATAATTGGCGTTTTATGACGCCAGCAGTGCGGGTAGCTGTGCTCGTAAGCATGATGATGCAGCAGCGCACCATGTTCTTTCAGCGTTTCAACCACTGCATCATTTGCCTTAAATACGTGCTGTCCGGCAAACAGTTCTGTGTCTGGCAGATAAACACCGTTGCTGCCAACCGGGTTGGCGACTTCCAGACCATATTTCTGACCAACCGCGAAGTCTTCCTGACCGTGGCCAGGAGCCGTGTGTACACAGCCTGTACCGGATTCAGTGGTCACGTGATCGCCCAGAATCACTGGCACATCAAAGCTGTAGAACGGATGGTTGAAACGCAGCAGATCCAGTGATGCACCTTTGGCAAAACCAAGGTTGTGATAATGCTCGATACCGGCACGATCCATCACATCTTTGGCCAGCTCAGCGGCCATGATCAGACGCTCAGGCTTATCACCTTCGACCTGAATCAGCACATATTCCAGATCATCACGCACAGCCACAGCACGGTTGGCAGGCAGTGTCCAAGGCGTCGTGGTCCAGATCACGATAGAAACGTCGCCCCGGCCCTGATGGCCCTCAGTCATCTGAAACTTGCTCAGAACCTCAGATTCATCAGCGGCTTTAAATTTCACATCGATCGAAGGTGAAACTTTGTTTTTGTACTCAACTTCGGCTTCCGCAAGTGCAGAACCGCAGTCGGTACACCAGTGAACAGGCTTGAAGCCTTTCAGCAGGTGGCCGTTGTCAGCAATTTTGCCCAGCGCACGGATAATGTTGGCTTCAGTGCCGAAATCCATCGTGCGGTATGGCTTGTCCCACTCACCCAGAACACCCAGGCGAATAAAACTTTCTTTCTGACCTTCAACCTGACCGGCTGCATAAGTACGGCACTTTTCACGAAACTCGGCTGCGGTCACTTTTTGTCCCGGCTTACCGACTTTCTTCTCAACCATCAGTTCAATCGGCAGACCATGACAGTCCCAGCCCGGTACATACGGCGCATCAAAACCCGACAGGGTTTTCGACTTAATAATAATGTCTTTGAGAATCTTATTCAGTGCGTGACCAATATGAATATCACCATTGGCATAAGGAGGGCCGTCATGCAGCACGAAAGACTTTTTACCTTTCTTGGCTTTACGGATTTCACCGTAAAGATCCTCATCATACCAACGCTTCAGCATGGCAGGCTCGCGCTGGGCCAGGTTGCCTCGCATCGGAAACCCTGTTTCAGGCAGGTTCAGGGTATCTTTATAGTCGCTCATTGATTCTCAATTCCGTTACTTGGGCGAAGTTGGACATGTTGACGATGCTCAGACAGCCACACCCGCGCTGTCTGGGCATCACGCTCGATTTGCGCTTTCAGCGCATCAAAGGAGGCGAATTTAATTTCATCTCTTAATTTGTGGTGCAGAACCACTTCAATCTGACAACCATAGATATCAGACTGATAATCAAATACATGGACTTCCAGTTGCTGGCGCTCACCGTTCACCGTCGGGCGTCTGCCGACATTGGCAACTCCGGGCAGCGGCTGTTCAGCCACACCCAGTACCTCGACAGCATACACACCGGAAACCGGTGACACACGGCGCTTGAGCGGCACATTTGCCGTCGGAAAACCAATCGTACGGCCCAGTTTCCGGCCATGAGAGACACGGCCACTGATACTGTACGGCCGACCCAGCATGATTTCCGCTGCGGCCAGATCGTCCCGGGCCAGCGCTTCACGAATCGCAGTACTGCTGACCCGCTGCGTTTCAACACAAAAACTCTGCGTGCTGACCACTTCAAAGCCGAACTCACGTCCGGCAGCTTCCAGCATGGCAAAATCACCGCTGCGGCCTTTACCGAAGCAGAAATCATCGCCAACCACCAGAAACTTAACACCCAATTGTTCCACCAACAAGCGGCGAACGAAATCATGCGGCGACATGTTCGCAAATCGGGTATTGAAGTTGACGCACAGCAGGCGATCGATACCCGCTTTTCTCAGTTGCTGATACTTATCGCGAAAACGGGTTAACCGGGCCGGAGCTTTGTCTTTGGCAAACAGCTCCATCGGCTGCGGCTCAAAGGTCATGACCGTCGCAGGAACCCCTAACCGCCGGGCCTGCTCACGCACCTGAGACAATACCGCCAGATGGCCCAGATGGACCCCATCAAAATTACCTATCGTCAGAACACAGCCATGATGGCCGGGCCGGATATTGTGGATTCCTCGGATCAATTCCATCTGCAGCTTATCATTACCAAAGTCAAAAACTGACGGATTATATACCAGAGCGCAAGGGTGTTTAAACCATCCGCCCCGGAAGATATCTTTTTTGCCCCATTCAGGGCAAGTTGCGCTCACCCGGATGTCAGCCTTCTGTGCGAAGATGGTGCAGACGCACCCCGCTCACACCCAGCGTCAACAGATAGCTGACAGCCCCAACGCCAATCAGACCGGTTAGCCAGTAAACACGCTGCAAGAAATTCATCGACAGCCATTCAGCCATGTCTGGTGAAAGCCACAGCAAAGCTGCAACCATCGCACCACCAGCAATCACTAAGCGGATCACAAAGCCTATGGTAGTACGTGACACCTGATAAACCCCGGCACGGTGCAGGCCACGATACAAGAGTGCAGCATTTACCAGTGCAGACAATGCGGTCGCCAGTGCCAAGCCCACATAACCGAACAGATAGGCAAATATGGCGTTAAACACCATATTGCTCACCATAGCGACAATACCGTAACGCACCGGTGTTTTGGTATCCTGTCGGGCATAGTAACCGGGGGCCAGCACTTTAATCAGCATAAAGTTCAGCAAACCGGATGCATAGGCCAGTAATGAGAGTCCGGCCTGCTCAACATCGTTCGGCGTAAATTCACCCCGCATGAAGAGCACCATCAGCATAGGTTTTGCCAGCACCATCAAGCCCAGCATAGCAGGCAAACCCAGCAGCAGTACCATACGCACGCCCCAGTCCATAGTCTGCGCAAAATGCTCCCGGTTCTGATCCACATGTTTGCGTGACAGCGCCGGCAAAATTACCGTAGCGATTGCAATCCCAAACAGCCCTAACGGAAATTCCAGCAACCGGTCCGAGTAATACAGCCAGCTGATCGATCCCGTCATCAGGAAGCTGGCAATAAAGGTATCAAACAACAGGTTAATCTGACTCACCGAAACGCCAAACAACGCCGGAATCATCAGTGTCCGGATTTTCACCACCCCGGGATCCCGCCATCCCCAGCGAGGCCGCACCAGTACACCGGCCCGGTACAGGAACGGCAGCTGAAACAGAAACTGCACCAGCCCCCCCAGAAACACCCCCAGCGCCAGTCCGATTTCAGGCTGTGTCAGGTTCGGGGATACCCACCAGGCACACAGAATGATCGAAATATTGAGGAACACCGGTGTAAACGAAGACACCGCGAATTTCCCCAGGGTATTGAGGATCGCCCCGGACAACGCCACAAAGGTTATGAACCATAAATAAGGAAACGTGATTTTGAGCAGCAGGCTGGCCAGCTCAAACTTGGGGGCTGCCGGACCGTCATTCAGCCAGTCCACAAACCAGCCTGCACCAAACAGAGCGGTAATGACACCTGACCCCAGCACCCCTAATAAGGTCACCACCGTCACGATGCCCCCCAGCGTACCAGCGGCCCTGGCAATCAGGGCTCGGGTTTTGTCCATATCGCCCCCCGCATGGCTTTCCGTCAGGACCGGTACAAAGGCCTGAGAAAATGCCCCCTCAGCAAAAAGCCGGCGGAGAAAGTTAGGAATCTTGTTGGCAAAGAAAAAAACATCGGCGGCCGCTCCGGCCCCCATCAGGTTAGCAACGACCACATCCCGGACTAAGCCCATGACGCGGGAAACGAAAGTCATACTGCTGACAATCAGCCCTGAGCGCAAAAGACGCTTACTCACAAAAAAACCTCACAAAAGATGGTCCAGAAAGGTGACTTGCAGGACCAAAAGCTGATAGAATCTGCCGCCATATTAACCGTGTTAATGCACAAGTGCCAAATTGATTGGCACGGCTGTTATTTGCACAAATCATTTGACAATCTTTGGTTTTAGAGGCATATTCCTCGGCCTTAAATTGTCACCGTACCAAGAATTTGGGAGTTACACCCTTGGCAAATATCAAATCTGCTAAGAAACGTGCAATCACTTCTGAAAAACGTCGTCAGCACAACGCTAGCCGTCGTTCTATGATGCGCACTTTCTTCAAAAAAGTTGTTGCTGCTGTTGAAGCAGGCGACAAAGAAGCTGCTGTTAAAGCCTTCACTGACATGCAACCTGTTATGGACCGTATGGCTACTAAAGGCCTGATCCACAAAAACAAGGCTGCTCGTCATAAAGCTCGTCTGGCTGCAAAAATCAAAGCTCTGTAATTCAGTGCATTGATTAGACAGCAATAAAAAAACCGGCTCAGGCCGGTTTTTTTATTGCTGCAATTCAGGTCATCCCGTCAGTTCCGATGCTGTGCAACAGGCACGGATTACGGACAGTACATCTCTTGCAGTAATTCGATCATCGATTTCACTTCCTGACTCTTCAGGCGATAGTAAACCGTCTGTGATTCTTTACGTGTTGCAACCAGGCCATCACGTCTGAGCCAGGCTAAATGCTGCGACAAGGCCGACTGGCTCAGGTCCAAACGGTCACTCATCGTTCCAACCGACAATTCCCCCTCCAGCAAATAGCATAAAATCAATAACCTCCGCTCATTGGCCATGGCCTTAAGCAAAGACACAGCCTGAGGAGCACTGTGATGTAACGTTATGGCTTCCATCTTTCCACCGACTTCAGTGATTTGTTCGATACCTCTATCACTGAAAAAGGCGGTCATTTGAACAGTTTTCTGAAATCAGCCTCGCAAATTTTCTTCACTGCCGGGTGCATGATCATGCGTTCCGCGAAAATCACATAATACTCTTCCCGGATGGCCCGTACCCTTTTCACCTCACGGACAGCGTGCGACTGTTCAATTTCAGACGCATAAATAGAAGGGGCAACGAACATAGATTTTCGATACGCACCAAAGGCTTTCATCAGAGCAGCATCATCAAACTCCCCCAGGATATTCGGGGTGATACCCTGCTGATCAAACCAATGATGCAGCTTACGGCCCATGGCAGTACGACGGCCGGGAACAAGCAATTTGTAATCTTCCAGACAAGCAGGAAAACTCAGGGGTTTGTCTGTATTCGAGCAAAAAAAGCTCATCCCGGACTCCCCCAGCTTTTTACTGAACAGGCCCGGACTTTGCGTGGAGTCAACCGGACAATCGGATAAGATCATATCCAGCTTGTGCTGAGATAGCTGTTCGAGCAGCATTTCATGTGTCGATTCGTAGCAGCGCAGATGAATCCGCTCATCTTCAGGAATTCCCGCCATCAGGATTTTACTGACCAGACGTTTAGAGAGCGCGTCAGCGACCCCAACCTCAAGCAGCTGATTCTCACGTTGCGTATAATTGATGATATCCAGCATTTCGTAGCTGAGATCGAACATCTTGTCCGCATATTTAAAAACCAGTTGCCCCAGCTCCGTCGGTTCGATATGACGGCCAACCCGTTTGGTCAGCTTCCCCTTCAACCGCTCTTCCAGCGCCCGGATCTGCCCCGTCACTGTTTGCGGTGCCAGAAATAAAGCATCAGCCGCTTTGGTTACTGATCCTTGTTTGCAAACCATCCAAAAATAATACAAGTGATTGTAATTCAGGTGCGACACAGCTACCGGCCTCAACGCTCGCGAATAAAAAACCCCAGGCTCTCGCCTGGGGTTTATCCTAAGTGTTTTTCTATCCAAACACACGAATATCCGGAATTTGAAGTGGAAAGTGCTTATTCAGTCTTCACTTCCGGCTCTTTTTCTGCCGTCAGTGGATGGCGGTAACGCTCACCGGCTCGTTGCTCCAGAGCCCTGGAGACAAAATTACCGGAAGCTTCCTCCTGCTGAGTCCGGGCACTTGCCTGTCCATGCTTGTACCCCGCCTGATAAGCTTTGCAGATCTCACTGTCACTCTGCTGCTGGCAATGGCTGTAGTCCTCCGCCATTACGCCGCTCGCCATCAGGCCAATTGTCAGAACGATCAATGGTCTCATACACACCTCCCTGTCCCGTTTATGATGATGTTTGGCTGTCCTTCACGACTTTTGCTGCTGGTAACGAGCGGGAAAGTAAGACATAACCCACAACCGCCGCAGTCGTAGAACCAATCAGAATGCCCAGCTTCGAATAAGTGATCATCTCTGCATCAAGGCCAGCGAATGCGAGCATTGAGATGAAGATTGACATCGTAAATCCGATACCGCACAGCACAGAGACTGCAAAGATCTGACCAAATCCAGTGCCTTCCGGCAAACGGGCGATCCCTGTTTTTACCGCCAGCCAGCTCGCGATAAAGATTCCCAGCGGTTTACCGACAAACAGACCCAGTGCAATTCCCAGTGGCAGCATTGCCGTCAGGCCATCAACAGAAACACCGGCCAGCGAAATACCTGCGTTAGCGAAAGCAAAAATTGGCAAAATCAAATACGCTACATAAGGGTGCAATGCATGCTCCATAGTCTTCAGCGGCGAAATGTCCTGCCCCTGCTTGTTCTGACCCTGAAGCGGGATTGCAAAGCCCAGCACAACACCCGCCAATGTCGCATGCACACCTGACTTCAGTACGCTTACCCAAAGCACAGCACCAACCAGAATGTACCAGAATAAGTTGGCCACATTACGGGCGTGCATGATAAAGAGCACAGCAGTTGCGGCAAAGGCAATTCCCAGGGCCATCGCAGACAAGTCACTGCTATAGAAAAGGGCAATAATGACAATCACCCCCAGGTCATCAATAATCGCCAGAGCAAGCAAGAAGACTTTCAGGCTGACCGGCACCCGGTTACCCAGCAATGCCATGATACCCAATGCGAATGCAATATCTGTCGCAGCAGGGATCGCCCAGCCGCCAATCGCAACAGGATCAGCAAAATTGAATAGCACATAAATTAATGCCGGTGCGACCATGCCACCTAAAGCAGCCACTGCTGGGAAAATCGCTTTCTCTTTGGTATTCAGCGCACCTTCGATCAGCTCACGCTTGACCTCAAGGCCGATCACCAGAAAGAAAATCGCCATCAGACCGTCATTAATCCAGTGCTCAACTGACAGGCCAGCAATATAGCTATGAAGAGCCCCTTCATAAACGGACTGTAACGGAGAGTTTGCAATCGTCATGGCAAGGGCAGCAGCAATTATCAACAAAATGCCGCCAGCAGACTCTAATTTAAAGAATTTCAGAATTACATCGGTCATTGACCGCAGCTCCTTACTACTCACTGTAAAATCACACTTTTATGTCAATGCGTGGTAAAAACAGTGTAGACGTCGACAGACACCTCTGTGAAATCGTTTGTTTAGAGCGAACAGCTCGGAAAAACCGATCTATCAGAAACAAAACACCGTAATACCCGCAGTATTTACTTACCTGCTCCCGCTCATCAGCGAATTATTTCAGGAAAACTACGGCTACAGAAATAGCGTTGTCGCATCTGTTCACAATTTTTCTCTCTGATGCTGAAGCAAGGAATACTTCTTATATCTGACTGGCGATCCCCATCTTTATCAATGCTTTATCGCATTTTTACAAGAATATGATCCTCCTCCCAGCTTGCCCTCAGCAACTCAAAGAACGGATAATCTTGTGAATGACTTTTTTGTGTCATATTTCTGAAATATTCGTTCTCTACCATCGCGGCAACTTTCAAGAAACTGAAACCAAAATGACATCACAATGTCACGGAGAACAGATTATGACTACCCAAGCCACCACAGCTGAGCCAATGCAAAGCTCCATGCGATGGGTTCGCTGGGCCAACCTGGTTTTCATGCTGTACCTGCTGCTTGTTGCCGTATCCATGGTCAGTAGCGGCTTCAAATGGTCCGTCGGTGAACAAGCCAAAACCCTGTTTGAATTTGCCTCACACCCAATTGCAGGCCTGATGATCGGTCTGGTAGCCACCTCTCTAATCCAGTCTTCCAGTACCGTCACTTCCATCATTGTGGGCCTGGTTGCCGGTGGTTTACCGGTGGAAACCGCAATCCCGATGATCATGGGTGCCAATATTGGTACGACCATGACCAACACACTGGTCAGCCTGGGTCATGCCCGCTGCAAAGAAGAGTTTCAGCGTGCTTTTTCTGCCGCGACTGTCCACGATTTCTTTAACCTGCTCGCCGTCTTGATCTTCCTGCCTCTGGAAATGATGTTTGGTCTGCTGGAAAAAGTCTCAGCCTGGCTGGTATCGCCGCTGATGTCGACTGGCGACATGAGCATGAAAGGCCTGAACTTTATCAAGCCACTGACCAAACCCGTAGTCCATGCAGTGCAAGCACCGCTGGAATCTTTGGGAACCATGGGCGGTATCGTGATGATCGCTCTGGGTATTGCCCTGATCTTTCTGGCAATCACCGTTATGGGTAAACTGATGCGCAGCCTGATGGTCGGCCGTGCCCGTGAAATCCTGAAAAGTGCGATCGGCCGTGGCCCGGTGCACGGTATCGTGTCAGGCACAGTCGTCACCGTCCTGGTACAGTCGTCTTCAACCACCACCAGCCTGATGGTGCCGCTGGTTGGCACCGGGGTGCTGAAGGTCCGTGATGTATATCCTTTTACACTGGGCGCAAACATCGGCACCTGCATCACGGCCCTGCTGGCTGCTACGGCGATTTCCGGTGACCACGCTGTATTTGCCCTGCAAATTGCACTGGTGCACCTGAGCTTCAACGTGATGGCAACCCTGCTGATTTTCGGCCTGCCGTTCCTGCGCGAACTGCCACTCAAATGTGCTTTCTTCCTGGGCGAGATGGCCGTAAAGAGCAAAGCAGCAGTTGCAGCCTATCTGGGACTGGTCTTTATCCTGATTCCAGGCGGTATTCTGGCTTTCACCGCCTGAACCATTGCACACAGACCATCGCAACAAAAAAGCCCCGTCTCGAAAGAGCGGGGCTTTTTTATCACTTGAACTGTTCAATCACACCGAGAAAGGATACTGGATCGGATCGTGGTACTGATAGCCTTCCACTTGAAAATCATCCAGCGTAACCCAGGTTTCCAGATCTTCCAGCGTCTGAATCTCCGGGTTGATGATCAGGCGTGGTGACGGGAAAGGCTCACGCTTCAGCTGTACATCACGCATCAGTGCCAGCTGATCTTCATAAATATGTGCATTCACAATCTTGTGATACGCCTTACCCGCCTTATGGCCAGTAATCTGCGCCATCAGTGCCAGCAATGTAAAGACCTGAATCTGATTAAAGTTCAGTCCTAAAGGCACGTCACAGGATCGCTGGTAGCTAGTCAGATAAAGCGTATCGCCCAGCAGCGAAAATGTGTGTGTGTGCATACACGGACGCAGACAGCCCATCTCAAACTCACCCGGGTTGTAAAAGGTCAGGATTTCACCGCGATCATCGATACCGCGACTCAGGTTCTCTGCAATTTTTCGCAATTGGTCTAATGTACTGCCATCAGGTTTACGCCAGCTGCGCCCCTGCACACCATAGACACGTCCCATATCATCCGTACCTTTTCGGTGCTGATTATTCAGCCAGGCCTGATTATCATTGGCATTGGCATCCCAGGTTTTGGTACCCAGTGCGCGGAAATCCGCCGCATTGTCATAGCCGCGAATATAACCGAGCAATTCAGCAATTGCCGCTTTCCAGAAGCTTTTCCGGGTCGTGATCAGGGGAAACTGATTATTGGCTACATCATAGGTCAGATCGGCATTGATCAGTGTCAGACAACGTTTACCGGTACGTTCATTTTCAACCCACTCGCCCTCGTCAATAATCCGCTGGCATAAATCTAAATACTGTTTCATTGACTCTCTTGACCTGAATTGGCAGGAAATACTCTGGCGGCAAGCATAACACAAAAAAGGCAGCCTTTTGGCTGCCTGTTCATGTCTTCAATGCGGTTAAGCGGTGCGATGGTGGCCAGCCCTTTTGTAGGCCCAGACCATCAACAGAATACCGCCAAACACCATCGGCAGAGACAGTATTTGTCCCATGCTGATCCAGCCCCCAAACAGGCCGAGTTGTGCATCCGGCTCGCGGCAGTATTCCACCAGGAAACGGAAGCTCCCGTATCCCAGCAGGAACAGACCAGATACCGCTCCGGCCGGACGCGGTTTCCGAATGAAGATATTAAGGATAATCAGCAGGACCACCCCTTCCAGGAAAAACTCGTATAACTGAGACGGATGACGCGGCAGCGGTCCGCCAGTCGGGAACACCATGGCCCAGGGGACATCCGTAACACGGCCCCAGAGTTCTCCGTTGATAAAATTCCCCAGCCGGCCTGCGCCCAATCCGAACGGTACCAACGGTGCAACAAAATCAGCCACATCAAAGAAACGGCGGCCATTTCTGTGGGCATACCAGAGCATGGCTGTCATCACACCCAGCAATCCGCCGTGGAAGGACATCCCGCCGGTCCATACTTTGAAAAGATACAGCGGGTCAGCCAGAAACATCTCGAAGTTATAAAACAGTACGTAGCCAACCCGGCCACCAATCACAACCCCTAAGAAACCGAAAAACAGCAGGTCACTCACCTGATCACGTGTCCAGCCGCTGCCGGATTTATCTGCCCGGCGGTTCGCCAGCCAGAGCGCAAACATGAAACCCAGCAGGTACATCAGACCGTACCAGCGTACAGCCAGCGGGCCGATTTCAATCAGAACCGGATCAAAATTAGGAAACGTCAGATAGCCTTGACTCATTCAAAACATACTCTTGGTTAATCAATGAAAGCAGCACTCGTGAACGGTCATGCTCGCGGGTGCTCTCACGCCAATCCACAGACAGGCTTACTCTAAAACAACATCTTGCCGCCAATAAATAACAAGAAGATGGCAAATATTTTCTTCAGGGTCTGCGTCGGTAAACTGCTGACCATTCGGGCGCCGAACCGGGTTGTCAGCACCGAGGTACACACCACCCCCAGCAGCGCAGGCAAATACACATACCCCACACTATAAGGCGGCAAAGAGGAATCTCCGCTGCCGGCGACAATAAAGCCAGCCATACCGGCTACCGCTATAATGGAGCCGCAAAACGCCGCCGTCCCGATAGCACGCCGCATTTCCACACCATACCAGCTCAGATATGGCACGGTCAGCGAGCCACCGCCAATCCCGGCCAGACTGGCAACCAATCCAATGATGCTGCCACTGCCGACAATTTTTGTCCCACCAGGTAAAGGATGACGTCCTGAAACTTTCAGCGATAACAGCATTTGCAACGCTAACAGCAGCACAATACCAGCAAATATCTTTGGCAGCCAAACTGTTGGTACCCATTCCGCGACTGCGCTGCCAGCCAGTCCGCCCAAAATCATCCCCGGTGCCAGTAATTTGACCAGTGAAATATCCACATTTCCCAACCGGAGGTGGCTTCGGGCTGAAGAACCTGAAGTCAGTACGATACAGGCCAGTGAGGTCGCCAGTGCAATATGCATGACTAACTCTGTGTCAATCCCGATATGAGGCAGTAACCAGACCAATGCAGGTACAATCAGCAAACCTCCGCCTATCCCCAGCAACCCGGCCAGAAGACCAACCACAGCTCCCAACCCCAAACACATCAGGATCAGCCACAACATCTCTGGCATCAATTATTTCCCTGCACGGATAAAACCACCCATACCACGCTGTTCAACGAAGGATGTCGCCATCTTACGCACATCCTGACCAAAGGTCGCCGTCAGTGCCTGAGCTGCCAGTTGCTCCATATCACTGAGTGCCGTATGACGCAGAACATATTTAATTTTGGCAACGTTCCGGGTATTCATACTCAGAGAGCGGTACCCCATACCAACCAGCAACAACGCACCAAGCGGGTCCCCCGCCAGCTCACCACAGACACTCACAGGCATGGCCAGCGACTCGCTGACGCTCTGAATATGTTTCAGTGCCTGCATGACAGCAGGGTGGAAAGCATCATAGACATTCGCGACCCGTGAATTGTTCCGGTCAACGGCCAATAAATACTGAGTTAAGTCATTACTGCCCACCGAAATAAAATCCACCCGGTCTTTCAAAGCCGGCAGCTGATAGAGAATGGAAGGGACTTCAATCATGATCCCCAGCTTCGGTCTGCGCAAACTTTTTCCCTGACTTTCAGCAAACGCGGACACTTCTTCAAACGCTCTCTCAATCAAGGCTTTGGATTCATCCAGCTCCGGGATCCCGGAGATCATGGGCAACAGGATATCCATGTTGTCGAGACCAATACTCGCCTTGAGCATCGCTCTGACCTGCATCAGAAAAATTTCCGGGTGATCCAGCGTGAAGCGGATGCCACGCCATCCCAGAAAAGGATTGTCTTCTTCAATGGTGAGATAAGGGAGCGGCTTGTCACCACCAATATCCAGTGTACGCATCACCACGGATTTATTCGGGTAAGACGTCAGGATGGCACGGTACTGAGCCGCCTGTTCTTCTTCGGAAGGAAAACTGCGCTGCAGCAGAAACGGCACTTCAGTCCGGTAGAGACCGACCCCATCCACGCCCTTATTCACCGCAATATTGGTATCAGCACTCAGCCCGGCGTTGAGATACAGAAAAATTCTTTCCTGATCTGCCGTGACTGCCGCTTTATCGAGATCCTGCTCGACCAGTGCGGTCAGCTCGTTTTCTTCTCGCAGTAGTCGTTTGTACTCGGCCAGAACCTGCCTGTTCGGCTCGATCAGCAGGTCGCCCCGGTAGCCATCCACAACCACCAGCGTGTTATGAACTTTTTCAGGAATAAAATCGACCCCCATGATCGCCGGAATCCCCAGGGCACGGGATAATATTGCGGCATGGGAGTTTGCAGCACCTTCCTGCGCCACCACGGCAGCCAGCTTGTCTCTTGGAATGCTGGCCAGCATGGCGGCTGTCAGCTCTCGGGTAAGCAGAACAATCGGCGCATCCCACTGATGCTCGATCCCTTCCTCATTATGCAGAAAGAACAGTAAACGCTGCCCCAGCTCCCGGATATCATGCGCACGTTCCCGCAGATAATCATCTTTCATATTGGCAAAACGTGCGGAATACGTTTCCACGGTCTGCCGGACAGCCCACTCTGCCTGATCACCGCCTGCAACTTTGGAGAAAAGATCTTTCCGCAGCATCGGATCGTTCAGCAAGTGGCTGAACAGATCAAAAATCGCCAGAGTTTCTTTGTGAAGTTCACTATCGAAGCGTTTGCGCAGGCGACGAAATTCATTGCTGGCCATCTCAATGGCAATGCTCAATCGTTCCTGCTCGGCTTCCCGGTCCAGACAGGATGCCGGGCTCACCACTTCCAATCTTGGCTGGTTGTCGTCCCACCAGGCTTTTGCAACCGCAACGCCTGTGGATGCAGCGGATCCGGTCAGATGCAGGCCATCCCGTTGATCCGGCCACATCCCCTGTGCTTTTGCATGCGCCAGAATGACCGCCAGCTGTGCCGCCAGCGTCACCATAAAGGACTCTTCGCTTTCCGTGAATTCACGCTTTTCGCGCTGCTGAATCACCAGTACGCCAAGAACTTTACGCTGATGAATAATCGGTGTGCCAAAAAAGGAGCGGAAGGATTCTTCGTTGGTACCGGGGATATGCTTAAAATTGGGATGACTGCTGGCATCAGCCACGTTGACGGGTTCCGCCTGGCGGCCGACCAGACCGACCAGACCTTCATTAAAACTGAGCCCAACCTGATATGAGGGTTTGGTTAACCCTTGGGTCGCCATCAGCATATATTGCTGCCGATGCTCATCCACAATGTAGACAGAGCAACACTCCGTCTTCATTGCATCACAAATACTGACCACCAAGACATCCAACGCTTCGAGCAAGGTCGGCGCGCTGGCAACTTTCTCTACGATTTCTCTGAGCTGGGTCAGCATAAGCATTATGATCCCTTGGGTTAACCTCGCCTGTTTTTACGTTTCGATTTCCGTTCCTTACGTTCCTTAAACGGCATCGCCATCGCCGCGAATTCTTTCAGCGCCCGGCGATATACATCCCGTTTGAAGGACACAACCTGACGTACCGGATACCAGTAACTGACCCAACGCCAGCCATCAAATTCCGGGGTGGTGCCACGCTGCATGTTCACCTTAGACTCATCGCACTCCAGACTCAGCAAAAACCACTTTTGCTTTTGCCCGATACAAACCGGTTTGGAGTCCCACCGGACCAGACGCTTCGGTAACTTGTATCTCAGCCAATGGCGGCTGGATGCCAAAATCCTGACGTCCTTTTTGGTCAGACCCACTTCCTCATACAGTTCACGGTACATGGCCTGTTCAGGAGTTTCCCCCTCATCGATACCGCCTTGCGGAAACTGCCAAGAGTGTTGTCCATATCGTCGAGCCCAAAATACCTGGCCATGGCTGTTACAGATAACTATCCCCACATTAGGGCGGTATCCATCGCCATCAATCACTGGACGACCTCAAGTAAAAATATCAATTAACAGTGATTTTTTCACAGAAATAGGCTCAGGGTAAACATTCATTGTCATCAATCACTGTTTTTTCCTACCTGGCACTCACTTTATGGATAACTTCTCACTGAACAGGAGGTTATAAACAGAGAAATGAGACCTCTCCCACATTTATTCACGCTTTCTGTGGATAGTTTTGTGTAGAAACTCTGTTATTGCTGATTTAATCAACAAAACCAAAACAAGCGGTTTCTTATTTCGGATATGAACAGAATAAATAATCACTTAAAAACCATTAACTTAAAATCAATTATTACGTATATCTATGAGAATAGATTCAATCTTATTCAGCGGATCTTCAGCGGTGGTCAAAGATCAACCAACTTTACATTTATCCACAACTCAGGGAGGTGCCTGGTGAAATAAACACCAGACCGTCGTTCAAATTCCACGCAATACCCTGTAAATCCATCCAGCTCAGAGAATGTGCACTTTGTTCGAAAAATTACCTGTGGATATCTTTGGAGAAGATCTCCACCGTCGGGCTGATCTTTATCGCAAGCTCTCCCGGATCCTGATGATTGTGTTACCATACGCTGTTCTCTGATTGCCTGTACGACATACCTGCTAATGACGATGCCCCAAAATTCTCCCCCAACCTCTGAATCCGAGCTGCTGGCGCGGGCACAGGCACTTGCTGGTTACACGCTGGGAGAACTGGCCGAGCAGGCAGGACAAGTCACCCCACCGGATCTGCGTCGTGATAAAGGCTGGGTCGGCCAGCTTCTGGAATGGCATTTGGGTGCCACAGCCGGCAGTCAGCCTGTCCCCGACTTTACCGAGCTTGGTATTGAACTGAAAACGATCCCGATCAGTCACCAGGGGAAACCTCTGGAAACCACCTTTGTCTGCGTCGCCCCCCTGACGGGCCTGCATGGCGTCAGTTGGGAAAACAGCCATATCAGACACAAACTGGCGCGGGTACTGTGGATTCCAGTCGAAGGTGAACGCGAAATTCCGCTGGCTGAACGCCATGTCGGCTCTCCTTTGCTCTGGAGCCCTTCAGCAGATGAAGAAGCTCGCCTGCGGCGCGACTGGGAAGAACTGATGGATCTGATCGTTCTGGGCAAAGTGGAACAAATCACCGCCCGGCATGGTGAAGTCCTGCAACTCCGGCCGAAAGCGGCCAACAGCAAAGCCCTGACAGAAGCCTATGGGGCCAACGGCCAGCCCATCAAAACCCTGCCACGCGGCTTTTATCTCAAAACACAATTTACTGCCGAACTGCTGGCCCGCCATTTCATGCTCTGACAGCCCGGAATTACAGTGGAATTGTCATCTCGTCCTGACAGCATTGTGGTTTGCCGTCCGGGGAAAATTCGTCATGCGGGTCGATCATTCGCAGCGTGATCGATTTCACGCCCAGCGGCCTCAAGAACTCCCTCACCTGCTCCATATTCTGAAAGTGCAGTGTATTATCGTCGTCATCTTTCAACGGCTCAAGGTGGTGCCTGTACTCGACTTCCATCAAATAAGCCGCCTGACCGGCATAACTGGTCAGCACACATCTCGGCACATCCTCACCGGGCGACTTCACCCAGTGCTTGAATTGGGACAATTTCATGGCCACTCCTCAGTCAGGGAACTGATTTAACTATGTGCGAACATTGTCCGTTCAGCAAGGCGGCCACTTTGTTCCCGGCGCTCTAAGGTCAGGCTTGCATTATTGTCGCAACAAAACGACCGGCACATTTTGTGCTAACCCCCTATTTTCCTGCCGCTTTTCAGCCGCTACATCCTAGGTTATAGTCAAAGTGAATTTGCGGTCCAAGGAGGGCAAATGAAATACCATAAGATCCCCCATTCATCTCTCGAAGTCAGTCAGATTGGTCTGGGTACCATGACATTTGGTGAACAGAATACCGAAGCCGAAGCCCACAGCCAGCTCGACTTCGCTCTGGAGCGCGGTGTCAACCTGATCGATACTGCTGAAATGTATCCGGTACCGCCCAAAGCAGAAACACAGGGACTGACAGAATCCTATATTGGCAGCTGGCTGAAAAAATCCGGCAAGCGAGACAAAGTCATTCTTGCAACCAAGGTTGCGGGGCCGCGTAATGTGCCGCATATCCGAAATCAGATGGCGCTGGACTGGCGGAACATTCATGAAGCCGTTGAAAACAGCCTGGAACGACTGCAAACTGATTATATCGATCTCTATCAGTTACACTGGCCGCAGCGCGAAACAAACTGTTTTGGCAAGCTGAATTATCCTTACCCGGATGAAAATACTGGCGTCACTTTAACGGATTCACTGGAAGCACTGGCCGAACTGGTGCGTGCCGGTAAAATCCGTTACATCGGACTGTCAAATGAAACCCCGTGGGGCGTGATGTCCTTTTTACGTCTGGCAGAAAAACATGACCTGCCGCGGGTAGTCACCATACAAAACCCATATAACTTGCTCAATCGCAGCTTTGAGGTCGGTCTTTCGGAAATCAGCCATTATGAGGGCGTGAAATTACTGGCTTATTCTCCGATGGCATTCGGAATTCTCAGTGGTAAATACCTCAATGGTCAAAAACCTGCAGGCGCCCGCTGTACGCTGTTCGAGCGCTTCGTCCGCTACTTTACCCCCCAAGGTGTTGCAGCAACGGAAGCTTATGTGAAAGTAGCGAAAAAGCATGGACTGGATCCGGCACAAATGGCGTTGGCTTTTGTGAATCAGCAACCGTTCAATGCGTCAACCCTGATTGGCGCGACGAATCTGACTCAGCTGGAGGCGAATATCGACAGTCTGTCGGTAGAACTCAATGCTGAAATTCTGGCAGATCTTGAGCAAGTTGGGCTCACTTATTCAAATCCTTGTCCGTAATTCCACTGAAGCTGAAAACAAAAGCCCCCGCTAAAACGGGGGCCGTTGGGTTCTTTCTGGCCTTACTCCGCAGAGTAAGGCCAGCGATTACGTCAGACTTCGCGACCGAAATGCTCGCCTGAGGTGACGGCTCTTACGCATGGCTCGTTGACCGGCCAGCGCTGAATCGACGCGCATATCTTTGTCAATTCCCATATCTTTCAGAATATGTGAAGACAGTTGAGGTAAATGAAACTGCATCCGTCGGTATTCGCGACGCCATGCTTCTTCTTCACGATGAAGATCAAGACGAATAAGTAAAACAGCAAAACGTAAATAGACTGATTGGCGCATGAGAGTGCTCTCCGTTGAATAAAACATGGAGGGACGCAAATACGACCGTTTTCAGGCTGACAACTGACTAGCCGCGACAGACGTATCCGCGGCCCATTTACACAGTGAATTACTGTAGAAAGTATTTAAGATCAGTGACCAGAGGTCAGTGAGCTTAATGCTGATGGGAATTTCGATCCGAATCACCAGCAGGACGCAGACATTTTGTGTTGAATGTGCTCATTGTATGTTCCTCCTGGTTATAAGGTAGAATGATGTGATATGAAGCATATTCTTGCCCGATAATGCATCAAAAACAAGAAGTTATTTTGTTTTCTCTGATAAAAAGCCAAATAGTCGGATAATTATGCAATCTATCGCTGAGAATCAGAGGGAAACAACAGCGATAGATAAATTTTCAGGGTTTTCCTCTTACCGCAAATGATCTGCAACAACACCGAACCTGTTGTCAGGAAAGCACCATCGATTTCAGCATCGTACACAGCAATTTCCCGGCCGGACCAAGTGCATACCGGCTGCTCCAGGCGAGATCCACGGGCTGCTTCCATGCCTGCGCTTCAAATGCCGGTTCCAGCCGGACCAGCTGTCCGGTCAGCACTTTATCCCTGACAGTTTCTGCCGGCAGTACCGTCCAGCCAATCCCGCGCTGAATCAGCTCAATCGCCGACAGAATATGCTCGGTTCGCCAAATCGTATCAGAGACTCGCCACCCTTCGCTGTCCTGCCCGTAACGGCCCGTCAGCAACACCTGACGGTGCTGCCGGAGATCAGCCCAGTCGACGGTCTTGAGCGCAGCAAGCGGATGGTCGCTGGCTGCCACACACCAGACCTCCACCTGCCCGAGGCCATGCACCGTGATCTCCGGATTCAGAAAAGCCAGCTGTACCATGAGCGCCAGCTGAACCCTGCCGTCATGCAGTAACTTCATGACATCGCCTGTCCCAACCGTCAGGATTTCAACTTCCACCAGCGGATACCTGATCTCAAACGCCTTCAGCACATCCGCCAGAGCCGGCAGCAATGCCATCGACTCCACACCCAGCGTTAATTTCGGTTCCACTCCCTGCTGGAAGCTATCGGCGGCCACTTGCAGCTCACCGCACTGCGCCAGTACCCGACGGGCTTTCATCAACAACGCTTGCCCCTCAGAGGTCAGAACCGGCTTTTTGCCACTTCGGTCAAACAGTGCCAAGTGAAAGTCTGTCTCCAGATTTGAAATGGCCGTACTGATAACGGACTGCGCCTTGCCCATCTGCCGTGCTGCTGCCGAAAATGATCCGGTTTCTGCTGCGGCGACAAAAGCTCTGAGCTGTTCGAGTGAAAAATGCATCTCCGCCCCATCTATCTTTAAAAACGATAGTTACTAACTTTTATCTATCAATATTCTGATTAGTATACGCATCAGAACGGTGATTCAAAATTGAGGTAACACACATGCGTACACATTGGGACAGAGTCCGCCACGCGATCGGATTTGAAGGCATCGCCCTGGTGCTGATCACTTTGGTACTCAGCTACGGATTCGGCTTTGAGATGGCCCATATCGGGATTCTGGGCGTTGTTTTTTCGGTCATTGCAACGGTCTGGAACTATGCCTATAACCTGTTGTTTGATCATGCCATGCTCAGATACAGCGGCCAGTTGCAGAAAAATACGAAACACCGCTTCGTGCATGCATTAGGATTTGAGCTCAGCCTGCTGTGGATCACCCTGCCCATCATGGCCTGGTGGCTGGACATCAGCCCCTGGGCGGCCCTGGTCATGGATCTGGGTTTGGTCGTGTTCTATCTGATTTATGCCTACCTCTACAACCTGGCATACGACAGAGTGTTCCCGTTACCAGAAACAGTCGGCACCTCTGCCTAGTCAGGAATTCTGACCCAGATCCCGCGGCGGCGGGATCAGGTCATGTTTATTCAGCAACCGGTACATCGTCGCCCGGGAAACCCCGAGTTCGCGGGCTGCCGCCGTGATCTGACCCCGGTTGTTTTCCAGAACGCTCAGCAGTGCGCTGCGCTCCGACTCTTCACGGATTTTCTTGAGGCTTTGTTTATCATCTGACTGCCGGGGCAGTTCAAGGTGATCCGCTTCAATATTCTTTTGCTCGGTCAGCAATACGGCCCTTTTGATACGGCCGATCAGTTCCTGAACATTGCCCGGCCAGTTGTAGGTCATAATCGCCTGTCGGGCATCATCAGAAAAAGCTTTCACCCCGCAGTTATACTGCCGGGCATATTTCAGCAACAGCGCATTGGCCAGGGACAGTAAGTCATCACCGCGTTCCCGCAGTGGCGGGACAGCCAGACTGAGTACATTCAAACGATAAAACAGCTCCTTATTGAGCTGTCCTTCACTGACCAGTGTATCGAGCGGGTAATGCGTGGCGACAATGAGTCTGGGTTCAGCGGACACCACAGTGCCATTTTCTTTCGTGAAACGCCCTTCCTGAAGCCATTGCAATAATTCCTGCTGCCGGGCAGGTGCCAGCGAGGTCACCTCATTCAGAAACAGAACACCATCCTGTGCGGTAACGAAACAACATTCGGCAGGCAAACCATTGAGTGTCCAGTTCGCATTCACACCGGAACAGTTCACGGTCACAAACCGGCCCTTGGCCCGGGTCGAAGCCTGGAAGATGGCCTCCGCTACCATTTCCTTACCCGTTCCAATTTCACCCTGAATCAGCACCGGCATATCGGCAGCTGCCAGACGTTTGACGTGCTGCAGCAACTTTTTCATCACCGGCGTATCACCCTGCACGCCCTGCTGACTGAACTGGCCGAGTTTGGGCCAGACTTTTCGCTCAAGCGTTAACATGCCGCGCTGATGGCCAAGAGTTTTTAACAGTTGCGCTTCAGGAATGGGGGAAGTGAAGTAATCGAGACAGAAACTGACGATAAACTGGCAGACCGATTCAATATTCAGTTGTTCATCACGAACCAGCGCCAGCCAGCGTACCTGTTTATGGCGGTTCACCAGACCGGCGATGGCATTCAGGCTGAAATCATCGTGACTGAGGTCGACCACCCCGAGACACGGGCCGGTTTCGAGCAACAGCGTTTCGGCTGCCCTTAAGTCATGGCAATGGTGGCAAATCCACCCGACCTGCTCCAGAGCATGTAGCCAGGGAATTGTCTGCCCGCCAAGCAGGACTAACTCCCCGTGCCAGATTTCTTTGCTTGCACCCTGTCCCATTCGATCACCTATTCTGCCGAACACCGTACGAACACTGCGATGCTTTTTTCATCAAAAATGCAATTCGGTATTTCACAAGTATATGTGACGAAAACCTCACATAACAAAAATATCACCTTTTGCCTGAGCATCCGGTGATATTTTTTGGCTTTTCTTCAATCAGGTATGGGCAAGTGCCGTAAATCAGGATTTATTTGCGGCGCAGGTTTCCCGGGACACAGGGTCACTGACAAAACCACCAGCTCCCGTATACCAGAAGCGAACGCCCAGTCCCTGTTCAATGGCTTCTGCAAATTGCTCACACGCAGTATCCATCAATTCCGGCTTCACCTTGGACTGATCCATTCGCCATTGCCAGCGGGTACTGCGCAGCTGATGAATAACTGTTAACAACGAACGCTCGCTGTCAAAATGGAAAGTGCGGACTTCACCTCGGCTCCCTTCCGGCGGCCAATCATTGAGTGTTGCAAATCTCTCTTTCAGTTCTTCAGGCAAATTGCCTGAAAAATCTGTCGGAGGAGGCGTCAGTTCCGTCGAAACACAGCCACTGAGCATCAATCCAGCCAACACAGCGCATGCTACTTTTTTCATTCTTTTTCCTAAGGATTGTCCATCACCACAAAGGCTGAATTATGACATTAATTCCATAATTGATGCTATGTCTTCAGATAAAAAATGTTATATAAAACAGAAGTATGCTTGCCGGACTCAGATCATGTTCTGGCTGAGACAAAAAAAGCCACTTCCGGGGAAGTGGCTTTTCAGATTCAGAGCGATTCGCTATTACTGATTGTTCTGCGGGCGCATGGCCGGGAACAGAATCACATCACGAATCGTGTGGCTGTTGGTAAACAGCATCACCAGACGGTCAATCCCGATGCCCTGGCCAGCTGTTGGTGGCAGGCCATGCTCCAGCGCCGTAATGTAGTCAGCGTCATAGAACATCGCTTCATCATCACCGGCGTCTTTCGCATCCACCTGCGCTTTGAAGCGCTGGTCCTGATCTTCTGCATCGTTCAGCTCCGAGAAGCCGTTTGCCACTTCGCGGCCACCGATGAAGAACTCAAAACGGTCAGTGATGAACGGGTTTTCATCATTACGACGCGCCAGCGGAGAAATGTCTGCAGGATATTCTGTGATGAATGTTGGCTGCAGCAGTTTCGGCTCAGCAGTTTCACCGAAGATTTCTTCCAGCAGCTGACCACAAGTCCAGAACGACTCCACCTCAATGTGCAGCGATTTCGCAATGCTCACCATCAGGTCACGATCCTGAACCTGCTCATAAGTCAGACCCTGAATGGTTTCGTTGTTCGGGTTGTAGTGCTTGATCGCTTCCAGCATGCTCATGCGAGGATATGGACCTTTGAACTCAATGGTCTCATCACCGTATGGCAGACCTGTCGTACCGCACAGATCCAGCGCAATGGAGCTCAGCATCTCTTCGGTCAGGTCCATCAGATCACGATAGTCCGCATACGCCATATAGAATTCCATCATGGTGAATTCCGGGTTGTGGCGTGGAGACAGACCTTCGTTACGGAAGTTACGGTTGATTTCGAACACACGCTCAAAGCCACCCACAACCAGACGCTTGAGGTACAGCTCAGGCGCAACACGCAGGTACATGTCGATGTCCAGCGCATTGTGATGCGTGATGAAAGGACGTGCAGTCGCACCGCCCGGGATCACGTGCATCATCGGCGTTTCCACTTCCATGAAGCCTTTGGTGGTCATGAACTGACGAATCGCGTTCACCACTTTCGAGCGCATCAGCATGGTGTTACGGGATTCTTCATTCACGATCAGATCCACATAACGCTGACGGTAGCGCATTTCCTGGTCGGTCAGACCGTGGAATTTTTCCGGCAGCGGACGCAGTGCTTTCGTCAGCAGCTGGTACTCATCCATATTGACGTACAGGTCGCCTTTACCGGATTTATGCAGCACACCTTTGATACCGATGATGTCACCGATATCCAGACCTGAATATTTTTCCTTCAGCTCTTTTTGTACATCTTTCGAAGCGTAAGCCTGAATACGGCCGGATACATCCTGAATGGCCAGGAATGGACCACGTTTGGCCATGATACGGCCAGCAATCGCAACCACTTGACCTGCTTCTTCCAGCTCTTCCTTGGTCTTTTCACCAAAAGCAGTCTGAAGATCGGCAGCCAGGCTGTCGCGGCGAAAATCGTTCGGGTGGCCGTTTGCTTTGCAATCCTGACGAATCTGTTCCAGTTTCGCGCGGCGCTCAGCAATCAGTTTGTTCTCGTCTTGTACTAGTTCAGTCATGGTTAACCTTAACAACAGTTCAGGGCCGGTATTACAGACCGGATTTCAGGCTTGCTTCAATGAAGCGGTCCAGGTCGCCGTCCAGCACCGCCTGGGTGTTGCGGTTTTCGACACCGGTACGCAGATCTTTGATTCGGGAATCATCCAGCACATAAGAGCGGATCTGGCTTCCCCAGCCGATATCAGACTTCGCATCTTCATTCGCCTGTTTCTCGGCGTTCTGCTTTTGCATTTCCAGTTCAAACAGCTTCGCTTTCAGCTGTTTCATGGCCTGATCTTTGTTCTTGTGCTGAGAACGGTCATTCTGGCACTGAACCACAGTATTGGTTGGTACGTGCGTAATCCGTACCGCAGATTCCGTGGTGTTAACATGCTGACCACCCGCACCGGACGCACGGTAAACGTCGATACGCAGATCGGATGGATTGATATCGATATCAATATTGTCATCCACTTCCGGGTACACGAAAGCAGACGCAAAAGACGTATGACGACGGCCGCCTGAGTCAAACGGTGACTTACGGACCAGACGATGAACACCGGTTTCGGTGCGCAGCCAGCCGTATGCATATTCGCCGGTGATTTTCACCGTTGCCGATTTCAGACCCGCAACATCACCTTCAGAGACTTCAATCACTTCTGTCTTGAAACCCTTGGCTTCTGCCCAGCGCAGGTACATGCGCAGCATCATTGACGTCCAATCCTGTGCTTCGGTACCGCCTGAACCTGCCTGCAGGTCCACGTAACAGTCGGACGAATCGTGATCGCCAGCGAACATGCGGCGGAATTCCAGCTGCTCCAGCTTGGTGACCAGCTCATCTAGCTCAGGACCAATTTCGTCAAAAGTTTCCTGATCGTTCTCCTCAATCGCCAGCTCCAGCAGACCTTCAACGTCTTCCACGCCCTGGTCCAGCTGGTCGATGGTTTCTACCACCGCTTCCAGCGCTGCACGCTCTTTACCCAATGCCTGAGCACGCTCTGGCTCATTCCATACATCAGGTTGTTCTAATTCTGCATTGACTTCTTCCAGACGCTCTTTCTTAGCATCGTAGTCAAAGGTACCCCCTAAGGATGTCAGTCCGTGCAGACACATCCTCAAGACGGTTTTTAATTGGATTAACTTCGAACATTGCCACTCTTCTTAGCCTTTTCGCCGAAACGGACACAACCGGGGGATTTTAGCGAATTGCGGCAAGAATAAACAGAGGATCACAAAACTTATCCTTTATTTCCACCTCAGGATTGACAGCCGGAAATTCAGGACGGCAAAAAGAAAACGGAGCCCAAGGCTCCGTTTCGAAAAAATTCATACGGCTTCAAGGTGTTCCACCATCAGCTGAACACTGCGGTTACCCCTGAATTCGTTCACATCCAGACGATAAACCAAATCCACCTGCTGTACCGACGCATCCGGCCAGCGCCTCACATCAATGTTAAAGGCAATCGCATCAATCATGCTGCCGCCGTCAATTGGTTCCAGAATCATTTTCAGGTGTTTACTGCCGACCAGCCGCTGCTGCAGCAGGCGAAACCGGCCATCAAAACTGGGCTCCGGAAATTGCTGTCCCCAGGGGCCGGCACCACGCAGCAGTTCCGCGGTTTCCAGATTCATATCCCGGCCCGCGAGTTCACCATCGGTCAGTAACACCCCTTTGAGCGCCGATTCATCAAGCTCTTCACGTACCGCCTGATCAAAAGCAGCACTGAAGGCCTCATACTGAGAAGTTTTCAGTGTCAGGCCCGCTGCCATTGCATGACCGCCAAATTTCAGGATCATCCCCGGCTGGCGCGTATCAATCCGATCCAGTACATCCCGCATGTGCAACCCCGGAATGGAACGGCAGGACCCCTTCATTTCGCCTTCACCCGCCGACGCAAAAGCAATCACCGGGCGGTGATACAGTTCTTTAATCCGTGAAGCCAGAATTCCGATGACGCCCTGATGCCAGTCCGCCTGATACAAAGCCAGACCGTAAGGCATGTCTTTCTGGTTGAACTTCAAGCGCTCACAAATCGCCAGCGCTTCTTCTTTCATGCCCTGCTCGATTTCTTTGCGGGTCTGATTCAGGCCATCCAGCTCAACGGCCATCCGCCGCGCTGTTTGCATTTCCTCACAAAGCAGCAGCTCAACCCCGAAAGACATGTCATCCAACCGGCCGGCTGCGTTAATACGCGGGCCGAGTGCGAATCCCAGATCGCTGGCAACCAGCCGTGAAACATCACGGTTCGCCACTTCAATCAGAGCCCGAATCCCCGGTCGGCATTGTCCGGCCCGGATACGTTGCAGTCCCTGGTGCACCAAAATTCGGTTGTTCCCGTCCAGTGCCACCACATCCGCCACGGTTCCCAGCGCAACCAGATCCAATAATCCGGCCAGATTGGGCTCGGGAATGCCCTGCTCTGTAAACCAGTTCAGCCTGCGCAGCTCTGCACGCAGCGCGAGCATCAGATAAAATGCCACACCGACGCCGCACAACGCCTTCGACGGAAAATTACACTGGTGCAGGTTCGGATTCACAATCGCATCTGCTGCGGGCAAAATCTCCCCCGGCAAATGGTGATCGGTCACCAGCACCTGAATGCCTTTCTCTTTCGCAGCGGCAACACCGGATACGGAAGAGACACCATTATCCACCGTCATAATCATTTCAGCGCCCCGGGCTTGCGCCTGCTCCACAACTTCCGGGCTCAGGCCATAGCCGTCATCAAAGCGGTTGGGGACCAGATAATCCACGTTGCGGCATCCCAGCTGGCGCAGCGCCAGCACCGACAAGGCCGAACTCGTTGCCCCGTCGGCATCGAAATCTCCCACAATGATGATCCGCTGGTGCGTCTGCAAGGCATGGACAAGCAGGCTGACTGCCGCATCAATCCCGTTCAGCTGGTCGTAACTGTGCAGCCCTCTGGCGCCGCGTTCTAAATCTGTGTCTGTGCGCAGGCCGCGACTGGCATAAATACGCTTTAACAACGGGTGAACCGAAGACGAAAAACCTGAGGTGTCTGCTTCCGGGCGACGTTTGATTTCGATTTTCATGCAATTTCTTGTTGGTGTTGTGCAGGCTGAAATGATGGAGAGCTGTTATACCAAAAAACCGCCATGGCGGGTACCCGGGCACGATCCGCCGGGCAGTTGATTCACAGTTTTATATCCGTCAGGGCAGGTAGAATAAACAACAGCCCGCATATGATTGCGGGCTGTGGGCTGGACATGACGCCGTTAACTGCGGCTGTTGAGAAATTGCAGCAGGCGGCTCGGCGGCTGATAACCCGGCAGCATGGTGCCATCTTGCAGCACCAGTGCAGGCGTGCCTGATACACCCATTGCAACACCCAGCTGATAATGCTTCATCACCAGATCATCGTTGTGCGGGCTGTGTTCGATATCCAGTTTGCCTTTTTTGGCTTCGTCCATCGCTTTGACACGATCTTTGGCAGCCCAGATGGCGCTCATCTCGCCAAAGTTCTGCGAACGCTCACCGCCACGCGGGAATGCCAGATAACGGATGGTAATCCCGGCATCATTATAGGCCTGCATTTCACTGTGTAACTTCCGGCAGTAACCGCAGCTGGTGTCGGTAAACACGGTGACGACGTATTTTTCATCTTTGGCCGGATAGACAATCATCTCGCCTTCCATGCCTTTCAGTTTGTCTTTATTGATAGATGCCAGTTTCTGTTCCGTCAGGTTGACCGGCTCACCATTGACCGACTGATAAAGGTGGCCTGCCAGAAAGTACTGGCCATCATCAGACATATAGATAATGCCGCGCTCAGTAACCACCTCACTCATTCCCTGAATGGGTGACGGCTTAACCGATGCAGCGGTCAGACCCAGTGGGGACAGCGTAGCTTCAATGGCACGGGCGTTCGGTTCTGCACTGGCAGAAAAAGCCGTGAACGCAGCCAGCGCAACAAGCAGGGGACGGCAGGAAAATGGCATGAAAACATCCTTAACAAAACGTGTGTGATAAAGGTACGGACCGTTAGAGTCCGCCCATCTTTCAAAGTTCAGCGCCAAAAGGCAAGTCATTTCATATCCAGCTGAGTTTCACTGGACATGATTGGGATCTCAGCCCCACTTCACAGTATGGTCTGCTTCTCTGTAACAAGGTGCATCATTTTCTGGATCATCGTTACCCGAATACGCCGGAGTTATCAGAAATTAAGCCCGGGGATGATGCTCCTGATGCAGTTGTTTCAGGCGTTCCGTTGCTACGTGAGTATAGATCTGAGTCGTGGATAAATCACTGTGTCCCAGCAGCATCTGGACCACACGCAAGTCCGCTCCATAATTCAGCAAATGGGTTGCAAAGGCATGGCGCATCACATGCGGCGACAAAGTATCGGCATCAATGCCGGCGATCACCGCATAATGTTTAATCCGGTGCCAGAACGTCTGGCGGGTCATCTGCCGGGCACGTTTGCTCGGAAACAGGACATCGGAGCTGACCTCGCCCAACAGTTGCGGACGCCCGTGGCTCAGGAAGGTCTCAATCCATTCCAGCGCCTCTTCTCCCATCGGAACCAGCCGCTCTTTGTCCCCTTTACCGGTCACCCGCACGACGCCCTGACGCAGGCTGACATTATCCATTCTCAGACTGACCAGTTCGGTCACACGCAAACCCGTCGCGTACAGCAATTCCAGCATGGCTTTATCGCGCAGTTCCAGCGGATCGTTAACATCCGGCGCGTTCAGCAAATCACTGACCTGCGCTTCAGTGATATCTTTCGGCAGACGCTTCGGGAGACGCGGGCTGTGCAGCAGCGCACTCGGATCATCATCGCGCAGCTTCTCGCGGTGCAAATACTGGAACAATCTGCGGAGTGCAGAGGTCATCCTGGCCCGTGAGCTTTGCTTGAAATCTTCATCAAACAACCACTGCTGATAATTCTGTAAATCGCTCGACTGAAGCGTGAGCAGATCGCGGCTACGATCAGCCAGCCACTGCTGTAACTTCATCAAATCGTTCCGGTAGGAAGACAAGGTATTTTCCGACAGCCCCCGCTCCATCCACATCGCATCTAAAAAGCGTTCGATCAGGGTGATGTCATTGTTATTGTCCACGTCACACCGCTCCTAAAACATCTGGATATAAATACAGTATTTTGAAGCATAGTACTGAATTTCACAGGCAATGTAACTAGCTGGTGGGTAAGGAAGGGTGCACCGAAGCGCCTGAGAGGGTAAAATCAGCGCAAATTTGTTGCCACCCCAGGAATTATCAGTATGAAAATCGGCCTGTTTTACGGCTCGACCACCTGCTATACCGAAATGACCGCGGAAAAAATCCGCGATTGCATCGGCGAAGATCTGGTGGATCTGCACAATATCAAAGATGCCAACCTCAGCGACATGAACCAGTATGACCTGCTGATCCTGGGGATCTCAACCTGGGATTTCGGCGAACTGCAGGAAGACTGGGAAGCGGTCTGGGAACAGCTCGACGGCCTGACGCTGACCGGGAAAACCATTGCGCTGTTCGGACTGGGCGATCAGGAAGGCTATACCGAATGGTATCTGGACGCCATGGGCATGCTGCACGATAAACTGCTGCCAACCGGCGCTCAGTTTGTCGGCTACTGGCCAAATCAGGGCTACAACTTTGAAGCGTCAAAAGCACTGACTGAAGACAAGTCTCTGTTTGTCGGCCTGGCGCTGGATGAAGACAGCCAGTATGAATTCAGTGATGAGCGTATCGAGCAATGGTGCGAGCAGGTACTGACAGAATACGGTGATTCCCTTTAAGGCCTCATAAATCAGGCATCACCAACAAAAACGCCCCGCATCTGCGGGGCGTTTTTTCAGGAAACCGAAGTTAAGCCTGTTGTACTTCCGGTTCGCGGATATCCGCACGGATAAAGCGGGTCACTACCAGAGCCAGCAGCGTCGGCATCGTCCACGCCATGCCGTACTCAAACAACGGCAGGAAGTTCAGGAAAGATACGTTCAGACCAACAACTTTCGCCGCATCGATCAGGCTGAAGACCAGAGAGACCAACAGCACCACACGGTACGCCAGACGCGGATTCGGCAGGAAACGACGTACAAAAGTCAGCAGTACCAGTGCCACAGCGACCGGATACAGGGCAAACAGGACAGGAACAGACAGACTAATCAGCTGATTCAGACCCACATTTGCCACCACACCGCAGATCACAGCAAGAATCACAGCCCAAGCCTCATAAGACAGGCGGGTCAGTGAACTGAAGTAATCCGAACAGGCGCTGATCAGGCCAATCGCTGTGGTCAGACAGGCCAGCATCACAATGGCAGACAGAATGTACTGTCCAACCGGACCGAACAGTGCCAGAACATAGCCAGCCAGGATCGCACCGCCATTGCTGGCACCTTCAGCAACTGTTGCGCTGGTCGCACCCAGGTAGAACAGAGAAACATAAACGAATGCCAGACCTGCTGCTGCAATCACACCCGCCATCATCAGGTATTTGCAGGTCGCTTTCTCATCTTTGATCCCTTTGCTGCGGATCACGTCCACAATCAGCATACCGAACATCAGCGCCGCGAAGGTATCCATGGTGTTATAACCTTCCAGGAAACCTTTCGTGAACGCCATGTTGGCGTAATCACCCTGCGCCGACAGAATCTCACTTTGCGGGTTCATGAAAACAGCCACAGCCAGAATTGCCAGCACCGCAAACAGTGCAGGTGTCAGCAGTTTACCAATCGAATCAATCAGTTTGCCGCGAGACCAGGCAAAGAACAGAGCCAGCGCAAAAAAGACAACAGAAAAAATGGTCAGGCTGGTTTGTCCGGCATCTTCAAGAAACGGTTTGACTGCCATTTCATACGCCACCAGACCGGTACGCGGTGCAGCAAATGCAGGGCCGATAATGATAAAAATCAGGACTGCCATCAGAGTCGCCATAAATGGCGGCAAATCGCGGGTCAGGCCTTTCCAGCCACCACCGGCAACCGCAACGGCGATAATGCCGATCAGCGGCAGACCCACAGCGGTCGACAGAAAGCCGAACATGGCCGGCAGCAGGTTATCCCCCGCACTCAGACCGGCTTGTGGCGGGAAAATAATATTCCCGGCTCCCAGGAAAAACGCGAAGGTCATGAAACCAATCGCTAATATATCTGAAACTTTGAGTGTGTCTTTCAAACTGCACCTTCCACTCGTCTGTTGTTTAGTTGTATTTGCATATAAAAGTTATAGCGCTGGCATATATCACTATACGCAGCAAAAGAGGCAGCATAATGAAGCAAAAGAACGCCAGTGGCAACCTCGCAGCCAAAAACACCACTTTCTTTGGCCTATCGATGAAATTAACGGAATATTACACCAAATAACGGCAAGAATTCAGAAATCATCACCATAGCGATACGTGGTCACAAAACATCCAAAACAGAGGATTTAACCAGGATAAGGCCTGAGTTTACAGTGTCAGCATAGATTTACCGGGCCTTCGGGTATAATAGCGATCCGATTTTCTTAACCGACGTCCGCGAATCATTCGATGAAAAAAGGTTTTACGTTTAAACAATTCCACGTGGATGACCACGGTTGCGGGATGCCCGTCAGTACCGACGGCGTGTTACTGGGTGCCTGGGCACAGCTCCCGCAATCCGCGATAACGCCCGGCCGCAACGCCCTGCTCGACATCGGTTGCGGCAGCGGTCTGCTGGCGCTGATGGCGGCACAACGCACTCAGGCCAGTGCCCCGAAGATCCTTGCCGTTGATATTGATCCGGCAGCTGTGGCGGCAGCCCGTCAGAACTTTGCCGCTTCACCGTGGCACAACCGCCTTCAGGCCGAACAACAGGACATCCGGGAGTGGGCAGCCGCACAAGCCGCAGGTTCTTTCAGCGCGATCTGGTGTAATCCGCCTTATTTCAACAGTGGTGAACAGGCCAGCTGCCAGCGCCGGGCAACCGCACGTCATACTGATACCCTGTCTCATCAGGCGCTGCTGACCGGTCTCAGACATCTGCTGGCCGCAGACGGATGCGCCAGTCTGATCCTGCCACTGACCGAAGGGGAAGCTTTATTGACGATGCTGGCTGATCATCAGCTGCACTGTCGCCGGTTGTGTCAGGTCCGGAGCACAAACGCCAAACCAGTTTCCCGTCTTTTAATCGAACTCATGCACCAGCCCGGTGACCACGAGCAGACAACGCTGACCATCCATCAGAACGGCCAGTACTCACCGGAATTCACCGAGCTGACCCGGGCCTTCTACCTCAAACTCTGAGTAAAATGGTATCCGGCAACGGCTGGCTAAGTTTTTGTGCTTTAATCGGTGATACTTGCATCAATTCACACTATAATGCCGCCCCTTAACTGAATCACAGCAGTGCTCTGCCCGCCTCCAAGACATGAACGCGGGCCGCAAGCGACCGAGGAGTAAGACAGGTGAGAGATTTTTCCGAATTAGAGTTAGATGGCCAGCTGCTACAGGCGATTGAAGACATGGGCTTTTCCCGTCCGACCGTTGTACAGGCTGAAGCTATCCCTCATGCCCTGGATGGCCGTGACGTACTGGCTTCCGCCCCGACGGGTACCGGAAAAACTGCAGCCTTTGTGCTGCCAATGATTCAGCACCTGCAGGACTTCCCGCGCCGCAAGCCGGGTCCGGCCCGGGTTCTGATCCTGACGCCAACCCGTGAACTGGCGATTCAGGTCGCCGAGCAGGCGAAAGCACTGGCCGCACATACCGATTTAAAGATCTTCACCATTACCGGCGGGATCTCTTACGACGAACACGCAGAGTATCTGGGCAAAACGCAGGACATCGTGGTCGCCACACCGGGCCGTCTGATGGAATACATCGAAGGGGAAAAATTCGATTGCCGCGCCATTGAATGTCTGATCCTGGATGAAGCTGACCGCATGCTGGACATGGGCTTCGGATCTGTGGTGAAACGCGTGCATGATGAATGCCGCTGGCGCCGTCAGAGCCTGTTGTTCTCGGCAACGCTGGAAGGCAAAGGGGTCCGTGAGTTTTCCCACACCATTTTGAATGAGCCGGTTGAAGTCAACGCCGAGCCGCCTCGTCGCGAGCGCAAGAAGATTCAGCAAGTCTATCACCGCTGTGACGACATGACGCACAAGCTGGCACTGCTGGAAAATATCCTGAAAGAGCAGGCCGAGCGCAGCATTATTTTTGTCAAAACCCGTGAGCGTCTGGCGGAACTGCGCGATCAGCTGGCGGCGATGCAAGTACCTTGCTGCTGGATTCAGGGCGAAATGGCACAGGCGAGCCGCAACAACACCATCCGTCGTTTCAGCGAAGGGGAAGTGAATGTCCTGATCGCAACAGATGTTGCCGCGCGCGGGATCGACCTGCCGGATGTCAGCCACGTTATCAACTTCGATATGCCACGCACCGCGGATGTGTACCTGCACCGTATTGGCCGGACAGCACGTGCCGGTAAGAAAGGGACTGCCATCTCCCTGGTTGAAGCGCATGATCAGGCGATGATCGAACGGGTTGGCCGTTACATGAAAGAAGAAGTGCCGGAGCGGTTCATTGAAGGCATGCGCCCGAAAAACAAAAAACCGACCACGGTGAAGAAAAAGAAAAAAACCAAAGACAACAAAAAAACAGGCACCAAGAAAAAAGCGACGAAAAAGAAATCTGCGAAGTAAGCTGTCCTGTCTGCAAAACCTGAACAACAAAAAGGGCCGGATGAATCATCCGGCCCTTTTTTCAATCATGTAAGCTGACTTCAGCTTTCTGCGATTACTGTTCTTCGCGCTTGAACACCAGCTCTTTATCCGTCGATTCTTCCGGCGAGAAATAATAGCCTGCCACATCAAATTGTTTCAGCTGTTCAACCGATGTCAGACGGTTATCGATGATATAACGCGCCATCATACCTCGCGCTTTTTTTGCAAAGAAACTGATGACTTTGTACTGGCCGTTCTTACAGTCTTTAAAGACCGGCGTCACCACCTTCCCTTTGAGCGATTTCGGCTTCACCGCTTTAAAATATTCGTTTGAAGCCAGATTGATCAGGATATCGTCACCCTGCTCCGCCAGTGCGGTATTCAGTTTATCCGTGATGATGTTATCCCAGAACTGATACAGATTGGCACCGCGGCCGTTTGCCAGCCGGGTTCCCATCTCCAGCCGGTAAGGCTGCATCAGATCCAGCGGACGCAACAGGCCATATAAACCAGACAGCATCCGTAAATGTTGCTGTGCAAAAGTAAAATCTTCCTCGCGCATGCTTTCGGCTTCCAGCCCGGTGTACACGTCACCTTTAAATGCCAGAATCGCCTGTCGGGCGTTAGCCGGCGCAAAATCAGGCTGCCACTCAGCAAAACGTGCGGCATTCAGACCCGCGATTTTGTCACTCACCTTCATCAGGCTGGCAATATCCATCGGAGTCAGCGTCCGGCAGACCTCGATCAGCTCCGCGGAGTGATCCAAGAGTTCAGGCTGAGTATAAGTTTCTGTCGCCAAAGGCGATTCATAATCCAGCGTTTTGGCAGGCGAGACCACAATCAGCATTTTTCGATTTCCTGTGCGTTAAACTGCCTCAAAGAGTACCATTTCGGCATAAAAAAACCACGTACAACCCACGTGGTTTTTGCTTTCTCTGTCATCGGTCGGACCTATCGTTCCGGAGAACGGGTCCAGATTTCTTCGTCCAACTGAGCATGCAGCTCAGGATACTGGCGGCTGTCAAAGGTCGGTACCTTACCCAGCGAGAGCTGAGCGTTATAGTCTCTGGCCAGCTTCACCACAGTGCCGGACATCAGCACAATCGCAATCAGGTTAATAATGGCCATCATGCCCATTGAAATATCGGCCATGGTCCAGACCGTCGGCAATTCAGCCAGCGCCCCGAACATCACCATCCCCAGCACAACCAGACGGAAGATAGCCAGACCCGCCTTGTGGTTATGCTCCAGGAAGATCAGATTGGTTTCCGCATAGGAGTAATTGGCCACCAGCGATGTAAAGGCAAACAAAAAGATCGCAATGGCGATAAAGATTTCACCCCAGCCGCCAACCTGAGAAGACAGCGCCCGCTGCGTCAGTTCAATGCCAGTCACTTCACTGTGGGGAACGTATTCGCCCGAAATCAGAATAATCGCAACCGTGGCACTGCAGATGACGATGGTATCGGTGAACACCCCCAGCATCTGGACATACCCCTGAGACGCCGGATGCGGCGGATAAGGCGTGGCAGATGCCGCCGCGTTGGGGGCAGATCCCATCCCGGCTTCATTCGAAAACAGACCGCGCTTGAGGCCGTTGATCATCCCCTGCGCGATGGTATACCCCAGCGCGCCTGAAGCGGCTTCTTCCAGACCGAATGCACTGCGGAAAATCAACGCCAGCACGGATGGCACCTGTTCGATATTCATCGCCACGACGACCAGCGCCAGTGCCAGATAACAAATCGCCATGACCGGAACCAGAATTTCTGCCGTCCGGGCGATGGTCCGCATTCCGCCGAAAATAATAAAGCCGGTCAGCGCGACCAGAACCATCCCCACCACAAGCGGTTGCCAGCCAAAGGCCACGTTCATCGCTTTGGCAATTGAGTTGGCCTGCACAGCATTGAAAACCAGACCAAACGCAATAATCAGGAAGATAGAGAAGACCACGCCCATCCAGCGCATGCCCAGCCCTTTTTCCATGTAATAGGCTGGCCCGCCGCGGTAGTTACCGTCATCATCGCGGGTTTTATACAGCTGAGCCAGTGCACTTTCTGCAAAAGCGGTTGCCATCCCCAGCATCGCAATCAGCCACATCCAGAAAATCGCACCCGGCCCGCCGAGCGTCAGTGCCACGGCCACACCGGCCATGTTGCCGGTTCCGACCCGGGCTGCCAGACTGGTACACAACGCCTGAAATGAAGAAATACCCGCCGCATCAGATTTACGGCTGTTCTTCATGACCTGAAACATGTGCAGAAAATGGCGGAACTGAATAAAGCCCAACCGGTAGGTAAAAAAGATCCCAACCCCGATCAATAAATAAATCAGGACCGATCCCCACAGAAGATCATTCAGGAAATTTAGCTGACTTGTCACTTCAACCCCTTAGCGTACTCATCGCCCTGCTTAACCACCCACCCGACAATGCGAGTCGGTATGAATTCATTCAGCTTTCATCACAGTATAGGCCGCTCTCAGGTCACGAAATCGCGTGTTCCTGAAAAGCGCCAGCTCAGGGCTTTCCGGTCTTCCCTGCCCGGCACTGATGAAAACCTGAGCGATGATGATGAGTTAGTTCTCAAAAATCAATGGCGTCCGTGAAAAAGTGAGTGTTTGAGGGGTCTGGAGCCCACTGGACCAACCATTGCCCGATTTCAGGGCAATGAACGAGTTTCACAAATAGGTAACAAATGCGAAATGGTTCAATTTTATTCTAAGTCATATTGTGATATTTAACTGATGACCAAGGGGCAATATGCTCCCTGATCTGAGCGATACTCAGGATTGAGCGAGGTGCACTATGGATAGCTTCGGATTCGACAATATACTTGAAAGCGATTTACCCCGCCGTAATTCACGCAGTAAGCCGGTAAAACGGAAATGGCGGGAAATTGAAGCACTGAAAGATAAACAGCGCCTGAAAAAGGAACTTCAGGAAATCGACATCTTACATGAGTTCACCGACGAGGTGGACATCTGAGATCCGGGTTGTACAATACGCCAGATAACGAACAGCACCGGCACCCCGCCGGTGCTTCTACAATGAAATAGCAATTTATTCTTCCGGCTCCAGGCGTCGTGCCAGTTCCCGGTATTGGGCCGACACCTCTTGGCCAAAGAGCGGATCACTCAGGCAATCCTGATATTCACTCTCAACAGCGGCCCAGTCGGCTGATGTAAAGCGTTTACGAATGGCCGGAAACACCTGTTTCTCCTCCATCTCCAGATGCTGTTTCTGCCGTTCAACAAACACATTCAGCTTGTCAGCAAACACGTCCAGCGGGATCACGGCATCCATCAGAATCATGTCGACCGTCTCCGCAAACTCTGCGGTCAGAGCCGCCAGCTCGAGGTGTTCCGCTTCCAGATCCAGAATGCGCTGCTCATTACCGTAATGATTGATGTAGTAGTGATAAATTACATCCTCTTTGGGATGATGGTAGTGCTCAGCCTGATTCTGCAGATAAGTCACAATATCGCGAATAAGTTGATAATTCACTTCATGACCTTCCCTGATCGCAGTCAGTTTAGTGCGTAACAACCTGAGCAGACGGCTAATATAACCATGTTCGGTGTGAATACTGTCCAATAGCATTTCGACCTCCCGGGCACTAACTTTCCAGCTTTAAGTGTAAACCGGGCTGCCGAAATGGGTTTGATCCAGATTAGGTTGGCTTAAATTTGTGCAGGTATTTGCCAGTCAATCTCACTTTTATGAATTTTTCTCAGCCATTGATTTGCCTGAGAAAAGTGTCGGCAGCCGAAAAAGCCGCGATAAGCAGACAAAGGTGACGGATGTGCAGCTTCAAGCACACAGTGTTTTTCACGGTCGATATGTTTGCCTTTCTTTTGAGCATGAGCGCCCCAAAGCAGAAAAACCAGACCTTCCCGATGCTCATTCAGACTGGCGATGACCTGATCGGTAAAGGTTTCCCAGCCAAATTTACTGTGAGAGTGGGCTTTTCCCTGTTCAACAGTCAGCACCGTATTGAGCAACAGAACACCCTGTTCCGCCCAGTATTGCAAACAGCCATGCTCTGGGATGGTAAAATTTTCGATATCCGTCGCCAGTTCTTTGTACATATTGGCCAGCGAAGGCGGTACCTTCACGCCCGGCTGCACTGAAAAACTCAGGCCGTGTGCCTGACCGGGACCATGGTATGGATCCTGTCCCAGGATCACCACCTTCACCTGCTCAAATGGCGTGGCCTCAAAAGCACTGAAAACAGAGGCTTCGGGCGGATAAATTGCTTTTCCTGCTGCCCTTTCCTCAGCGACCCGGGCTTCTGCCTGCTGAAGATAGGTTTGCTGGCGTTCCTGTTGTAAGAATTGTGCCCAGTCAAAAGGGGCAGAAAAAGATGTTTCCGGGGCAGACATGTCGGCTCCTGCTGCACGTACTCAGTTCATGAGCCGACATTTTACCTGAATCTTGCGGTGTGGCTATTCGGTTGCGGATTTCGGGCGGCTCATCGGTCCAACGGGCGTGCGCCAGTGGCCCCGGCCCTGGATCGGGCGGTTTGCCTGTGGCAGACGGGCACAATGATGAATACAGGTTGTGGTGGCTGGCAAAGCAGATGCTCTCATGATGATTTCCTCACAAATCAGGTCTGAACATTACAATGAAAGAACAATGCCAACTTTTCCTGCCTGACAAACAGCCTGTCTTTACAGCGATTTCGCGGCATCTTACTGCTTATTAAGCGACCACTCAGTTGTATGATTTATATTCTCCGCCCCAATCATGCGCATTTTTGCGCGTCATTTGTGCAGTGGATACCGTCTTGGGGGCGCAACCCGGTTGATACAGATCAAATGCCCGGTGGCACAACGCGGTAGGATGCCATTGAGGCAGACCGCAGTGTCTGACCTGAAATCCTTTCATTGTCGATATAACACTCTCAAGGAGCTGCCATGATCAAAGGCATTCAAATCACCCAAGCGGCCAACCCACAATTGCTGAATTCGATCTGGCTGCTGGATACGGACAATGGCACAGCCCGTTGTCTGTGTGCCGCAGAAAACTTCAGCACCGAGCAGGAAGTTCCGGCTGCCGAACTGGGCGAATTTGAATACCGTGAATTGCCTGTTGAACAGGCGCCACGGATTGAAGGCGGTCAGCACCTGAACGTCAATGTACTCAAGCGTGAAACGCTGGAAGATGCCGTCGCACACCCTGAAAAATATCCGCAGCTGACCATTCGTGTCTCGGGCTATGCGGTACGTTTCAACTCGCTGACGCCAGAGCAGCAACGTGATGTGATTGCCCGTACCTTTACAGACACGCTGTAAGGCTTCGCCGAGCCACTGTAACAACAAAAACGCCGCAGCTTTCTGAGCGGCGGCGTTTTCTTTTCGGTGTGAATCTCAGCGCTGAATCAGGCTTTTTTCACAAACTCTGATTTCAGCATCATGGCACCGATACCATCGATCTTACAGTCGATGTTGTGGTCACCGTCAACCAGACGGTTGATCTTCACTTTGGTTCCCACCTTCGCAACTGAAGAAGAACCTTTGACTTTCAGGTCTTTAATCAGGGTGACAAAGTCACCTTCCTGCAGGACATTGCCGTTCGAGTCTTTCACAACCAGCGCATCCGGATCTACAGCGACTTCACCCTGGATCCACTCATGGCCACATTCCGGACAGATCAACATGTCCTGATCTTCATAGACATAAGACGAATTGCACTCTGGGCAAGGAGGTAAGGTATCACTCATGCTCAACGGTCTCTCTTTTATAAAAGTATCAACTTAAGGATATTCGCCCAGCGAGGTCTTGCCAATGCTGGATGATATTGCCACCACATTATAATGTAATTATCATTAAATTATCACTTCATTTGCTATCCGGGTCGGACATGATTGCGGTAAAAGAGGCTTTTCAGGCTGGTTTATTCCAGCGCCAACACTGGGTCAGAAACATCATTTCAGGCGTGATTGTCGGGATTGTTGCCCTGCCGCTGGCCATGGCTTTTGCCATTGCATCAGGCGCTAAACCTGAGCAAGGGCTTTATACCGCGATCGTCGCCGGCTTTCTCGTCTCTGCCCTGGGGGGCAGCCGGGTACAGATTGCCGGACCAACCGGCGCATTCATTGTCGTGCTGTCCGGGATCACCGCGCAATACGGTATCTCGGGGTTACAGGTCGCAACCCTGATGGCTGGCGTCATGCTGCTCTTTCTTGGCCTGACCAAACTGGGCAGCATCATCCGCTTTATTCCTGCGCCTGTGATCACCGGCTTTACAGCCGGCATTGGAGTGGTGATCTGGGTCGGCCAGTGGCAGTATTTTTTCGGGCTGCCCGCAATCAGCGGCCAGCATTTCCACAACAAGCTGTATCAGTTACTGCAGGTTCTGCCTGATTTTCATGTCGTGACTACCTTACTGGCAGTCACGGCACTGTTGCTGACGCTGTTTTCTCCGAAATTGCCGGGCATGAGACGGATTCCGGGGCCACTGGTCGCCTTGCTGGTAGTCACGCTGCTTCAGTCTGTATTTCAGTTCAGCGGCGTGGCCACCATCGGCAGTCAGTTTGGCGGAATCCCTCAGGGGCTGCCTGAATTCTCTTTGCCGTCCACCAGCTGGGATCAGGTCATCGAGCTGATCGGCCCGGCTTTTACCATTGCCATGCTCGGCGCGATTGAGTCTCTGCTTTCCGCTGTCGTCGCCGATGGGATGACCAATACGCGCCATAACTCCAATCAGGAGCTGGTTGGCCAGGGCATTGCGAATATCGCCGCTCCCTTACTGGGTGGTTTTGCCGCAACAGGCGCGATTGCCCGGACTGCCACCAACATCCGCAATGGCGGTACCAGCCCGCTGGCTGGCATCATTCATTCACTGACGCTGGTGCTGATCCTGCTGGCGCTGGCACCGCTGGCCAGTTACATACCGCTGGCAGCACTGGCGGCCATTCTGTTTGTCGTGGCGTGGAATATGAGTGAAGCCCATCATTTTGTTCAGATGATTCGCCGGGCGCCGACGGCTGATGTGGTCATTCTGCTGATCACCTTCCTGCTCACCGTTTTTGCTGATCTGGTGGTCGCCGTCAACATCGGCGTGTTACTGGCGACCTTCCATTTTCTGCGACGCATGGCCAGCAGTGTCGAAGTCAAAGAAGCGACTTATCAGGAAGTACATCATGAAATCAGGCAGCAAGGGATGCTGGAACTCCCGCCCGGAGTGCTGGTGTTTACCGTCGATGGACCGTTTTTCTTTGGTGCCGTGGATCAGTTCGACCGGATCCTGGCGAACACGCATACCGATCCCGGCACGGTCATTATCCGCCTGAAATGGGTCCCTTTTATCGATATGACAGGCCTGAAAACCCTGGCTTCCGTAATCAGCAACCTGCAAAAACGCGGCATTACCGTGCTGATTTCCAACGCAAATCCGCGGGTTTCAGCCAAACTGCGTAAAGCTGGGGTGATTGAACTGATTGGTGAGCAATTTCACTGCGCGACACTCCAAGATGCCTTGAGTGCAGCCATCGCTCATGACAGCAGCACTCAACCGGATTTACCTGCGCAGCAGATGGCCACAAAACACCGTCCTGAAGACAAAGCGACAGACGTCTGAAGGATGCGTCAATCCGGTAACGGATTACTTCACCTGAGGGTTTTTGGTGGTATCGTCAGTCAGATAAGTGACATCATGTTTTTCCAGATACTCACGGATCAGCTGACGAACCACCTGAGAAGGGGTGAGATCCTGAGAGGCGCATAACTTCTCAAATGCCTGCTTTTTTCTGGGATCCATCAATACCGTAAAACGGGCCGTTTTGCTTTCCACTCTCTGATACTCTTTGTCTGACTATGATAATCAAATTATAATCAAATCTCCTGACCGAAGAAATGCCGGAATCTGAAAGCCGGTTCACCCGGTCTCAAAAAACAAAGCCGCAGCTTTTTAAGCTTCGGCGTTTGCTAACCGATATTGCTTTTCTGTATCAACGTCAACACGGGATCATGACATACCTGAATTAGCTCGCTCAGGGATAATCATCCAACTCATGAAAAGGGAGAGCACATGGGTAAAACAAATTGAACACCGGTTGTTCAATTTGCTCTGCAAACCCCAGAAAAATCGGACCGTATTTTTCCAGCCCGGACTTGCTGGCCTCAATCTGCTCATATTCCGCCAGGGTCAGCAATGCCTGTCCGTCCCAGCCCGCCATGTAATTATTCACATCATTAATCACATTTTGTTTACTGAGTTCATGCTTTTCCCGATATGCACGAATCAGTGGACCGGACTGACCCTCTCGCTTATCCGCATATCTTCCGGACTCAGTTACCAACTTGGCCGACGGCGTTTCCAGGACGATCGCAATACGAGCCAGTACACCTCCCCAACGCTCCGCGGGGCTGTTTCCGGCCTCTATCTCTTGATATTCATTCTCTGGCAAACCTAAGGACTGACTCATCTCTGTGAGAGATATCCCTTTCCTCACCCGTTCCTTCTTTAAGACTTCACCTAGTTTCATTCCATTTCCTCAATCAGCCAACTTAAAAAAGCGAACCAGATTCTTTGCCCTGGCTGTGCTCGCCATATCAAACTTAGTTCATACTGAAAAATGAAACAAAAAATCAGACGCAGTTACATGAATATCAAGACAAAAACAGAACACCTGAATCACATTGCTGCATTTGAAAAAGGAACTCTTTCGACGGATACAAAAAAGCCCCGAAACGGGGCTTTTCAAGCAGAACAGTGAACACACCTAGTTATGCGGGCTGCACTGCGCGCAGTACCACTTTCAGTTGCTCAAAATCGTTATCGCGCTCTTCAGACAGCAGTTCCATTGCACCGTGCTTCGCCAGCGGTGCCGGCAGATCGATTTCTTTCTCAAGAATCTCTTCTACCACTTCCTTGAACTTAGCCGGATGCGCAGTACACAGGAACAGACCGGTTTCACCGGCTTGCAGCTGCTCATTCAGCACGCGGTAAGCAATCGCACCATGCGGCTCACACAGGTAACCTTCGGCATCCATCTGACGCAGGGTTTCTGCACTCTGCTCATCAGTCACAGCGCCATAACCCAGCTCGCTTAGACCCCAGCCCTGCTTCTGACACAGCTCTTCAATGCGTGGCCAGTTGTTTGGCTGGCTTACATCCATGGCATTCGAAATGGTCGGAATGGTCGCTTTCGGCTCCCACTGACCACTTTGCAGATAACGGGGCACCGTATCGTTGACATTGGTTGCTGCGATGAAACGTTTCACCGGCAAACCCAGTGCTTTCGCCAGCAGACCCGCTGTCAGATTTCCGAAGTTACCACTTGGCACCGAGACCACCAGATTGCCACGAGCTTCTTTCGGAAGCTGTGCCACCGCTTCGAAGTAATAACAGATTTGCGCCATCAGACGGCTGATGTTGATCGAGTTGGCTGAGTTCAGCCCCACTTCCTGACGCAGCTCAGCATCATCAAACGCCTGCTTCACCAGCGACTGACAGTCATCGAAAGTGCCATTCACCGCGACCGTGTGAATATTTCCGCCCAGGGTACAGAAGAGTTTTTCCTGCAGCGGGCTGATCTTACCTTTCGGATAAAGAATCACGACTTTGATGTTGTCCATGCCATAGAACGCATGGGCCACTGCGGCACCGGTATCACCTGAAGTCGCAGTCAGAATCGTGATATTTCCCTGAGCATCAGACACAGCAGCCAGTGACTGCGCCATGAAACGGCCACCAAAATCTTTAAAAGCCAGCGTCGGGCCGTGGAAGAGTTCCAGCGCATAAATGCCATCCTTCACCTGAGCCACAGGTGCCGGGAACTGAAAGGCATTGCTCACCATCTGCTGCACGGTTTCTGCCGATAGTTCTTCACCGATGAATGCGGACAGAATCCGGCTGCTGCGGGTCACAAAATCCTGAGCCAGCAAGGCGTCAATATCGCCTAAATCCGGCAGTTCAGAAGGAAAAAACAGGCCCTGATTCCGGCCTAGCCCCTGACGAACGGCCTGGGCAAATGACACTTCTTCCTGATGATCTTTTAAGTTATACAGCTTCATGGTTAATACTCACTTCCTATTTCTGTTGAACCCTGGCTGTCGAGACGACAGACATGGACGAATCCTTCATCATTCTGGACATAATGCTGCTGCAGCCAGCGGGCGATCCGCTCAGCAACTTCCAGATCATCACAGATACTGAACATTGTCGGGCCAGAACCCGAGATGCCGCTCGCCAGAGCACCCGCTTCCAGCGCATATTGACGAGCTTCTTTAAAACCGGGCAGCAGGCTTTCACGATAAGGTTCCGCGACGACATCTTTGATCATTTTCGCGGCAAGGGCCGGCTGCTGGCTGTGACAGGCATGCAGGAACCCGCCCAGATAACGGCCGTGGGCAATCACATCCTGACGGCGATACTGCGCAGGCAGAATCGCCCGGGCTTCCGCGGTAGACACTTTAATGCCCGGATACGCCATGACCCAGTACCAGTTCTCAAAACATGGGACGGACTGGCTGATAATGCCAAGCTCCTCGACCATCAATTGCAGCCCCCCGAGATAGCAGGGCGCGACATTGTCGTAGTGCACACCACCAGAAATCTGCCCTTCCATCTCGCCCATCAGCGCCAGCAGTTCGGTCTCATTCAGCGGGTTGTCATGAAAACGGTTCAGCGCATCCAGCGCAGCAACGATCGAGCAGGCACTGGAACCCAGACCGGAGCCAATCGGCATATTTTTCTCCAGCGTCATCGACACAGGCTGTAGAGCAATACCTTTTTTATCCAGCTCCCGGGAAAAGACCTGCCAGCAGTGAAAGACAATATTCTGCTCAGGCTCGGCTGGCAGTTTTGCAACAAAATCACCCTCGCAGCGCAGCGTAAACGGCTCGCGGCCAGCCGACACCGTGACTTTGTCTCCCAGCAGGGTACCGTCAATGGGCGACACAGCCGCCCCCAATACATCAAAACCCACACTGACATTGCCAATTGATGCCGGTGCATAAACAGTAACACTCATCCTTACACTCCCAGTTTCCAGCCGACGGTACGCATCAAATCAGCGAATACACCGGCAGCTGTAACTTCAGTACCGGCACCGTATCCGCGCAGTACCAGAGGAATGGGTTGATAGTAACGGCTATAGAAAGCCAATGCATTCTCGCCGTCCTTAATTTTGAACATTGGGTTGTCCTGATCAACGGCAGCCACTTTCACCGTGCACTTTCCGTTGTCGATTTCACCAATGTAACGCAGGACCTTGCCTTCATCCGCCGCTTTCTCCGCCAGATCCCTGAAATACGCATCCGCTTCCGGCAGACGCTGCATAAAGGTTTCGACGTCACCACTCTGATCAAAGCCCGGCGGCAATGCAGGCTCTACCACAACATCGTCCAGTTCCAGAGCATAACCGGCTTCACGGGCCAGGATCAGCAACTTACGGGCAACATCCATGCCGGACAGGTCATCACGCGGATCCGGCTCCGTAAAGCCATTGTTGCGGGCAACCGTGGTTGCTTCACTCAGGCTCATGCCTTCATCCAGCTTCCCAAAAATAAATGACAGGGAACCCGACAGAATGCCGGCAAACCGTTCCAGCTCATCACCCGCGGCCATCAGGTTCTGCAGGTTCTCGATGACCGGCAGACCTGCACCCACTGTCGTGTCGTACATAAATTTACGGCGGGTTACCCGTGCTGCCTGACGCAGCTGATGGTAATACGCCATGCTGGCGGTGTTCGCTTTCTTGTTCGGTGTAATCACATGGAAACCTGCTGCAAGGAAATCCACATACTGATCTGCAATCGACTGTTCCGACGTACAGTCAATGACCACCGGGTTGATGATATGGTGGCGCTGCACCAGTTGGATCAGACTGGCCAGGTTAAAGGCTTCTGTCGCCTGCCCCATGGTGTCACGCCAGTTTTCCAGCGGCAGGCCATTATTATCCAGCAGCAGGCCATGGCTGTTTGCCAGACCACAGACCCGGATCACAATGCCGTTTTCAGCCAGTTTTTCCTGCTGACGCTGGATCTGATCGACCAGTTCGCCGCCCACGCCGCCAACGCCGACCACAAACACATCCAGAAAGTGTTTACTGTTGAACAGGTTCTCGTGACAGGCTTTCACCGCTTCAGAAACTTTATTGGCCGGGATCACGGCTGAAATAGCACGCTCAGAAGAACCCTGGGCAATAGCGACGATGTTGACGTTCACCTCCGCCAGAGAAGTGAAGAACCGCGATGCCACGCCCCGCGAGGTACGCATGCCGTCACCAACCAACGTCACAATTGCAGAATCATCAATAAACTCAACCGGTTCCAGCAGGCCTTCTTTCAGCTCAAGCTCGAAATTATTCCGCAGTGCTTGCTCGGCAACGTGCTTGTCCTCACTTTCAATACAGAAACTGATACTGTATTCAGAAGAGGACTGGGTGATCAGCACAATCGACACACCGGCCGCGGACATCGCCCCGAAGACCCGGGCAGCCATACCGACCATGCCTTTCATCCCCGGACCGGACACGTTGACCATGGTCAGATTTTTCAGGGTGGTGATGCCTTTGATCGCCAGATTATCTTCACCAGTGTCCTGACCAATCAGGGTTCCTGCGCCCTGTGGATTGAAACTGTTTTTAATCAGGCACGGAATGTGGAACTGAGCAATCGGAGCAATGGTTTTCGGGTGGAGTACGGAAGCACCAAAGTAAGAGAGCTCCATCGCTTCCTGATAGCTGAGAGATTTCAGCAAACGGGCATCCGGCACTAGGCGCGGGTCGCAGTTGTAAACGCCATCCACATCGGTCCAGATTTCACAGCATTCGGCACGTAAACAGGCTGCCAGAACCGCCGCGGAGTAATCCGAACCGTTTCGGCCCAGAATCACCAGTTCCCCTTTCGCATTCCCTGCAGTGAAGCCCGGCATGATGTGCACCACACCCGCTGCCAGCGGCTGACGACGGAAGTTCTCAGTGGAAGCTTCAATGTCCACATGACCTTCCAGATAATCGCCATGTGCCAGCAAGGAAGCCACAGGATCAATCAGATCGGCAGTATAACCTTTCGCTTCCAGCGCAGATTTCATTGCCACAATCGACAGGCGCTCACCCTTACTGATGACACGGGCGTACACATTGTCCGGACACTGGCCCAGTAACTTCATCCCGTGAACCAGTTGTTTCAGCTGCCCCATGGTACTGGCCAGCTTGGCATCCACAGCCGTACGGTCAAATGCTGGCAGCTGTGCCTGAATACCGTCAAACAAACCGGTAAAAGTTTGCTCCAGATCGGTGAGCTGTAATTCGGCATCGCCGGTCGTTACCGTTGTTTCAATGACAGAAACCAGTTTATTCGTGACTTTTCCCGGTGCTGACAGTACGACTGAAACCTCACCCTGATGCGTATTACTGGCGATGATATCCGCCGCTCTGAGAAACCGGTCGGCATCCGCTAACGATGAGCCGCCAAATTTAAGCACTCGCATTCCCTACTCCACTTCCGTTAATTTGAACTGTCTGGCAAGTTTATCCGGTCTTGTTATTTTTTACTGGAAAAACATACCGTTAAATTCATGGTAAAAAAAAGCCCGCACTCTGGAGTGCGGGCTTTTTTTGAAAATCTTACGCGTATCAGCCCGCCCCAACACTGGTTGTGCCGGTAATAATAATGGTGGTGGTGCCGATAAGATTCATTGCCATGATTTTTAGTAAAATTGCTAATGTTGTGTGCGTGTTGATTACGTTTACCCGATCGGTAGCATTGAGTCAACACTCATCAGTGAAATATTTTTTCATTCGTTGAAATATAGCTTTTCCGTCTGAAAATCGGTGACATCCCAAATCAGACAATTTTCCCGGGGAAAAGCGGGCTTGTTTTGATCTGCTTCCACCGTCCTGAAACAAAAACCATGCACCGGGTGTCGAAAGCGCTCATCTGATACTGCTGAGGCATGATGAATATAAATTTTTCCTAAATCGCATATCTGCAATTGCAGTTCACCCAAGGCCATAGCATAGTAAACCTGATGTGCTGTTTTATTTCCCTGTTTGCACGAAAGTCAGACAGCCATTTCCAGCCCAATCAAGTTCTGGCCAGATTTCTTGCTGTAAATTTTTTCAGCCTGAGCCAGAGAAGCCCCGGGGTATGCAGGACCAATCCCCGGGAAACGACAACAATGACAAACAGTATTTCGGAGGGATCCGGCATGACAGCAGCAATGGAACAGCTGGTTGCGCATACCATACTCCAGGGTTTTGATGCGATGTACGGTCGTTTTCTGGATGTAACGGCCGGCGCTCAGGAAAGATTTGAGGATCAGGCCTGGATGTCCATTCATCAGGCCCTGAAGCAGCGGATCAATTTTTATGACCATCATGTGGAACTGGTCAGCCGTCAAATTCAGATCATGCTCGGCAAGCAATACGCCAACCGTGAGTTTTTAACTGCGGTTAAATCTTCCTATGAAGATCTGCTGCTGGACTATCCCAGATATGACATTGCAGAAAGCTTCTTCAATTCGGTCTATTGCCGAATCTTCGATCACCGGGATATCAACCGTGACAAGCTTTTTGTCCACAGCTCGCAGACGGGCCGCATACCCCCTTATCCGACCACACTCACCCGGATTTATCAGTCCCCGAACGGGCCGCATTCCCTTTTTGAGCGGATGATGGACGAAACCCCGTTCACGCTGGAATGGGAAGACAAAGCCCGTGATATTGAACTCATCGTCCAGCGACTGGAACTGGAATTTGGACAACAAACGATACAACAGGCCCGGCTTGAACTGATCCGGGAACCTTTCTACAGGAATAAAGCCGCCTATCTGATTGGCCGTTTGCTTCTGGCGGATGATACTCAGATCCCGCTGGTACTTCCCGTGCTCACGACAACACAGCGCCAGATTTATATTGATGCCTGCCTGTGCCACGTCGACGATGTCAGCATCGTGTTCGGTTTCGCACGTTCCTATTTTATGGTCTATGCCCCGGCACCGGCTGCGCTGGTCCGTTTTCTCAGTGAACTGCTGCCCAAGAAAACCCATGCTGAGCTTTACACCGCCATTGGATGCCAGAAACATGGCAAAACAGAGCTTTACCGGGAGTTTCTCCATCATCTGGAACACTCCGACGACAAGTTTGTCCTGGCGCCCGGAATCAAGGGAATGGTGATGAGCGTATTTACCCTCCCGTCTTACGGCTTTGTATTTAAAGTCATCAAAGACAAATTCGCACCGCAGAAAGAGATGAGCCGGGACACGGTAAAGGAAAAATACAAACTGGTAAAAGAACACGACCGGGTTGGCCGGATGGCCGACACGCAGGAATACCGCAATTTCAGCTTTGATCGTCACCGCTTCAGCGACGAATTGCTGGAAGAACTTCAAGGCGTAGCTCCTTCAAGTCTGATTGTCACCGATACCGAAGTGATGATTAAACACCTCTATATTGAGCGACGCATGATCCCATTTAACCTCTATATTGAGCAGGCCAATGATGAAGATCTCCGTCATGCGGTTGACGAGTACGGCAAAGCGATCAAACAACTGGCCGCCGCGAATATCTTCCCGGGTGATATGCTGTTCAAAAACTTCGGCGTTACCCGCCATAAGCGGGTTGTCTTCTACGACTATGACGAAATCAGTTACATGACCGAGGTGAACTTCCGCCGGATTCCGCCGCCGCGTTTTCCTGAAGATGAGTTATCGGCAGAGCCTTGGTACAGCGTCGGAACCAACGATGTGTTTCCGGAAGAGTTTCGTACCTTCTTGCTGATCAACCCGAAAGTTCGCGCCCTGTTTGATGAACTGCACAGTGATCTCTTTGATCCAGCCTACTGGCAACAGCTGCAGCAGAACATTTCACAGGGTCAGTTCGAAGACGTATTCCCGTATCAGGAACAGCACAGACTGATCAGAATTTGATCTTTCCCGCAATCTTCGCTGTAACTCGGAAGGCAGAGCTCGATCGCATGAATCCTTTCATACTTCTGGCCTAGTATTAAGGGATTAAACGGGGCTGACACCAGGCCCCGAAGCGATACGAATTACAGGGATGATGGGGTATGAAATTCGGGAGTATCATCTGTCTGCTCTTTCTGCTGGCTCAGCCGGCAATAGCTGCGGAGGCAGAACAAACAATGATGCCATCGCCGCCCTCGGGCTGGTTTCTGGATTCACAGTCTCGCAGCGCCGAACAGTTTGACCTCTGGCAAATCGACAGTGGCTACACTTATGCCCTTTCCCCTTCCACCCAGCTCTATGTCAGTACCCGGCTGAAAAGCGGTAATCAGTATCAGTCTGCTTCACGCGGTCTGCTTTCCGGTGTGCAGTACAACTTCAGTCCGAAAATCAGCCTGCGCAGTGCCTTCACCTCAGAACGGATCGAAGAAGATACCCGGCTGGGTGTTGAACTCAGCAGTCAGTACGAACTCAACAACAGACTCAACCTGCACGCCACCATGGACTATGAATCCCTCGAACAGGTCTATCAGCTGGGTATCGGCTTCAGGTTCTGAAATCCCGCTCAGAATACCGACAAATCAAGCAACTCTTTACTCAGCAAAATGCCGTTCGGATCGGCATACAGAATATCGCCGGGATAGACCAGTGTGTGTGCCACAGTCAGCGTGACATTTCGGTCACCAGTCTGACGCTTTTCCGTCTTGAACGGACAGGCTGCAATGGCTTTCACACCGAGCTCCATTTCACTGAGCGCCACCACATCACGGACAGCCCCGTTGACCACAATGCCTTCCCAGTTGTTTTGAACGGCAAGTGCCGCCAGCTGATCTCCGAGCAAAGCCCGGGTCAGTGAGCCATGTCCGTCAACCACCAGAACCTTCCCTGTACCGTCTTCATTGAGAATTTCCCTAACCAGGCTGTTATCCTCAAAACACCGAAGCGTCACCACTTCCCCGTAAAAAACGGGCTTACCGCCAAAGTCGCGATGCTGCAACGGTAACCAGCGTACGTCCTGTTCATAGTGGTCACACAAATCCGGCAATAAATCTTTCATCTTGCAACTCCTTTATTCTGATCCTTGAATGTGAAGAAATGTTTGCCAAGCCCCCAGTACAGACCGGGAAAATCCTTGCTTCCCAAGCCTCACCGGAACCAGCGTCAATTGCTGCTGAGCAACCCAGTACAGAGCATTTTGTTGCCAGCGGGCAGCAACGGCGCATGCACGCTCAATGTCCATGGCAACGGCCAGACTGGGTTCATGCCAGCTTCCGTCCGGTGCACTGCAATCCAGCCGCTGGAATGCATAGCCCAGTGCAGATAACTCTGCTTCAAGGCTGGCCTGTCGCTGATGATTTTCCTTACAACTGAGCACAATACTTTCCGGGTTAAATGCTGTTAAAATAGCGAAGGTTGTGAACGGGGGCGACTGAACCGCACGGAAAATTATCTGCTGATAGTTTTGCCATAACTGGTGTTGAGCCTGCGAATCCGACGCTCCTGATGACATTGCATGACTGTGGTTTTGTCTGCTGCTTTCCGCCATGAGTCCGAATCCTGTTCTGTTGAAGAAACTTTTAACAGCCGCATTTCATTGCTGAAACAACAAATTGTTTGAGCTATAACAATAAGATAGTGTTTCTGACAGGCTAGTATGCCATGACAAATTCGAAAAAACCGGGCACATTACAATAAAATCATATTGTTAGTGCGCTGTTAAATGCATACAATCGTCAGCATCCAAGGGAAATTGTAGCCAGTTCCGTAAAAGTCGGGTTTTTCAGTGGTGATTTTTGAGCGTCTGCTGAAAAATGAGGATGGCGTACCAGCAGGTAGTTGAAAAGACGAGTGCAAACTGCAACAGTTCTGTTACTTTGCCTGTGATCGAATTATTTTTATAGAATTAACATATTCTGTGTTAGACCAGATTCCGTTTTGAGTAATTAGGTACTGCCAATGCAAACCCCTCACATTCTAATTGTAGAAGACGAGCAAGTAACACGTAACACCCTGAAAAGCATCTTCGAAGCCGAAGGGTATACAGTATTTGAAGCCAGCGACGGTGCAGAAATGCACAAGATGCTGTCTGAACATCCTGTTCACCTGGTCATCATGGACATTAACCTGCCGGGTAAAAATGGCCTGCTCCTTGCTCGTGAGCTGCGTGAGCAAGGCGACATGGCGTTGATGTTCCTGACAGGACGCGACAACGAAGTCGATAAAATCCTCGGTCTGGAAATCGGTGCGGATGACTATATCACCAAGCCTTTCAACCCAAGGGAACTGACCATTCGTGCACGCAACCTGCTGACTCGTGCCATGAGCCAGGGTCTGGCAGCCGAAGATCGCCGTCTGGTTGAGCGTTATGAGTTCAACGGCTGGTCTCTGGAACTGAACAGCCGCTCTCTGGTCAGCCCAAGCGGTGAGCAGTTCAAACTGCCTCGTTCTGAGTTCCGTGCACTGCTGCATTTCTGCGAGAATCCGGGCAAGATCCAGACCCGTGCAGAACTGCTGAAGAAAATGACCGGCCGCGATCTGAAACCACACGACCGTACTGTTGATGTGACCATCCGCCGTATTCGCAAACACTTCGAATCTGTTGCAGATACCCCGGAAATTATTGCCACCATCCACGGTGAAGGTTACCGCTTCTGCGGTGATATCGAAGAAGGCTGAGCAGCCTTCTGATTCGACTTCACGAAAGATGAAGCAAAAAAGCGTCGCAATGCGACGCTTTTTTTATGACACTCAAACAAGCAGCTTACTTTTCAAGACTCTCCAGCCAGCCTTTCAGCAGTGTCAGATCGTTCTGGTAGCTGTTTTTAATTTCATCCACCCAGTCTTCGATATTTTCCCACCAGGCAGGCAATTCCGGCGACTGTGCCTTCTGCGCCACCTGCTGGATTCGCTTGAGCCCAATCGATCCCGCCGCTCCTTTGATCTTATGAGCTTCAAACTTAATACCGTCTTGATCTTTGGCCGTCATGTTTGAGTCCAGAATCGCCAGATATTCCGGCATCATTTTCTCAAACATTTCAATCGAGTCGAACACCGGCTTCGTCCCGACGATATCGACATAAGAACTGAGCATTTCAAAATCAAGCAGCTTGTTCAGGGTATCTTCGCTCATTAATGTTTCCTGTGCAGGTACTGGGGCAGCTTCATTCGCCGGGGCATATTCCAACTCCATCAGATGCTCAATGACCATATTGATGGCTTTGACACTGAGAGGTTTGCTGATGGCATCATCCATCCCCTGCTCCAGATATTCATCTTTATCTTTAATCACATTGGCCGTCAGCGCGACCAGTGGCGGCAGCTGACGGTAACGAGCACGCAGTATTTTGGCGATCTCAAAGCCTGTCATATCCGGCAACTGGATATCCAGTAACACCAGATCGTACTGTCCTGGTTCAAACGCCTCCAGCGCTTCATCTCCCCGCATCGCAACGGTGACCTGATGCCCCAGACCTTCCAGAAGCGCCCTGGCAACCGTGATATTCAGCTCGATATCTTCCACCATAAAGATGCGCAGTGAACGCTGCGCCAACACAGGCGTTTCATCATCTTCCGTGATCTGTTCAAGCAGCGGCACGCAAATAGTCACGGTAAAGGTACTGCCTTCACCCACCTCAGAGCTGACCTGAATATCACCGCCCATCATATTCACCAGTTGCCGCGAAACCGCCAGACCAATCCCCGTTCCGACCGCGTGCAGATTGTCCTGTCCCTGTTTCACCTGGTAATACATCGCAAAGACTTTATCCAGCTCGGACTCCGGAATCCCAATCCCGCTGTCTTCAATTTCGAAGGTGATTTCGGCCTGCTGATCATCCAGCAGCTCACTGCTGATCGACAGAATTACGCCACCTTCTTTGGTGAATTTGGTGGCGTTGCTGATCAGGTTCCACAGAACCTGGCGCAGCCGGGTCCCGTCCACCTGTACATAAGACGGCAGTTCAGTCAGCTGTTCCAGATCGAAACGCAATCCCTTCTGTTCGGCCATCAGTCCGGAAATATTCCCCATTTCTTCAATAAAGGCATGGAAATCCAGCGGTGCCGGCAACAACTCCAGCCGACGGCGATCCGATTTATCCATATCAATGATGTCATTGAAAATATTACCGAGCGTGATGGCGCTGACATAAATCGTCCGCATATAGCCGCGCTGCTGATCACTCAGCGGACTTTCCAGCAGCATCCGGCTCAGACCGACAATCCCGTTCAGCGGGGTACGCAATTCATGGCTGATGGTTGAGATAAAGGCTGTTTTCTCGCGGCTGGCTTTCTCCTGCGCTTCCTGATACTGCTTGCGTTCGGTGATATCCCGGCCAAACCCCATCAGGCCCAGACGCCGACCGTCACGACTGTAGAAAGGCACTTTGCGCAGTTCAAAAATAGCTTTGCGGCCATCCGGATATTCCAGCCATTGCTCATAAGTCAGAGAGACATTCTGAGTGAACACCTGCTGATCGGTTTCAACAATCTTACTGGCCACTTCTTCGCTGTAGACATCCCAGGGAGTCAGACCAACCAGCTCCTGCTCGGTTTTTCCGGTCAGTTCCGCCATGGCCCGGTTGCATCCAGAGAACTCATTTCTTTCATTGCGGTAGTAAATCAAATCCGGCGATGCATCCAGAAAAGACTTCAGCAAGGCACTCTGCTCTGCCAGCTCCAGCTGGGCACTCTCACGCTGCGCGACTTCACTTTCCAGATCTGCCATGGCAATCCGGCGCTCATCTTCTGCTTTGATCCGGACTTCAATTTCCTGATTCAATTGTGTGATATTGTCTTTCAGCTGTTTATTCAGCGTCAGGTCACGCGAGCGCATCTCTTCCAGTTTGCTCACCAGTTTGGACAGCCGCTGACGGGAGTCCTCAAGCTGATCCACCACAACCGACAGGAAATACACCGCCCAGGGAGTGATCAACAAACCAAAAAACACAGAACGGACAATATCAATGTTCAGCACTTCTCCCTGCAATGCCAGCGTCACTCCGACTTGCACCACCACAGCCAGAGCTACCAGCGCTAATGCCAGCAGCAGGCTGAAGCGCACAATGCCCAGTTTCACCAGCAGATCGACATAGAACTGCGCCAACATCTTGATTTGTTTCATGGATTATCCTGTCACAATAAAATGCTGCCCTCAGGCAGCATCAGAATTCATCGAGTTCAGCCATCAGGCGGGTGGTGTTCCGTCCGTCGGCTTTTGCTTTATATAGCGCTTTGTCAGCCATCGCAATCAATTCACCGTAATCCTGATTCGGCATTGGCGTCATGGTCGCAACTCCCAGACTTACCGTCAGAATATCGCTGATATCGGAAAAACCATGGGGAATGGCTTTCTCCGCCACTTTGTCATGAATTTTTTCCGCAACGACCTCACCGCCGCACAGCGGCGTATTCGGCAACAGGAAAGCAAACTCTTCTCCGCCATAGCGGGCCACTTCGTCAGTCTCACGCCGGATCACACTGTCAAACACCTGTGCGACTTCCAGCAGCGCCCAGTCGCCCTGCTGGTGTCCGTAGTTGTCGTTATATGCTTTGAAGCTGTCGATATCACACAGGATCAGGGTGAGGGGCTGCTGTTCCCGCATATGACTGTGCCAAAGTTTACGTAATTGCTCATCAAAGCTGCGACGGTTTGCCACTTTGGTCAGGCTGTCCACAAAACTCAGCTCCTGCAACTCCATAATGGCATCGGCAAGCTGTTGTTCCGCTTGCTTCCGCTCGGTCACATCCCGGGCAATCAGCAGAATCCCGGCAGATCCATCCGTCGGATCGCGGTAAGGAGATTTGACGATCTCGTACCAGACCGGCTGCCCGGTCTCAAGAATCACATAGGCATCCGTTTTGACGGTGACCCCTTCTTTCAGCACTTTGATATCGGTCTGATAAAACTCCTGCAGCATTTCAGGATCAATCACATTGCGGGCCGTTTTGCCAATCAGTTCCCGGGCACTGAACCCCAGTACCCGGGCAAAAGGTTCGTTACATCCCACATAGACCCCGTGCTCATTGTATAGGCCGATGGGATCCTGACTGGCATTGAGAATAGAATTGAGCAGTGTATTTCGCTGGGCCAGGATCTGTTCCGTTACCTCTCGCTTTTCAATCTCTTGCTTGAGGCTTTCCTGCATTTCATGCCAGTCCGTCACATCATGACTGATACTGAGCATCCCGATGACCTGGCCTTCCTCATCGGTCATCGTTGTCTTGTTGGTTTCCAGCAAGCGGCTGGAACCATCTGGTGCCGTAGTCCAGGTATGAATGACAGGCACCTCGCCGATCCCGGTCGGATCGCCCTGAATCAGTCCTTCTTCACGGCGTCCCCGCCAGAAACGATCAAAGGCCGTATTGGTTCCGAGGATATTCCCGGCTTTATCCTGAAAATAAACCAGTTCAGACAGGGAGTTCAGCACGCGCTGGAAAACACGCTGCTCGAGCTGAACATAAGGATTACTCTGCGCGGCAGGCTCAACAAGAAACAGCAGCCAGGCTGACTGCCAGCGAAAACTCATCAGCTGGCCTGAAATCAGCACCCGGACTGTTTTATTTCCTCCCAGCCGCAGCGTTTCCTCAACATTGTCAAAATCAGTTCCGGACTGCAGCGGACGCAGCACATCCGCCATCATTTGGGACCCAATCCCTTCCGGATAATAATACCGCCGCCCGACTTTACTGACCCCAAGTAATTCCTGGCAGGCAGCGTTGGCATAGAAAAGTTCTCCGTCCTTACTGCGGACAATCGCTGCTGCTATCGGCAAACGGGAAATCGTCGCATGAAGCCGACGAAAAGCCAGACGACCTAAGTGGTGAATCAGCCAGGCGCCGAGTGAGGTCAGGATCGCCATCATCAGAACAGCCATGCCAATTGCCGACAGACTCATACTTTCTTCGGTAGCGCCCCATGCCGGGACGGCGGTACAGGCAGCACCCGCAAGCGTCATACCGTGTCTATTCTGCATGTCTGTTCCTCTCTGCATCCTTTCCAGACCAGTCCCGCTGGCATATCACTGCACCTCTGAATACGTGACGACAATTTAACACAGTTGCAAGAAGCTGCTGTATATGGTGGTTTTTTTATATGCCAAATAGTGATGTTTGACACTTCGCAGCGTCAAGGTTCTGTCACTGATTACATTGACTCTGTCAGAGCATTCTTCTGGTGATACCCCGAGCAACTGATTCAAGATGCCAAAAAATCAATCTGAAATAAAATAACTACAATTACCACCTGAATCTCTTCGTCATATACTCCTCTAACAAAATACAAACACAATAACAATTCACACAAACAACAATGTAACGAATTTTTAATCATTAATGTGACTACAGGGCCTGCTTTGCCCGAAGTTACGTACAACTAAAGTCGGATTTAGTGATAGTAATTCACCAAACAGTTCTGTAATATATTTTCATTGTGTGCATTATATAACCAGATTGCCATCCGCCAGGATGGCTTTCATGTCTTGGCTCTGCGGCAATGAACTGACGTACCCAAGACCGCCTGTCATCGCAAGATAGACAGCTTCCTGCGGCCAGCCAGCGCATGATGCCCGGCTGACCAGTCTACGCAGGCATAACAATAAAGAAGGAATCGCAGGCGGAGGAACCGTCTGCCCTACACTGGAAGGATGTAGTTATGACAGATCATGCGTTGAATGGTCAGGGGCTTTACGTCCCTGAAATGGAGCACGATGCCTGTGGTATCGGCTTTGTCGCCCATCTCAAGAACCGCAAGTCCCACCAGGTGATCACCCAGGCTCTGGATATGCTGGCACGGATGGAACACCGTGGCGGTCAGGGCTGTGACCCGTGCAGTGGTGACGGTGCCGGGATCCTGCTGCAAAAGCCTCATGAATTCCTGATGCAGGAATGCCAGAAAATCGGCCTGACGCTGCCGGCGTTTGAACATTACGGCGTAGGGGTCATTCTGTTCCCGAAAGATGAAGACAAACGGGAACAGTGCCGTGAAATTCTGGCCCGTAATGCCCAGCGCCTGGGTCTGACGGTGCTGGGTTACCGCGTTCTGCCAACTGACAACAGCATGATTGGCGCCGACCCCCTGAGCACTGAACCTCAGTTCGAACATGCATTCGTGACTGGCGGCAGCGAGATGCCTCAGGACACACTCGAGCGCAAACTCTACGTCCTGCGTAACTACACAATTCGCGTCTGTCTGGAAAGCGTCGCTAACATCGGGGACGACTTCTACATCAACGCATTCTCCAGTAAGACTCTGATCTATAAAGGCCAACTCACTACCGAGCAGGTACCGCAATATTTCCTGGATCTGCAAAACCCGGCTATGGTCAGTGCGCTGGCACTGGTTCATTCGCGTTTTTCCACCAACACCTTCCCGAGATGGCGCCTGGCCCAGCCTTTCCGCTTTATCGCCCACAACGGTGAAATCAACACTGTGCGCGGGAACCTGAACTGGATGAAAGCACGGGAAGCCCTGCTGCAATCAGATCTGTTCAGCGAAGAAGAGCTGAAAATGCTGCTGCCGATTTGTCAGGAAGGTGCATCCGACTCAGCAAACTTCGATATGGCACTGGAACTGCTGGTTCTGTCTGGCCGCACCCTGCCGCATGCCCTGATGATGCTGATCCCGGAAGCCTGGCAGGAAAACCCGGGCATGGATCCGAAACGCCGTGCTTTCTACCAGTATCACGCCAATCTGATGGAACCCTGGGACGGACCGGCTTCCGTCTGTTTCACCGATGGTGTTACCGTAGGCGCAACGCTGGACCGAAATGGTCTGCGTCCGTCGCGCTATACCGTAACTAAAGACGATTTTCTGGTGATGGCATCGGAGTCCGGCGTTGTTGAAATCGCACCGGAGAACATTCACTTCCGTGGTCGTCTGCAGCCAGGCCGTATATTTGTAGCCGACCTGGAACAAGGCCGCATTGTCTCTGACGATGAAGTCAAAGACAGCATCGCTGCAGCACAACCCTATGAAGAGTGGGTCAAAGACAACCTGCTGCACCTGAATGACTTACCTGCTTCAGATTACAGCCATACTCAGCCGGAAGCTGAGAAGCTGCTGCATCAGCAGCAGGCCTTCGGCATCAGCAATGAAGAAGTCAACGACATCATTCTGCCGATGGCCAGCGACAGCAAAGAGCCATTGGGCTCCATGGGCGCTGACTGGCCGCTGGCGATCCTGTCGCATCAGTCTCAGCATCTGTCGCACTATTTCAAGCAGCTGTTTGCACAGGTAACCAACCCGCCGATCGATCCGATCCGTGAACGCATGGTGATGTCGCTCAAAACCTATCTGGGCGAAGATCAGAACCTGCTGAAAGAAGGCCCGTCGCACTGCCAGAAACTGGAGCTGGATTCACCAGTTCTCAGTGATGCCGAGCTGGAAAAACTGCGTGTCATCGACAAACCGCACCTGCAGGCCAAAACACTGGATATTGTGTTCCAGGCCAGTGACGAAGCCGGCAAGCTGGAACAGGCACTGAATCATCTGTGCCAGCACGCGGAAGATGCGGTGAAAGATGGTTACTCAATCCTGATCCTGAGCGACCGTCCGGTCAATTCGCAGCACGCGCATATTCCGGCCATGCTGGCTGTTGGCGCAGTACACCATCACCTGATCCGCAAAGGGCTGCGCGCCAAATGTGATCTGGTTGTTGAGACCGGGGATGCCCGTGAAACCCATCACTTTGCCACCCTGATTGGCTATGGTGCCAATGCGATCAACCCGTATATTGTCACCCAGACCATCGTGTCTCTGCAGCAACGCAATAAACTGGATAAAGCCACCGACGCAGATACCTATTTCAATCACTTCCGCAAAGCCGTCAACGGCGGCCTGCTGAAGATCTTCTCAAAAATGGGGATCTCAACCCTGCAGTCTTACCATGGCGCTCAGATCTTCGAAGCGCTGGGGATCAGCAAAGCCGTGGTCGACAAATACTTCACCGGCACCGTATCCCGGATTCAGGGACTGACGCTGGACGACATTGCGAAGGAAGTGCTGATCCGCCACCGTATCGGTTATCCGCTGCGTGATATTCCGCTGCAAATGCTGGATGTCGGCGGGGTTTATCAGTGGAAACAGCGGGGTGAAAAGCACCTGTTTAATCCAACCACGATTTCACTGTTGCAACAGTCAACCCGTGGCAAAGACTACAGTCAGTTCAAAGAATACTGTCACGCCGTTGACAGCCAGGGCGACCATGCCGCCACCCTGCGCAGCCAGCTGCAATTTAACGCTGACCCCAGCCGTAGCATCCCGCTGGATGAAGTCGAGCCGATTGAAAAGATCCTCAAGCGATTCGCCACCGGTGCAATGAGTTTTGGCTCGATTTCCTACGAAGCCCACTCGACGCTGGCCGTCGCCATGAACCGGATTGGCGCAAAATCGAACTCAGGTGAAGGCGGTGAAGATCCGGCACGTTTTGAGAAAAAAGAAAACGGCGACTGGGAACGCTCTGCAATCAAGCAAGTGGCGTCTGGCCGTTTCGGGGTGACGTCTTACTACCTGACCAATGCCGACGAGCTGCAAATCAAGATGGCTCAGGGTGCCAAGCCAGGTGAAGGTGGTCAGTTGCCGGGTGATAAAGTCGATGACTGGATCGGCGCAACCCGTCACTCAACACCGGGCGTCGGCCTGATTTCACCGCCGCCGCACCACGATATTTACTCCATAGAGGATCTGGCGCAGCTGATTTTCGACCTGAAAAACGCCAACCGTAAGAGCCGCGTCAACGTCAAACTGGTCTCTGAAGCCGGGGTCGGCACCATTGCATCCGGTGTGGCAAAGGCCAAAGCAGACGTGGTGCTGATCGCCGGATTTGACGGTGGTACCGGTGCATCTCCGATTTCGTCCATCCGTCACACGGGTCTGCCGTGGGAACTGGGTCTGGCGGAAACCCACCAGACATTGCTGAAAAACGGCCTGCGCAACCGCATTGTGGTCCAGAGTGACGGCCAGATGAAAACGCCGCGTGACCTTGCTGTCGCTACCCTACTGGGTGCCGAAGAATGGGGGGTCGCAACCGCCGCACTGGTGGTGGAAGGTTGTATCATGATGCGTAAGTGTCATAAGAACACCTGCCCGGTCGGGATTGCGACCCAGAACAAAACCCTGCGTGAACGCTTTGACGGCCGTGTGGAAGATGTCGTTACTTTCTTCCGTTACATGGCCGAAGGTCTGCGTGAAATTATGGCTGAGCTGGGTTTCCGCACCATCGATGAGATGGTCGGCCAGTCACAGCATCTGAAAATCCGGGACAACATCAGTCACTGGAAATACAAAAATCTGGACCTCAGTCCGGTACTGCACCGCGAACCCGCACGAGCTGAAGACGGAATCTTTAACCAGTGCAGCCAAAACCACTATCTGGAAGCGGTACTGGACCGTCAGCTGATTGCTGCCGCTCAGCCTGCACTGACGCGTGGTGAAGCGGTAAATGCAACATTCCCGATTACCAATATCGATCGCAGCGTGGGCACCATGCTGTCAAATGAAATCTCCAAAGTTTACAAAGATGCCGGTCTGCCACAGCCCATGCATGTGAAGTTCAAAGGCTCCGCAGGCCAGAGTCTGGGCGCATTCCTGGCGAAAGGCGTGACCTTTGAAGTGGAAGGCGATGCCAACGACTACTGGGGCAAAGGCTTGTCCGGTGGTCAGCTGGTCCTCTACCCGGATGCTCAGTCGGATCTGATTGCAGAAGACAACATTATTGTCGGCAACGTTTGCTTCTATGGCGCAACTTCGGGTGAATCTTTCATCCGCGGCAAAGCCGGTGAGCGGTTCTGTGTCCGTAACTCCGGTGCCCGTGTAGTGGTTGAAGGCGTGGGCGACCATGGCTGTGAATACATGACCGGCGGCGTGGCCATCATTCTGGGTCAGACCGGCCGTAACTTTGCAGCCGGGATGAGCGGCGGTGTCGCGTACGTCTGGGATCAGTTCAACGACTTTGAAAGTAAGCTCAATCCGGAACTGGTAGATCTGGATCCGCTGGACAGCGAAGACATTGAACTGCTCAGGGATATGCTCACCCGTCATCAGCAACTGACGGGCAGTACCGTCGCGGAAACTTTCCTCGGCAACTTTGAGGATAACCTCGGGCACATCGTGAAAGTCATGCCGCGCGATTACAAAGCCGTGCTGCAAAAACGCAAAGCCGCGGCCGAAGCACAGGACAAGGAAGCACTGGAGGTGAGCCATGGGTAAGGCAACCGGATTTCTCGAGCACGGCCGTGAACTGCCGTCAAAGATCGCCCCTGAAGTCCGCATTCAGGACAACAACGAATTCGTTCTGAACGACGATTTTGGCAGCAAAATTGGCACACAGGCGTCTCGCTGCATGGATTGCGGCGTGCCTTTCTGTCACAACGGTTGTCCAATCGGCAATATCATTCCTGAGTTTAACGATGCGGTCTACCGGGACAGCTGGGAAGAAGCCTGGCATATCCTGAGTTCGACCAACAACTTCCCGGAATTTACCGGGCGGGTTTGTCCGGCGCCTTGTGAAAGCGCCTGTGTTCTGGGGATCAATCAGGATCCGATTACCATCTGTAACATCGAGAAGACCATCGTTGAAACCGCTTACCGTGAAGGCTACGCAAAGCCAAAAACCCCGCGCAGCCGGACCGGCAAAAGCGTGGCGATTATCGGCTCCGGCCCGTCCGGGCTGGCAGCAGCTGAACAGCTCAACAGCGCCGGCCACACCGTTACGGTTTACGAGCGGGACGAAAAAATAGGCGGGCTGCTGCGCTTTGGCATCCCGGATTTCAAGCTCAGCATGGGCGTGATTGATCGGAAGCTGGATCTGATGGCACAAGCAGGCATCAAATTCGTCGTTAATGCGCACATCGGCGTGGATATTGACGCCCGTGAACTGCGCAAACAACACGATGTCGTGCTGCTGACCGGTGGCTCCACTGTGCCGCGCAACCTGCCGATCCCGGGCCGTGAGTTACAAGGCGTGCACTTTGCGATGGAATTTCTGGGTCAGAACAACCGCCGCGCCAACAACATGGATCTGAAAACAGCAGAGATTCATGCTGCCGGTAAACATGTTGTGGTCATCGGTGGCGGTGATACCGGTTCTGACTGTGTCGGCACCTCAAACCGTCATGGCGCAGCCAGTATTACGCAGGTTGAAATCATGCCGATGCCGCCGGAGAAGCGCCCGGTGAATCAGCCCTGGCCTGCCTATCCGATGATTCTGCGCACGTCAACTTCCCATGAAGAAGGCTGCGATCGTTTCTGGAATATCCTGACGAAAGAATTCATCGGCAATGATGATGGCCAGGTTACCGCACTGCGCATCGCCGACATCACCTGGAATGATGCCAAACCGGGTGAGCGTCCGGGCTTCACGGAAGTACCGGGGTCGGAGCGCGTCATTCCTTGTGATCTGGCATTTCTGGCGATGGGCTTTCTGCATCCAGAACCTCAGGGCGTACTCGCTCAGCTGAATATCGCGCTGGATGAATGCGGCAATGTCGCGACTGAAGGTTTTGCGACCAATCAACCAGGCATATTTGCTGCTGGTGATATGCGGACCGGGCAGTCACTTGTCGTGCGTTGTATCAACGAAGGCCGGGAATGTGCCCGAGAAATTGATGCTTATCTGATGGGTGATTCTAAGCTGGAAGCGAAAGACCATTCACTTATGCTGTCTGAATCCTGATTCATCTGGATTTTATACTAAAATTTAAAGCCAGCTCCCATGAGCTGGCTTTTTTATTTGAATTTAATCAGAGCTTTATTCTTTTTAACAATATTTTTACCTGAGAACAAAATCCTCTTGGTTTTGACGCAAAAAAGTCATCAATTACGCCCTGAAAAATGTAAACAAAATATTTCAAAAAAATATTATTTATTTAAAAATCATATAGATAAATACGTGACTTTGAATATTTCAGAATTTATGACCAGAATTAAAGAAAATTTGACCTTTTTGTAAATTGCCGTTAGTTTGAAAGTCCGCTGGAAGCAAGAGTGACAATCAGGGAGATTGTCATAATTATGCAGTAACCCTGCTCAATGGAGCAGGCGCAAGGGAGAGTTGCAATGACACTGTATGACCCAAAGCTGGAAAAAGATAATTGTGGCTTCGGCCTGATCGCCCATACAGAAGGCGAAGCCAGCCACAAGTTGGTCCGTACCGCAATATCGGCCTTGGATCGTATGACACACCGGGGCGGCATCGCTGCGGATGGCAAGACCGGTGATGGCTGCGGCCTGTTAATGAAAAAGCCGGACAGTTTTTATCAGCTGGTTGCCAAAGAACAAGGCTGGCCGCTGGCCCGTGAGTATGCCGTCGGTATGCTGTTTCTCAGCCAGGATCCGGTTCTGGCCGAACTAGCCCGCACCATTATTCAAGAAGAACTCAGTAAAGAAACCCTGTCGATTGCAGGCTGGCGTGATGTGCCGGTCAATCCGCAGGTTCTGGGTCCAATCGCCAAAGACTCCCTGCCGGCTATCGCTCAGGTCTTTATCAACGCACCTGCAGGCTGGAAACCCCGGGATGTGGATCGTCGTCTATATATTGCCCGTCGCCGCATTGAGCAACGCATTCAGAACGATCCTGACTTTTATATCTGTAGCCTGTCGACCCAGGTAATCGTCTACAAAGGGCTGTGTATGCCCGCCGATCTGCCGAAATTTTACAAAGATTTAGGCGATTTACGTCTGGAATCCTCGATCTGTCTGTTCCACCAGCGATTCTCGACCAACACTCAGCCACGCTGGCCGCTGGCTCAGCCATTCCGCTATCTGGCCCACAACGGTGAAATCAACACCATTGCCGGAAACCGCCAGTGGGCACGCGCCCGTGCTTACAAATTCGCTTCGCCGCTGCTGCCGGATCTGGCGACTGCGGCACCTTTTGTGAACGAAACCGGTTCGGATTCCTCCAGCCTGGATAATATGCTGGAACTCTTCCTGTCCGGCGGGATGGATCTCTTCCGCGCGATGCGAATGCTGGTGCCGCCTGCGTGGCAGAATCATCCGGATATGGATCCGAAACTGCGCGCCTTTTACGACTTCAATTCCATGCACATGGAACCCTGGGATGGCCCGGCCGGTATCGTCATGTCAGACGGCCGCTATGCCGCCTGTAACCTGGACCGCAACGGCCTGCGTCCGGCACGATATGTGATCACCAAAGACAAGCTGATCACCCTGGCCTCTGAAGTGGGTATCTGGGATTACGCGCCGGATGAAGTGGCCGAGAAAGGTCGGGTCGGTCCGGGAGAGCTGCTGGTCATCGATACAAAATTCGGAAAAATCTGGCATTCTGCCGACATTGATAACGAGCTGATGGAACGCCATCCGTACAAGGAGTGGCTGGATACGCATGTCCGCCGTTTGGTGCCGTTTGAAGACATGGGCGACGATCAGGTCGGCAGCCGGGAAATGTCTGCCGATGAACTGAACAGCTACCAAAAACTGTTTGCCGTCAGCCGCGAAGAGCTGGATCAGGTGCTCCGCGTGATGGGTGAAATGGGCCAGGAAGCTACGGGTTCGATGGGCGATGATGCCCCGATGGCTGTTCTGTCATCCAAAGAACGCCTGATCTCCGATTATTTCCGTCAGATGTTTGCCCAGGTTACCAACCCGCCAATTGACCCGTTGCGTGAAAAGCACGTGATGTCACTGGCTACCTGTATCGGCCGTGAAATGAATGTGTTCTGTGAAACTGACGGCCACGCACACCGCGTCGCCTTCAAATCGCCGATCCTGCTCTATTCCGATATGGTCCAGCTGTTGGGACTGGACGATCAGCACTACCGCAATAGCATCATCGACATCAACTTCGATCCGAAAGAAAAAGATCTGAAGCAGGCCATTGTCGATCTGTGTGATCAGGCCGAGCGTCTGGTTCGCGGCGGCACCGTGTTGGTGGTGCTGTCTGACCGCGGCATCAGCGAAGAGAAGCTGCCAATTCCGGCTGCCATGGCAGTGGGTGCCGTCCAGACACGTCTGGTCAATGCCAGTCTGCGCTGCGATGCCAACATCATTATTGAGACCGCGGCCGCCCGTGACCCGCACCAGTTCGCTGTGTTGATGGGCTTTGGTGCAACCGCCGTGTATCCGTATCTGGCGTATGAGTCGCTGGCGCAACAAATTGACAGCGGCGCCATCAACAAGCCTTACCGCGAGGTCATGCTGAATTTCCGCAACAGTATCGATAAGGGTCTGTACAAGATCATGTCGAAGATGGGGATCTCAACCGTCGCTTCCTATCGCTGCTCGCAGCTGTTTGAAGCCGTCGGCCTGCATGCGGATGTGGTCGAACTCTGCTTTATGGGCGTTTCGAGCCGGATTCAGGGTGCAAACTTTGAGGACTTCCAGCAGGATCTCTACAACCTGTCTCGCAAGGCATTTGTAAAACGCAAGCAAATCGACCATGGCGGTCTGCTGAAATTCGTCCATGGCGGTGAGTTCCACGCTTATAACCCGGATGTGGTCACCACACTGCAAAAAGCCGTGAAGAGCGGCGAGTACGAAGATTACCTGGCATTTGCCAGGGTGGTGAACGAACGTCCGGCAGCAACTTTGCGTGACCTGCTGAAACTGAAAGCCTCGGACAATCCGATCGACGTTGCAAACGTCGAAGCAGCCACGGAACTCTACAAGCGCTTCGACTCTGCGGCGATGTCCATCGGTGCGCTGAGTCCGGAAGCACACGAAGCGCTGGCAATTGCCATGAACCGTCTGGGCGGTTTCTCCAACTCTGGTGAAGGGGGGGAAGATCCTCGCCGTTTCGGCAATGAGCGGAATTCACGCATCAAACAAGTGGCTTCCGGCCGCTTTGGCGTCACCCCGCACTATCTGGTCAACGCCGACGTCATTCAGATTAAAGTCGCGCAAGGGGCAAAACCGGGCGAAGGCGGTCAGCTGCCGGGCCACAAAGTGACCACGGAGATTGCCAAACTGCGTTATGCCGTACCGGGCGTCACGCTGATTTCACCGCCACCGCACCACGATATTTATTCGATTGAGGATCTGGCCCAGCTGATCTTCGACCTCAAACAGGTCAATCCGAAAGCCATGGTTTCCGTCAAACTAGTCTCTGAGCCAGGAGTCGGCACCATTGCCACCGGTGTAGCGAAAGCGTATGCCGATCTGATCACTGTCTCGGGTTATGACGGCGGTACAGGGGCCAGCCCGCTGACGTCCGTGAAATATGCGGGCAGTCCATGGGAACTGGGACTGGCCGAAACACAACAGGCGCTGGTCGCCAACGGTCTGCGTCACAAAATCCGCCTGCAAGTGGATGGTGGTCTGAAAACCGGTCTGGATGTGGTCAAAGCCGCCATTCTGGGCGCCGAAAGTTTCGGTTTCGGGACAGCGCCTATGGTGGCACTGGGCTGTAAATACCTACGCATCTGCCACCTGAACAACTGCGCCACCGGTGTGGCCACTCAGGATGACACCCTGCGCCGTGACTTCTTTAAAGGTCTGCCGGAGCAGGTCATGAACTACTTCATCGGTCTGGGTGAGGAAGTTCGCGGACTGCTGGCAAAACTTGGGGTTGAAAAGCTGACCGATCTGATTGGCCGGACCGATCTTCTGGAAGTCGTGGCTGGTTTCACGGCCAAGCAAAGCAAGCTGGATCTGAGTGGCCTGCTGCATGCGCCAACACCAGTCGAAGGGAAGACCCTGTATTGCAGTGAACCCAATACACCGTTCGATACCGGCGTGCTGAACCAGAAACTGGTGGACGAAGCCCTGTCTGCGGTTGAAACGCAAAGCGGTGCCGATATTTATCTGGATATCCGCAACACCGACCGTTCGTTCGGTGCCCGCCTGTCCGGTGAAATCGCCCAGCGCTATGGCAACCAGGGCATGGCCGCGAATCCGGTCAATGTGTACCTGTCCGGAACCGCAGGACAGTCTTTCGGCGTCTGGAATGCCGGTGGCCTGAACCTGTATCTGACCGGGGATGCCAATGACTATGTCGGGAAAGGCATGACTGGCGGTGTGATCTCGATTCGTCCGCCTGTGGGCTCAGCCTTTAAGTCGCACGAATCAACAATTATCGGCAACACCTGCCTCTACGGTGCAACCGGCGGGAAGCTGTTTGCAGCCGGTAAAGCCGGTGAACGTTTTGCGGTCCGGAACTCCGGCACCATCGCGGTCGTTGAAGGCGCTGGTGACAACGCCTGTGAATATATGACCGGCGGTATCGTCGCTATTCTGGGCCACACCGGCGTGAACTTTGGCGCCGGGATGACAGGCGGCTTTGCCTACATTCTGGATGAAGTCGGCGATTTCGCCGGCCGGGTCAACCCTGAACTGATCGAGGCCCTGCCGCTGCAGGATCTGGCGATCCATCAGGAGCACCTGCGCGGTCTGATTGACCGTCATCTGGAAGAAACCGGCTCAAGCCGTGCACAGGAAATTCTGGCCAACTTTGATCAATGGATCCCGAAATTCTTCCTGGCTAAACCGAAGTCGGCAGATGTGAATACACTGCTGGGTCACCAAAGCCGCTCAGCTGCTGAGCTACGCGTTCAGGCACAATAAGGGAGGGAATCCAATGAGCCAGAACATTTACCAATTTATCGATGTTGAGCGTGTTGATCCGCCAAAGAAGCCGATCGAAATCCGTAAAATCGAATTTGTCGAAATTTATGAACCCTTTACCCAGCAACAGGCCAGCGCACAAGCGGACCGCTGCCTGGACTGCGGGAACCCTTATTGTGAGTGGAAATGTCCGGTTCACAACTACATTCCGCAGTGGCTGAAGCTGGCGAACGAAGGCCGGATTCTGGAAGCCGTTGAACTGTCGCATCAGACCAATACTTTGCCGGAAGTCTGTGGCCGGGTGTGTCCTCAGGATCGTCTGTGCGAAGGCTCCTGTACCCTGAATGACGACTTTGGTGCGGTGACCATCGGCAATGTCGAAAAATACATTACCGACAAAGCATTTGAGATGGGCTGGAAACCGGATATGTCCGGCGTGGAATGGACCGACAAGAAAATCGCCATCATCGGGGCTGGGCCTGCGGGTCTGTCTTGTGCTGACATTCTGGTGCGCAATGGGGTGAAACCTGTCGTGTTTGACCGCTATCCGGAAATCGGCGGCCTGCTGACCTTCGGTATCCCGTCGTTCAAACTGGAAAAAGAGGTGATGATCAATCGCCGCCGGATTTTCACCGAAATGGGAGTCGAGTTCCGTCTTAACACCGAAGTCGGTACAGACGTTCAGCTTCAGGATCTGATCAACGAATACGATGCCGTTTTCCTGGGCGTCGGTACTTACAAATATATGCGTGCCGGACTGGCAAACGAAGATGCTGCCGGGGTTTACGACGCCTTGCCTTTCCTGATCTCCAACACCTACCGGGTGATGGATCTGGAAGAAAATGCGCCGGAGTTTATCGACATAGCCGGCAAGCGCGTTGTGGTCCTGGGCGGCGGTGACACCGCCATGGACTGTGTCCGGACCTCCATTCGCCAGGGTGCGAGTGATGTGATCTGTGCCTACCGTCGTGACGAAGCCAATATGCCCGGTTCACGCCGAGAAGTGAAAAATGCCCGCGAGGAAGGCGTGAACTTTATGTTCAACCTTCAGCCATTGGGTATTGAAGTGAACAGCAGCGGCCAGGTCAGTGGAGTGAGCGTGGTGAAAACAGCACTGGGTGAGCCGGATGAAGCCGGACGTCGTCGTCCGGAGCCGGTGGCAGGCAGTGAACATGTTCTGGAAGCCGATGCGGTCATCATGGCCTTTGGTTTCCAGCCGCATGCCATGCCATGGCTGGAGAGCTTCGACGTGGCACTGGATCAGTGGGGCCGGATCCAAACCAGCGGCAACCATGCGTTCCAGACCACCAACGAGAAAATTTTCGCCGGAGGCGATGCGGTTCGTGGCTCCGATCTGGTGGTCACCGCCATCGACGAAGGCCGACGTGCTGCGGACGGCATTCTCGATTTCCTCGGTCTGTAAGGCTTTCTTCCATGCATACAAGCGAGCGGCCTCCCCGCTCGCTTTTTTATGCCCTTCCTTCACCACCGACACCAACCGGCCGCCTTTTCTCTGATGGCTGGCATTGTTACAATCTCCACCATTCGCCGCACTGCAAGCGGTCCACTCTGAAGAAAGAGATAACATCAATGAAAATCGGCATTATTGGCGCGATGGAACAGGAAGTCGCTTTCCTGAAAGACCAGTTAGACAACTGCGAAGTTCTGAAAAAAGGCGGTTGTACGTTTTACACCGGCAGCCTGAACGGTGCAGACGTTGTCCTGCTGCAATCCGGGATTGGTAAGGTTGCCGCTGCAGTCGGCACCGCAGTACTGCTGGAAATCTTTGAGCCGGATGTCGTGCTCAATACCGGTTCAGCCGGTGGTTTCGATGCCAGCCTGAATGTGGGTGATGTGGTGATCTCCACTGAAGTCCGTTATCACGATGCCGATGTCACGGCATTTGGCTATGAAATCGGCCAGATGGCCCAGCAACCTGCGGCATTCCTGTCCGATGAAAAACTGATGCAGACAGCTGAGCAGGCGCTTGCCCAGCTCGATACAGAAACCCATGCGGTTCGCGGACTGATCTGCACCGGTGATGCTTTCGTGTGCAGCGCTGAGCAACAGCAACGTATCCGCACCCACTTCCCTCAGGTGGTTGCCGTAGAAATGGAAGCCGCGGCTATCGCACAAGCCTGTCACCAGTTCAACGTGCCTTTTGTTGTGGTGCGTGCGATTTCCGATGTCGCGGATAAAGAGTCTCCGATGAGCTTCGAAGAATTCCTGCCACTGGCGGCGAAAAGCTCTTCTGCCATGGTAGTGAAAATGACGGAGCTGCTGAACCGCTCATGAATGAAATGCTCGCGCTCCTCAATCAGCATCCGACCCTGCTGGCGATGTGGGGGGCGCTGGCATTACATTGGCTGCTGCCTGTTCCGGCCAGCATCCATCCCCTTCATACCTGGCAGCAAATTGCAGTTCAGCTCGCACTCCGGGTGAATAAAGACACCGACACGCCCCGCCAGCGCACCTTATCCGGGCTTCTGGCCTGGTCACTGATGTGGATGACGGTGCTGATCCTGCTGATCGCTTTTTATCAACTGGTCTGGTTTGACAGCCTCTTTCATCTGGTGCTGCTTTGGGTGGCACTGGGCTGGAAGGAAAGCCATCGTTTCAGTCAGACATTCATTCAGGCCTACAGCCGGGAAGATAAATCCGTCTGCCGGGAGCAACTGGCACTGGCCCTGAACCGGAAAACCGATAATCTCTCTCTGCTTGGTCTCGGCAAAGCCTGTGCTGAAACCCAATTACTCAGCTATGGCCGTCAGGTGGCTGCCGTGCTGTTCTGGTTCGCGATGGCAGGCGGATTCGGTGCTATTCTCTACCGGCTGGCTGTCAGTCTGGCCCGTAGCTGGTCACCGAGCCGCAGCCAGTATCAGTACTTTGGTTTACCCGCGGTACGGATTCTAGCAGCGCTGGATATCGTCCCGCTGCGTTTGCTGGCCGTAGTTGTCAGCCTGGGCAAGAACAGTCAGGCCGCTTTCCGGGGACTACGTGAACAAGGCGAGAACTGGCAGTTGCCGGGACCGGGCTGGTTACTGACAGCCACCGGCCACAAACTTCAGCTGGCGCTGGGTGGCCCGGCTATCTACGATACCACGAAGCTGGAACGACCGCGTTTGGGTGGCCGTATTGCCCCGGCCGCGCTGCATCTGTCTCAGATTGACCGTCTGCTCCAGCAGCGGCTGTGGTGCTGGGTGGCCGCGCAGAGCCTGATGATGTTTCTGATGGGGAGCCTGCTGTGAAACATCTTGTCCTGATATTGATCGGTCTGATACCGCTCGTGGTTCAGGCTGCCGAGACAAAACCTCAGCGTATTATCAGCCTTGCCCCGCATACCACGGAGCTGGCTTATGCTGCCGGTCTGGGCGATAAACTGATCGCCGCCAGCGATTACAGTGATTACCCGCCTCAGGCACTGGCGCTGGAACGGGTTGCCAATTACCGGGGCATCAAACTGGAACGCATTCTGGCGCTCAAGCCGGATCTGGTACTGGCGTGGAAAGGCGGGAATCCGCCAAGAGAAATGGAAAAACTGGAACAGCTTGGTATCCGGATCTTCTACTCGCATCCAGCCAGTCTCGCCGCGATTGCGGACACACTGGAAACACTGGGACAGTTTGCCGATGACCCGTCTGTAGCACAGCGTGCCGCCGGCGATTTCCGGCAAACACTGACGCAACTGGAACAGGCGTATCGCCATCAACCGCCGGTGCGTTATTTTTACCAGCTGGCGAGCTCACCGCTGATGTCGATGTCCGGCAACAGCTGGCCCAGCCAGGTTTTCAGCGTCTGTGGCGGAGAGAACATTTTTGCCGACAGCCCGGTCGCTTACCCGCAGGTCTCAAAAGAGCAGGTGATCGTCCGCCAGCCGGAAGCCATGTTTGCCGCCTTCGGCAGTGCCGGTCCGGATCCGCAGGTCTTTAGTCTGTGGCAGTCCTGGCGGGAGCAAATCCCAGCAATGCGACGTCAGCAGCTTTATCAGGTGGAAGTCGACTGGCTCAACAGGCCGACGCCGCGCGCCTTGCTGGCTGCAAAAACCATCTGTAAGCAACTGGATGAAGTGCGTCACCGGGCAACCAAATAGGGTGTGAAAGAGCTCACAAAGCCAGCGTAATCGGTTGTACGTATTACATTAGGCCGTACAATCTCTGCCGCTTTGACTGTGGTGTGGTCAGCCAGAACACCACAGCCTGTTCATACTGGCTATTCGCAGAGGCGTTATGCTGATTTACTCTCTTGATATGTTTGGCACTGCCATTTTTGCCATCTCCGGTGTCCTGCTTGCCGGGCGACTGAGAATGGACCCCTTCGGTGTCGTGGTGCTGGCCAGTGTGACTGCCATCGGCGGCGGGACGATCCGTGACATGGCCCTGGGTGCTACCCCGGTATTCTGGATCACAGACACCAACTATCTGTGGGTGATATTCGGTACCTGCCTGCTGTCAATGCTGGCGATTCAAAACCCGCGGAAAATGCCATGGTACTTTCTGCCTGTCGCTGATGCCATCGGCCTGGCCGTTTTTGTCGCGATCGGCGTCGAAAAAGCCCTTCGTTTCGGCGCTTCTCCCATGGTCGCCGTGATTATGGGCGTGATCACGGGTTGCGGCGGCGGGGTGATCCGTGACGTTCTGGCCCGCGAAGTGCCCATGGTGCTGAGAACCGAAGTGTATGCCACGGCCTGTATTCTCGGCGGGGTTGTCCACACCCTGGGTCTGTATCTCGGGCTGGAAACCGCAGTTGCCAGTATCGGCGGGATTGTCACGACACTCTCAATCCGTCTGGCCGCTATTCGCTGGCACCTGTCACTGCCAACCTTTTCGCTCCGGCACAACTGACCTGCAGTAATCAGTTTGCGGGACTGCGCTTGCGAAATAACCAAATCAGCAATGCCAGTCCCGCAATCACCGCAGCCGCCCAGAAGGCATGCTGATGATGATGGTAAAACAGGCCAATTTGCCCGATCTCTTCATGAAAAAAGGCCGGGCCTAAACCAAACACGGTCAGCCAGATCCCAACCGCCAAGGTATTTCCCATCAAAAAGTGATGTCTGGGCATCTGTGCCATCCCGCAGCCCAGGCACATCAATTGTTTCAGCCCCTCAAGAAAACGGCTGAGCACCAGCCCCATCACCCCGTATTTATCAATAAAGCCATGCACTTTCTCCACCGAGGCTGGCTTGAGCCAACCCCGCTGTTCAACAACATGCGAAAATCTTGAGCCGACCAGATATCCCGCAGTATTCCCTAACCAGCTGGCCGCCCCCGCAACCGCAAGCACCGCCGGTAAAGAAAATGTCCCGCTGACTGAGAGATAGCTTGCGACGATCAGTAAAGACTGACCGGGAGCGGGTATCCCCAGGCCTTCGATTGCGATGGCCAATGCCAGCACGGTATAGCCGTACTCTTGCATGAGTGGTGCCAGCTCCTGTACCAGATTCTGCATGCTGTTCTCCGGGAGTTCCTCTGATGAATGCTTTCCATGCTATACCCATTTCCTGACCTGAGAAAGAGACCGGTTAATTAAATAAACAAAAAACTTTACTTAAACAGGTTTCATACTATTATGTAAATAAAATGGTTTACATAATAGAAAATAAACCAAGCCAGGAGGCACCATGAAACCCTACGTTGAACATGCCAATCTCACCGTCCGTCATCTGGAAAACACGATCCAATTTCTGCAAACCGCAATCCCGGAATTTTCCGTCCGCCATCTGGGTCAGCAACCCACACATCGCTGGTGCCATATCGGCACGGATGAAACCTATCTGGCTTTGCAGGAGGTGGTAGATCGGGATCAAATCGACCGTCATCCCTACCTTGATCTGGGGATCAACCATATCGGTCTGGTCGTGGATGACATCTTGCAGGTGCGTACCCGGTTGCTGGAAGCCGGTTACCGGGAAAATGAGATGGAAACCAGCCACCCCTGGCGTGAGCGGGTTTACTTCTATGATAAGGATGGGATCGAGTGGGAATTCATTCAGTATCTGACGGCCGATCCAGCTTTGCGTCACGACTACAGCTTATAAAATCCGCAGAATAGGAGATCCCGACATGTATCATCCCATCCACCCCGAATGCCTGACCCTGATTCAGCAGGGACTGCAATTTGATCCGCTGTATGGCCCAGAACTGTCCAACCATTTGCCAATGGCGCTGATCGCGCTGACTCGCTGTGGGGCCAGTCCGCTTCAGCTGCAGCGCTTTTATCAGCACCACACCCCGAACCTGCAACCCGTCCGGCAACAGGGGCACATACAGGAAACAACCCCTGAATTGGGTGATCGCGATAGTTTTCCGGTGTTTCACCAGCAATTTCGCCAGCAGATCGCAGCTCAGGGGGTAACTCCCACACTGCAGGAATGGCTGCCTGTCTTGCTGCCGGGTCTTGCCGCCAGCGCCTTTCATGCACTCATTCGCCTCAGCTATGCCCTGGAAGCGGATGATGCCGATGAAATTGCCATGGCACTGGCCTACTGGGCCAGCGAATATCAGCCGTTGGGAGCACTGACACTGACAGACCGCTATCAGGCTGAAGAACAGCTGGCGCAGGCTTATCAGCGTTTCCACCACGTTCACATTCAGCCATGGATCATTACTGAACGTATCCGCGAAGTGGTCGCTCATCCGGACTATCGCCCTCTGGCAGCCGTGCCGGACACACTGAATGAAGCAGACATGGCCCGGCTGACCATCGGCTATTATCTGGCCAGCAATGACTTCACCCTGCTCCATGGCGTCACAAGTTTTGATGCCCTGCGACAATTGCTGCCTTATGTTCCGGATCGCCAGCTGGCACTGGCTTACTACTGGCAGGCTTATGTGGCTGCTTTTTGCTCGGCACAGACGCTTCATCCGATATCTTCATCGCCCATGACTGACATCGAAGCAGACTGGCCGTCGTGGTTCAGTGCTGTCACCGAAATGTCAGATGATCACAAGATCAAACTGGCATACAGCTGCAGCCGTCTGTATCAGGTGTTTCCGTTTGAGGAATATCTGACAGCGATCCGGATGCTGCTGGCCCACCCTGAATCATCATGAATAAAGGAATAACAAATGAAAACAATTGCTCTGGTTTACTACTCCGGCTCAGGTGCGACCCACCAGATGGCTCAGGCGATTGCCGAAGGTGCCAAAACGCAGCCAGGTATTCAGGTCATGAGCTACCGGATTTCTGACGAGGACATTCATCACGGTCGTTTCAATGATCCTGAACTCTTCGCCAGCCTCGAACAGGCCGATGCCATTCTCTTTGGCAGTCCGACCTATATGGGTGGCCCTGCCGCTCAGTTCAAGGCGTTTGCCGATGCCAGCAGCGACAGCTGGAGTGAGCAGGGATGGCGCAACAAACTGGCCGCAGGATTTACCGTCGGCGGCAGCCAGGGCGGCGAGCAGGACTGCACCCTGAATTACCTCGTCACTCTGGCCATGCAGCACGGGATGCTGTGGGTGGGAATGGATATGCCCAATGGTTATGATGACAAGCGAATCAACCCGATGGGGCGTCAGTTAGGCGCCAGTGGTCACACCCCGGCCGGAGAACTCAGTACAGCCGATCGGATGACTGCAAGCCATCTCGGCCAGCGGGTTGCCGGGTTGCTGTATGCTCAGTCCGGTGCAACACACACCGCCGTTCCGGCGCTGGCCTGAGTATATAAAAAAGGCGCCGCAATGGCGCCTTTCCTCATGTTGGTTCAACCGATTACTTTAGGGTAATCCGGGCGAATTTCCGCTTACCGACCTGATACACTGCTGTACCGGCAGCTGGTTCCAGCTTGGTGTCTTCCACTTTTTCGCCGTCGATCTTCACTGCGCCCTGACGAATCATCCGCAGCGCATCCGAAGTCGAGTTCACCAGATCCGCATCTTTCAGCAGATTGGCAATCGCGGCACCGGCTTCGAATTCAAATTCAGGCATCTCATCCGGCATTGCGCCTTTCTGGAAGCGGTTAATGAAATCCTGTTCTGCCGCATCTGCATCCGCCTCAGAGTGGAAACGGGCAATAATTTCTTTCGCCAGCAGGATCTTCACATCACGCGGGTTACGGCCGTTAGCAATGGCTTGCTTCAACTGCTCGATTTCTTCCAGCGGACGGAATGACAGCAATTCATAGTAGTTCCACATCAGATCATCAGAAATCGACATGATCTTACCAAACATTTCTGTCGGCGCTTCGGCGATACCGATGTAGTTGTTGGCTGACTTTGACATCTTCTTCACGCCGTCCAGACCCACCAGCAGCGGCATCGTCAGAACGACCTGAGGTTTCTGACCTTCAGCTTTTTGCAGCTCACGGCCCATCAGCAGGTTGAACTTCTGATCCGTGCCGCCCAGCTCAACGTCTGTTTTCATCGCCACAGAATCGTAGCCTTGCAGCAGCGGGTACATGAATTCGTGAATCGCAATCGGGCGGCCTTCGTTATACCGCTTTTTGAAGTCGTCACGTTCCAGCATACGTGCCACCGTCTGACTCGCAGCCAGGCGGATCATGCCTTCAGCACCCAGATTGGCCAGCCAGGTGGAGTTGAACTCGATTTTGGTTTTCGCAGGATCCAGGATCTTGAACACCTGCTCTTTATAGGTTTCAGCATTGCGCAGAACGTCTTCACGCGTCAGCGGCGGACGCGTGGTATTTTTCCCGGTCGGATCACCGACCATTCCGGTGAAATCACCAATCAGGAAAGTAACCTCATGACCCAGCTCCTGGAAGGCACGCAGCTTATTCAGGATCACGGTATGGCCCAGGTGAATATCCGGCGCTGTCGGATCCGCACCCAGTTTGATGCGCAGAGGACGATTTTCCTTCAGTTTGGCAATCAACTCTTCTTCCGGGATCAGTTCGTCGACCCCGCGCTTAATTTCCGCTAACGCTTGTTCAATGCTGGCCATTCTTGTTCACTCCCACAAAATTGGCATAAAAATGATAAAGGGCAATCTTACTTGAATAGCGATGTTTTTTGAAACCAGTTAGACTTAGGCTTGTCTTATTTTTCACTGATACGCAAAAAACATCATAACTATCATCAAATGCTAATATCAAAATTTTCCCGGCTGCCACGGATGCACCAGATTCTTATCTCCGCCATTAGCGCGGTGACTGTGCTGCTGATGCTGCTGCCGGAACCCGAGGACATGGACCAGCCCGAGCGAAAGTTTGAAATCGGCAAACTTTATCCTCTCGAACTCGATCTCAACGGCCCGCAGCTCAAAGCCAGTGGTGTGACGCCTCCTCTGCTGCCACCGCCGCTCACCTGGACAGAACATGAAATTAAGCCCGGCGAAAGCCTGGCACTGGTCTTCGATAAAGTCGGCCTGAGTCCTGCAACCCTGTACCGCCTGATCAATGCCGATGAAGGCACAAAATCACTGATTACCCTGCGTCCGGGCGACAAACTGCGTTTCGGACTTGATGAAAATAAGGATCTGATTCAGCTGATCCAACCAATCAATGCCACCGAAACCCTCTACATCACGCGCAAAGGCGATACCTTCTATTCGAAAAAAGAAGAGAAGAAAGTCGATACCCAACTGAATTTCGCCCAGGCCGTCATCACCTCCAGCTTCTGGAATGCGGCCACCGATGCGGGCCTGACAGCCAACCAAATCATGGAAATTGCCGGCATTTTTGGCTGGGACATCGACTTCGCACTGGATATCCGTGAAGGCGATACGTTTTCAGTGCTGTTTGAAGAGCGCTATGTCGAAGGCGAGCCAATTGGCCGGGGAAACATTCTGGCGGCTTCCTTTACCAACCTGGGACAGACGTTCACTGCGGTAAGAAACAGCCATGACGGGAAATATTACGACCCGAACGGTCAGGCCATGCAAAAGGCCTTCCTGCGCTCTCCGGTGAACTTCCGTTACGTGAGTTCCAACTTCAACCCGCGTCGCCTGCATCCGGTCACCGGTAAAGTCAAAGCACACCGGGGAACGGATTACGTCGCACCGGTGGGAACACCGATCTGGGCCGCCGGTGACGGTGTCGTCATGCAATCCAGCTATAACCAGTTTAACGGTAATTACGTCTTTATCCGGCACAGCTCGACGTATGTCACCAAATATCTGCACCTGAGCAAACGTCTGGTGAAAACCGGGCAGCGAGTCAAACAGGGACAGACTATCGGTAAACTGGGTCGTTCCGGACGGGTGACCGGTGCCCACCTGCACTACGAGTTTCTGGTCAACGGGGTTCACAAAAATCCGCGGACGGTTTCCCTGCCGCAGTCTGAATCGCTGAAAGGAAAGGCCAAAGCCGCTTTCATCCAGCAGGCGAATGAGCGCATCGAACAGCTCACCCAGTTCCGTCATCTGCTGGCAGCCAATACCAATGCCAGTCTGATCCCGTCGCGGGGCTAAGACTCTGCTATTCGTATAAAACTATTCGTATAAAAAAGCCGTCACATCTGTGACGGCTTTTTACGATTCAGCGAAAAAGAATTTATTACACGCTGAAAGAAGCACCACAGCCACAGGTCGTCGTGGCATTCGGGTTATTCACAAAGAAACGTGAGCCTTCCAGACCTTCCGTGTAATCCACTGTCCCGCCAATCAGATACTGCAGACTCATCGGGTCGACCACCAGGGTCACACCACTGTTTTCAATGGTGGTATCACCTTCGTTCACCTTCTCGTCAAAAGTGAAACCGTACTGGAAGCCGCTACAGCCACCGCCGGTGATATACACTCGCAGCTTCAGATTCGGGTTTTCTTCTTCCGCGATCAGCGCTTTCACCTTACTCGCTGCAACGTCAGAAAAGTTCAGCGGGATACTGGCATCGCTCATTAGCAACCTCTCAATTCATCATCACTTGGTCATCTGACCTTTATCACGATTATCTAATACCTGACTGCTGCGTTCAAGTATTGACCATCAAGTCTCGAATTTGCTGATCTGCGACAGGAATGGCCTCTCGCCATTGAATTCGCATTTACGTACAATAGCGCCCTTATCACCAAGGATTACAGGAAATAACCATGAGCAAATCGGCTGAATTATTTGCCAAAGCACAACACACCATTCCTGGCGGTGTCAACTCTCCGGTCCGCGCATTTGCCGGCGTCGGCGGCGATCCGCTGTTTATTGAACGTGCCGACGGTGCCTATATTTTTGATGCCGATGGCAAAGCATACATCGACTATGTTGGCTCCTGGGGCCCGATGATCCTTGGCCATAACCATGTAGCGATTCGTGATGCCGTCATCGAAGCCGCCCGTCAGGGTTTGAGCTTCGGTGCACCAACCGAAATGGAAATCACCATGGCAGAACTGGTCTCCAGACTGGTCCCTTCCATGGAGATGGTCCGTATGGTGAGTTCAGGCACAGAAGCCACCATGAGTGCCATTCGTCTGGCCCGTGGCTTTACCGGCCGCGACAAAATTATCAAGTTTGAAGGCTGCTACCACGGCCACGCCGACTGTCTGCTGGTCAAAGCCGGTTCCGGTGCCCTGACCCTGGGTCAGCCAAGTTCTCCGGGCGTTCCGGCGGACTTCGCCAAGCACACCCTGACCTGCGTCTTTAACGATCTGGACTCCGTACGTGCTGCTTTTGCAGAACATCCGGAGCAAATCGCCTGTATCATCGTCGAGCCTGTGGCAGGCAACATGAACTGCATCCCGCCGGTCCCGGGCTTCCTGCAAGGCCTGCGTGAGGTCTGCGACGAATTCGGCGCACTGCTGATCCTGGACGAGGTCATGACCGGCTTCCGCGTCGCACAAGGCGGTGCTCAGGCATACTACGATGTCAAACCGGATCTGACGACGCTGGGTAAAATCATTGGCGGCGGTATGCCTGTCGGCGCATTCGGCGGCCGTCGTGACGTCATGCAATATATCGCACCGACCGGCCCTGTTTACCAAGCTGGAACCCTGTCCGGTAACCCGGTTGCCATGGCTGCTGGCTACGCCTGTCTGTCTGTTCTGACGCAGGAAGGCAACGAAAAACGTCTGGCCCAGACGACCCAGCATCTGGCTGAAGGCTTCCAGGCCCTGGCTGACAAATACGGCATTCCGCTGGTGACCAATCAGGTTGGTGCCATGTTCGGCTTCTTCTTCACCGATCAGGAAAACGTTCACAACTATCAGGACGTCGCGCGCTGTGACGTAGAACGCTTCAAGCGTTTCTTCAATCTGATGCTGCAGAAAGGCGTCTACCTGGCTCCGTCTGCGTTTGAAGCCTGCTTCACGTCGCTGGCCCACGGCGAAAAAGAGATTCACGCTACGCTGGAAGCGGCGGAATACGCCTTTGCAACCCTGGCTGAAGAAGCCAAGTAAAGTTTCATCAGAACACATCCGCAAAGGGCAGGTTTCTCCTGCCCTTTTTTATTGCTGCCGGATACCGCCACCCCTTCAGCCCCGCCTAAACAGATTCACTGAACTGATGTCTCTGAAATTTCAAAGAAAGATCAGCTCAGAACATTGCCACCTCCGCAAGCTGATGCAATGATGAAAGAAGTCAAAACAGCTTGAGGACAATCCCGTGCCAAAACCGTTTCAACCCCAGTCACGCCACTGGATGCTCGTTGCCGCATTAGTTCTGGCAGCCTATGCCAGTTACCGGCTGATCGAACCGTATCTGGGACCCATCGTGATGGCCTTTATCATTTCCCTGCTGTTTTATCCGCTTCATGCCCGTATTGAAGGGAAACTGGGACGTCCGAACCGCTCAGCCATTCTGTCCTGCATCATCCTGACTTTCATCATCGTGATCCCGGTCCTGATCGTTTTCGCCTCGATTGTGCAACAGGGTTCGACCTTTTCGAAAGACAGCTATGCCTGGCTGACAAGTGGTGGCCCCAAAGACCTTCTGGCTCATCCTTATGCCCAGACCGCGCTGGATACCCTCAATAAATGGTCGCCGTTTGAAAGTCTGGACGTGCAGTCGATTGTTCAGAAACTGGCTACAGCGGCTTCCAAACTAGGCACCCAGTTGCTTAACATCAGCGCCAAACTGCTGGGTGATGCCACTAACTTTATCCTCAGTTTTATGCTGATGCTGTTCGTGCTGTTTTTCCTGTTGCGTGACCATAAAAAGATCGTATCCACCCTGCGCCATGTGCTGCCGCTGTCCCGCAGCCAGGAAGATGCCCTGCTGACAGAAGTCGAGCAAGTTGCCAAATCTGCGGTCATGGGCTCGTTTCTGACGGCTCTGGCACAGGGTGTCGCCGGTGGCTTTGCCATGTGGCTGGCAGGATTTCCCGGCTTATTCTGGGGATCCATGATGGCCTTTGCCTCTTTCATTCCGGTATTCGGCACAGCCTTAATCTGGCTGCCCGCAGCCCTGTATCTGCTGCTGATCAATCAGTGGGAATGGGCCGTATTCCTGGTGGCCTGGGGCATCATTGTGGTTGGATCGATCGACAACTTCGTGCGCCCGTTGCTCATGCAGGGCAATTCGGGGATGAATACCCTGCTGATTTTCTTCTCGATCCTCGGCGGTTTACATCTGTTTGGCCTGATTGGTCTGATTTATGGTCCGATTATTTTCTCAGTGACGCTGGTTCTGTTTAAACTCTATGAAGTAGAGTTCAAAGATTTCCTGGAACAACAGGACAATCAATAATCTGGCTGCCTTTCCATCCGGGCGCTTTTGTGGAACAATTCGCGCCCGGATTCAGAATCACCCACAGAGGCTCTCATGTCTGCCAATGCCGCAACGTTCAGCCCTGCCAGTCAGGTAGTGGCCCGTCAAACCGACTTTTTTACCGATCGTCATGTCCTGGTCGCAGGTGAACTGGACGATCTCTATCCGGTCGAACTGGCAAAAGTTGCTGCCAGTGTGCGTGTGTTTACCACCCATTACGGCCAGCACACGGTCCTGAGCCGCAGCAGAATCAGCAGTCATTTTGGTGCTGAACTGTGCGCTGAAGATGCCAAAGGCGTTGACATGATCCTGCTGTACTGGCCGAAGGCCAAGGCAGAAGCCGAATACCTGCTGGCGATGCTGCTGGCCCGGTGCGGCAAGGACACCGAAATCTGCATTGTGGGCGAAAACCGCAGTGGAGTGCGCAGTGCCGAAAAAATGTTTGCCGCGTATGGTCCGATCAACAAATATGATTCAGCCCGCCGCTGCAGTTTCTTCTGGGGACGTTGCCAGAACGAGGCACCAGCCTTCCAGCTTGATGACTGGTTCCGCAGCTACCCGCTGACGATCGGCGAGCAGACCCTGACCATCCGCTCCTTACCGGGGGTGTTCAGTCATGGCGAGTTCGATCAGGGATCCCTGCTGCTGATCGAGAACCTGCCTGCTCTGTCCGGCCGGGTTCTGGACTTTGGCTGTGGCGCCGGTGTGATCGGTGCGGTACTGAAAGCCCGCTACCCGGAAATCATGCTGGATCTGGCTGACGTCAGCGCACTGGCCATTGCCTCTGCCCGGGAGACATTCCGCGAAAACCATCTGGAAGGTCACTTTGTTGCCACAGATGTTTATTCCTCACTGCCGGAATCCTATGATTTTCTGATCAGCAACCCGCCTTTCCATGCGGGTCTGAAAACATTCTATGCAGCCACCGAGCAGTTTATCGAACAGGCACCGGCCCATCTGAACGAAGGCGGTGAACTCGTTATCGTCGCAAACAACTTCCTGCAGTATCCGCCGCTGCTCGAACGTTGCCTGGGCGGCTATAACATTCGTGCGAAAAACAATAAGTTCTCAATTTATCACGCGAAAAAATAATCCGTTGCCCTGCCATTCCTGAGACTGGCGGGGCATCATTTCCGCACTTTTTCCCGCTAAATCCGTCAAAAAAGCCAAAATTGTGTCTTGGCACACGCTTCGCAGCAGACTTCCTTGATTGTACGAAAAAACTCAGTATAACCGGGTATTCTGGTGCAACCGCCTTATTCAACCGTCAAAAATACGGCTTTCATTTTGACATCCCGAACCGGGCAAACCGGTTGCATCGCAGACAAATTGGTCAACCGCAGGTCAAAGGTCAGTCAGCAATGCAGAATACCACCCGTTTCAAACGCCTCCAGCATACCCTGATGCTGGCGTTTCTTCTGCTCAGCCTGATCCCGCTCACGCTGTCTTCCCTGTTCTTTCTTCACTCCCACACCCGGGATCTGGCAGAACAGAGCACCAGCCACCTGGCGTCCTTGCGAGATAATAAAAGCCAACAACTGGATGCCTTCTTCGCAGCAAAAGAATCTGAAATTCAAAGTTTTATCAGCTCTGAGCTGGCCAATGCCAGCGGGGGCCGTTTTTATGGAATCGTCGGGGCTTTTCGCCAGCTGGGGGATATTCAGCGCCTCAGCAAAGGCGCCAGCCGGGGGGAATATTTTAATCAAACCCTGACCACCCGGCCGCTGTCCGGCCATGTCGATAATACCTCACCAGATTTTATCGTTCAGGAACGCTACCGCCTGATTTATAAACGTTATCACTGGGCATACGAAGCGTATCTCAAACGCTCGGATTTCAGCGATATCCTGCTGGTCGATCTGGACGGTAACGTGGTTTATACCTCGCGCAGTCCGGCGCTGTTTGCCGCCAGCCTCAGTACCGAAACCGCACAGTATCCGGCGCTCAGCCAGACGTTCCGCGATATCCGGACCCTGACGCATCAGTACCGGGAACGCCGGCCGGAGAATTCCCGCCAGCCGCTCAGCGAGCAAAAGTCTGAACAACTGCCTATCGCCTACACCGACTTTGCCGCCGATGAAGACACGGGAGAAGCGACCGCCTGGTTCGCCGCCCCGATCATTCAGCATGGCTACCTGCACAGCTATGCTTTTTTCAAGCTGAGCAACCGGGCGATCGCCGCCGTGATGGCGAACAGCAGCGAAGGCAACCAGTTCGTCCAGACGCTGCTGGTTGGCCCGGATCACAATCTGCGCCTGCCAAATGACGGTCAGCTGCCAGCCCGGCTTGCCAGTCCGGGCATTGATCAGGCCCTGTCCGGTAAAACCGGTGTCGGCAGCCTGCTGAATTATAAACAGATCCCAGTTCTGAGTGCCTATGCCCCGATTGATGTGCTGGGCAATCCATGGGCGCTGGTGGTGGAATTACCCGAGCAGGAAGCCTTTGCACGTATTCACGAGCTTGAGGAATTTTTCCTTCTGGCGATTCTGGCCGCGGTCATGCTGGTGACCCTGACCGCTCACTGGCTGTCCAACTACATTACGGCGCCCTTACTGCGGTTGACCTGGGCCGCGGAACAGGTTTCGGCTGGCGATCTGGATCAGAAAATCACCTCGACCGACCGACGAGATGAAATTGGCCGCCTGGCAATCAGCTTCGCCCGCATGCAGCGATCCATCCGGGAAAAAATCACCCTGATCCGGGAGCAAAATACCGAACTGGAACAGAATCTGGCCGTCATCCGGCAACAAAATGAAGAGTTACAGACAGCCGACAAGCTGAAAGATGAATTTCTGGCCACCACCTCACATGAACTCCGAACGCCATTGCACGGGATGGTGGGGATTGCGGAAGCCTTACTGGCCGGGGCGAACGGCCCGATGCAACCCAGCCAGCAACACCAGCTGGACATGATCATCAATAGCGGCCAGCGGCTGACCAAACTGGTCGATGACCTGCTCGACTACCATAAAATGCGCTATGGCGACCTCGACATCCGCCCCCATGCTGTCGATCTGGCTGCAGCCAACCGTCTGGTACTGGAGCTGTCCGCACACCTGCTGGACAACAAACCGGTCCGGATGATTAACCAGATCCAGCCGGATCTGCCACTGGTTCTGGCCGATGAACAGCGGCTGGAACAGGTGCTTTATAATCTGGTGGGGAATGCCATCAAATATACTTCCGAAGGCAAAATCATTCTCTCCGCCACCGTCCTGGAAAATCAGGTCCGGGTTCAGGTGGTTGATACCGGCCAGGGGATCCCTCCGGAGCAGCTGGAACACATTTTTGAGCCCCTGGTACAGGCCAATACCGGGTCTGCCAACTACCGGCAGGGAGCCGGGCTGGGGCTGTCCATCAGTCGCCAGCTGATTGAGTTGATGGGCGGCAGCCTTTATGTCAGCAGCCAGCCCATGATTGGAACAACCTTCAGCTTTACTCTGCCGTTAGCGACGGAAGCCGATATTGCCCGCAGCCAGCCTGCAACCCAGACGCATTTTCAGGCTCCCCGTCAGGAACAAAGCATACTGGAGACAGAAAAACTGCCGGAAAATCCGGATGGCGAACTCTTGCTGGTTGTGGATGACGAGCCGGTGAACCTTCAGGTGGTAACCAGCTTCCTGCGGATTGCCGGTTACCGGGTGATCACCGCAGAAAACGGTGCCCAGGCGCTGAACATCATGGAAAATCAGCAACCTTCGCTGATCCTGCTGGATGTCATGATGCCCGGCATGAACGGATACGAAGTCTGTCAGGAACTGCGGACCCGCTACAGTCTGACGGAACTGCCGATCATTATGCTGTCGGCACTGGGACAGGCCCAGGACAGGGTCAAAGGATTTGAGAGCGGTGCCAACGATTATCTCAGTAAACCCTTTCATAAAGATGAACTCTCAGCCCGAATTCGCGCTCACTTGCAGGCAGCACAGACAGAACGCCAGCGACATGAAAATCAGGCCCTGCAGCAGGAAATCCGCCACCGTGAACAGGTTCAGGCAGCGCTGCTGGACACCCAGACCCGGCTGCTGGGATTGCTGGAATCCACCAGCGAGGCGATCCTCTGCGCCCGGGAAGACGGCCGTATCCGCTATGCCAATAATGCCGCCGGGCAGCTGTTCCAGCGTGCACCGGCACAGCTGGAACGGTTATCCGTGCAGGATCTCCTGCTGACCCAGTTGCCCGACGATATTGAAAATAACCGTCACTACCGCGGCGAACTCGTCTACCGGATCCAGGACCAGAACCAGACGCTGGCCACCGATTTAATCCAGCTGCCAGCGGAATCCGGTCTCAGTCAGATGTTCATCTTTGACCAGCAGGGCCCCAGCACCAAGGAACGGATTACGCTGCTGGAAAATGCAGTGGATGTCCTGTCCGGCTTTGCCTCAGACGGTGACAAGCATAGTCTGCAGCGGCTTCGCGAACTGGGCGACGAGTTCAGCCAGCTGGCCGATCGCCTGGACCTGTCGCAGCCGGACAAAGCTGATCAGCTGCGCCATCTGCTGGTTGAGGTGATGAAAAACAGTCTGCTGTTCTGGGAAAGTAGCACAGGTAAAACCAAATTTGACCTGGCAGAAGAAAGCGGTCTGTGGCGGGTCTATCTCGACCGCAGCACGCTGCAGACACGCACGCTGGATAAGTACCTGCATCTCGAGACCCTGCCGAAAACACCGCGCTGGCGAACGGTCCTGAACACGCTGGATTTTGTTCTGGAGCGATGTCCGCAGGCCAGTGCTGAAAGAGATAACATCGTAGAGATGCGAAACCGTCTGCAGCTGATGATCAGCCAGTAACTGAATCACAGTTCCCGGTGTCAGCGCATTCGATGTCCTTCTGCTCAGCAGGGCCTTTCCGACGATTGATTTGAACCTGGCTCTGTCTTTCCTGCGCTGTCATTCCAGCGCAGGCATCCATTCATTTCTGTGCCCCAAATGCTGCCCCCCCCTCTGGAAAACATTTCAAACTGTACCGCAACTTAATTCTCCCGCTGAAAAATAGCCCCGTTTTTGCCACAGCAACATGGATAAATAACCACCACTCACTGATGAAGAAATCGACTTTTTCAGGGATGTCATGGCCACCTTAATGACAAAATTCATGATATGAGACGTCACTCACAACAAAACCTTCACAAAAAATTTCCGTTTGAAAATAAGCGCTTTTCTCCGGCTAAAAGAGCCTCCCCAAAAAATAGAAACCTTCAAAAACCCTGATAATTAAACACAAAACAGGATAGTAAATACTTACAAATTTCTTATTCTGACCGCGTCATTCTAATGAAAAACAGAAAGACCACAGGTAAAATCAGCGCCGATTTTTACGGTTTTAACGGCACACGACAGTGTTTTGACGTTTTTAACGTGCAATGCAATTGACGAAAATCCGCTGAGGACGTTTCCTTAAGGGCACTGAATGTCCACAGGCCATCTGAACTGGTCGCGTTACTCAACCAGCACAGAGTGGATAAACAGCCTCCGCCACAGAAGGAAGGAGGAACCTAAGTGATGCAAAAACCCTACAAAGCAAAGAGTAAGGAACAGCTATGCTTGCCAACATAAAGAAAACAAAGATAACACTTGCCATCCTGGCTGCCGCTGCAGCTGCTATGACTTCTCCTGCGATGAGTGCAGATCGCAGTGAGCTGACCATCGTCCCGGATTTCTATCCGACGCTGGTTCGTAACTTCAACCCATATCTGCAAACCAACCTGCGCACCACCACAGACTTCGTTTTCGAGCAACTGGTGGTTTTCAACCAAATGCACGGCAACGAGCCGGTGATGCGTCTGGCAAAAGATTTCTATATGTCTGACGACCTGTTGCAGGTCACTTACGTCATCCGTGACGGCGTGAAATGGTCAGACGGTACCCCGTTTACTGCCAAAGACGTTGCCTTCACTTATGACCTGCTGAAGAAGCATCCGGCACTGGATCAGCGCGGTATCATCAAGTGGGTGAAAGACGTCAGGATTAACGGCAATAAAATCACCTTCGATCTGACTGAAGCCAACTCTAACGTACCTTACGAAATGTCTTTCGTACCTGTGGTCCCGGAGCATATCTGGAGCAAGGTGAAAGAGCCGGAGACTTTTGCCAACGAAAACCCGGTCGGTACCGGTCCGTTTACAGAAATCGACACCTTCACGCCACAACTGTACATTCAATGCCGCAACCCGCATTACTGGGATAACGCAAGCCTGAATATCGACTGTATCCGGATGCCGCAGATTGCCAACAACGACCAGTTGCTGAGCAAGGTCATTGCGTCTGAGCTGGACTGGACCTCTTCGTTTATCCCGGATATTGACAGCACCTATGCTGCAGCCAACCCGAACCACAAATACTGGTATCCGGCTGCCGGGACTCAGGCCTACATGCTGAACTTCAAATCGCCAAAAGCGGGTAACAACGAAGCGATCAACAATGTAGATTTCCGCCGCGCCTTCTCCATGGCAATTGACCGTCAGACCATTATTGATATCGCGTTCTACGGCAACGGCACACCAAACCATTATGCTTCTGGCCTGGGTGACGGGTTCAAAGCCTGGTCTGACAAAGCGGTGTATAACCAGTACAAACAATACAACACCTACAGTCTTGAAGGTTCAAAAGCACTACTGAAAAAAGCCGGTTTCAAAGACATTGACGGTGACGGTTTTGTCGAAACGCCGACCGGGAAGAAAATTGAGCTGGATATTCAGTCGCCCAATGGCTGGACCGACTTCAACAACACCGTTCAGCTGACTGTCGAGCAGTTACAGGAAGTCGGGATCAAAGCCAATGCGCGTACCCCTGACTTCGCGGTGTATAACGAAGCCATGCTGAAAGGCAGCTACGATGTGGCTTACACCAACTACTTCAACGGTGCCGATCCGCACCTGTACTGGAACAGTGGTTTCAACTCCCGCCTGCAGAGTGAAGGCAACCCGCGCTTTGCGATGCACTTCTACAAGAATGCAGAACTGGACCAGCTGCTGGACGGTTTCTACAAAACTGCGGATAAGAAAAAGCAAATGGCAATGGCACACAAGATCCAGAAAATCATTGCTGAAAATCAGGTGACTATTCCTGTGATGTCCAGTGCTGACATGTTCCAGTACAACACCTCAAATTTCACGGGCTGGTGGAACGAGCAGAATCCGAAAGGCCGTCCAATGGTCTGGGCCGGTATTCCGGAGCGTCTGTTACAAGTGCTGGACCTGAAACCAAAATCATAATTATTGCTTCTTTTGCGGTGCGCCTTCTGCGCACCGCCTCTTCCCCCACACTGTTTGAGAGTATGGCGCGAGACGTCAGGGGGTTTTTCGTCCAGAGTTCAGCCCAGGGTCGTTTCGTCACTGGTTGGGAAAGGTGTGAGTTATGGGATTTTTTCTACGTCGTTTATCGTTCTACCTGGTTGCCCTGCTGTTTGCAGCCTCGTTGAACTTCGCAATTCCCCGGGCAATGCCCGGCGATCCGGTGACCATGATGTTCGCCAACGCTTCTGTTCAGGTGACCGCCGAACGGATTGAAGCCATGAAAAAACTGCTGGGCTTTGACGAAGCTCAGACGTGGTACCAGCAATATTTCACCTACATCAAAAGCATTCTGAACTGGGATCTGGGGATCTCAATCAAATTCTATCCGCAGACGGTCAACGACATTTTAGGCGGTGCACTTGGCTGGTCACTGTTCCTGGCCGGTTCCGCCGTGATTCTCGCGTTCTGTATCGGCTCCGTGCTCGGTATCTTCGCCGCATGGAAACGCGGCAGTAAATATGATGCCTTTATTTCACCGGGGATGCTGGTCATTCAGGCGGTCCCGCCTGTGGTCATTGCCATGCTGGTGCTGTTTACCTTCGGCCTGGGCCTGAAATGGTTCCCGACCAGCTATGCCTACACGCCGGGTACCCTGCCAGACTGGACCCGTTGGGCTTTCTATCAGGATGTGCTCTATCACGCCGTTCTTCCCCTGATCTGTGCCACAGCCATTCAGATCGGCGGATTCCTGATCAACATGCGAAACAACATGATCAACCTGCTCAACGAAGACTACATCACCATGGCCAAAGGCAAAGGCCTGAATGAAAACCGCGTGGTCTTCAACTATGCCGCACGAAACGCCATGCTGCCCAGCGTCACGGCCCTGTCGATGGCACTGGGAATGGCCATCGGCGGCCAGCTGATTGTCGAAATCATTTTTAACTATCCGGGGCTGGGGACTGTGATGCTCAATGCCATTCACGCCCGTGACTATCAGGTGCTGCAAGGTCAGCTGCTGATCATGACCCTGTTTATGCTGTTCTTTAACTTCATGGCTGATCTGCTGATTGTGGCGCTGGATCCCCGCCTGCGTAAGGGAGGCAAATAATCATGAAAGCCTTTATCAAACTTCTCGCAAACAATAATAAAGCGCTGGCAGGCCTGATCATCATCTGCTGCTTTATTCTGGCCGCAGTGTTTGCACCGCTGATCACCAAACATGAACCGGATCGCCGGACCGGCAACCCGCATGAATACCCGTCTTTTGTCGTGAAAGCAGCGCAGGACACCCCGGATGGCTGGGTGGCTCAGAATCTGGCGGACAACAAACGGACGCTGCGGATGTCGAAGAAGGCAGACCACGTGCTGGGCACATCCCGCATGGGCCGGGATATCTGGTCTCAGCTGGTCTACGGTGCCCGCACGTCTCTGGCAGTCGGGTTTGGTGCCGGTCTGATGGTCTGCTTCCTGGCGACAGTGATCGGCGTCTCTGCCGGTTACTTCGGCGGCCGAGTGGACGATGTGCTGACAGCCGCCATGAATATCATGCTGGTGATGCCTCAGCTCCCGTTGCTGTTCGTCATCGCGGCCTTCATCGGTCAGGCCGGGCCGCTCACGATCACCATTGTGATTGCCATGACTTCCTGGGCCTGGGGTGCGCGGGTGGTGCGGGCTCAAACCCTGTCACTGCGTGAAAAAGAGTTCGTCAAAGCCGCTGAAGTCCTGGGGGAATCGTCCTGGCGCATCATCTTTGTCGAAATTCTGCCAAACCTGATTTCCATCATCGGCGCCAGCTTCATCGGCTCTGTGATGCTGGCCATCATGACGGAAGCCACCCTGTCCTTCCTGGGACTGGGCGACCCGAACTCCATCAGCTGGGGGATCATGCTTTACAACGTCCAAACCTCATCATCCATGCTGGTCGGTGCCTGGTGGGAACTGCTGGCGCCTTGTGTGGCGCTGACTCTGATTGCCATCGGCCTGGCCCTGCTGAACTTTGCCGTCGATGAAATTGCCAACCCGCAGCTGCGTTCTCATAAAGGCCTGCGCCGCTGGCAGAACATGGCGAAGAAAAATCAGGCAGCACAAGCTGCCACCAAAGCAACCGCTCAGCCTGCACTTCAGGGAGGAGAGAAGTAATGACGACTCCGCAAATTTCCATCCGTAACCTGTGCGTCGATTACATCACCGACGCCGGGGATGTCCGTGCCGTGAACAATGTCAGTTTTGACATTGGCAAAGGTGAAGTCTTCGGCCTCGCCGGTGAATCCGGCTGCGGTAAATCCACTGTTGCCTTTTCCCTGATGCGGCTGCACAAGCCGCCCGCGTTCATTACCGGCGGTGAAGTGCTGTTTGAAGGTCACGGAGACATCCTGAAGTTCAACGATCAGAAGCTGAGCAGCTTCCGCTGGAGTGAAATCTCCATGGTCTTCCAGAGTGCCATGAATGCACTCAACCCGGTTCTGACCATGGAAGAACAGTTCTGCGATGTGATTATGCACCACACCAACCTGACCCGGGAGCAGGCGGTGCGACGCGCGCAGGGACTGCTGGAGATCGTCGATATCCATCCGGATCGCCTGCAGGACTACCCGCACCAGTTCTCCGGCGGCATGCGTCAGCGCCTGGTGATCGCGATTGCGCTGGCACTGAATCCGAAGCTGATCATCATGGATGAGCCCACCACCGCGCTGGATGTCGTGGTGCAGCGTGAAATCCTGCAAAAGATTTACGCACTGAAAGAAGAATTCGGCTTCGCCATTCTGTTCATCACCCATGACCTGTCACTGATGGTCGAGTTCTCGGACCGCATTGGCATCATGTACTCCGGCGAACTGGTGGAAGTGGCACCGTCCAAGCAAATTCTGGAAACACCGTATCACCCTTATACGGAAGGACTGGGCAGCTCTTTCCCGCCACTGACCGGGCCTAAAACCCGCCTGCAGGGAATTCCGGGCAACCCGCTCAATCTGCTGGATGTCCCGCAGGGCTGCCGTTTTCAGGCTCGGTGCAGCAAAGCCCATGATGCCTGTTTTTCGCAAAGCACTCAGCTTCGCCAACTGGAACCCGGCCGTTTAAGCAACTGCCACCTGTATCAAAAATAAAATTAAGAAGGATCGGAGGCAAGATGAGCAATCCAGTCGGAACCCCAATTATCGAAGGGAAAAATCTGGTCAAAGACTTTGCAGTGAACAGCAATTCACTGGCCAAATCGAAGATGCGGGCACTGAATCAGGTGTCGTTCAAAATGTACAAAAGCCGCGGTCTGGCGGTCGTTGGTGAGTCGGGTTCCGGCAAGTCCACCACCGCCAAGATGATTGCCAAGATGTACGAGCCGACGGCGGGCAGTATCGAATACTACGGCCGGGACATTCAGAACATCATCCGAAAATCTGAACTGATGCAGTACCGCCAGGGCGTGCAGATGGTCTGGCAGGACCCGTTCGGTTCCCTGAACCCGACCCACACGATTTTTCACCATATTGCCCGCCCGCTGCTGATCCACAACAAAGTCAGCAAGGGCAATAAAAAAGAACTGGAAGAAAAGGTCTACGCGCTGCTGGAACAAGTCGGCCTGATCCCGCCGAAAGAGACCGCCGCCAAGTACCCGCATCAGCTGTCCGGTGGTCAGCGTCAGCGGGTCAATCTGGCCCGGAACATTGCTGTGGGAGCCGAAGTAGTTCTGGCTGATGAGCCCACCTCGATGCTGGATGTTTCCATCCGTGCCGGGGTACTCAACCTGATGGAAGAAATGAAGTTTGAGCGTGAAATGGCGCTGCTCTATATCACGCACGACATCGCCACGGCCCGGTATATCGCTGAGGATCTGGCGGTCATGTATGTCGGCCATATGGTGGAATGGGGAGATACGGAAGAAATTATCCACAACCCGCAGCACCCCTATACCCAGCTGCTGATTTCCGCGGTGCCGGATCCGAGTAAGTCGATCCATGAACCGCTGGCCGGCAACAAAGGCGATATTCCGCTCTGGACACCAGAAAGCCTTGGCTGCCCGTTTGCCGGACGTTGCAGTCATGCCACGGAACAGTGCCGTCAGCGACTGCCGGAAGTCACCCAGCTGGCAGAGAACCATTTTGTGCGCTGCTATCTGTACCAAAACTAAGTGCCGTCGATGAGGACAGCAATCCCGGAAAAACAACAGAAAAGAAGGAAAGCTATGCAGCTGTTAATCAATCACCTCGGTTATGAACGTACTGGCAATAAAATTGCCATCGTCCAGCATCAGTCTCCGTTGTCACAGACCGAGGCAACCCTGATCCGCAGCGAGGATCAGCAACCGGTGATGCAGCTGACGCTTTCCCGCAGCCAGCAGACCGATGCGTGGCATACCGGTGCCGCTGCACGGATCGATTTCAGTGACTGGCAGGAAGCGGGCCGGTACCGCCTCCGCCTCGGTGACACGGAATCAGCCGATTTTGAGATTGGTGAAGGCCTGCTGATGCAGCGTACCTTCAGTGATGTGCTGCACTATTTCAAATCCCAGCGCTGCGGCGGCAAGTTCGATCAGTTTGATCGTGCCGTCCCGCTGTTTGGCAGTCAGGAGACCGCCGATGTGCACGGAGGCTGGTATGACGCCTCCGGTGACGTCAGTAAATATCTCAGTCACCTGTCCTATGCCAACTACCTGAATCCCCAGCAGACGCCGATGGTGGTGTGGAACATGCTCACTGCCTTTGAGTCGCTGCAGGATGACCCCGCCTTTGCGGATTTTTCCCGCGTCCGCCTGATTGAAGAGGCACTTTATGGCGCGGATTTTTTACTGCGGATGCATGCACCGCAGGGTTATTTTTATATGACAGTGTTCGATAAGTGGAGTAAGTCCACCGGGCAACGGGAGATTTGTAGCTATTCAACACAGGAGGGAATCAAAGCTGACAGTTTTCAGGCTGGCTTCCGTCAGGGCGGCGGTGTCGCCATTGCCGCCCTGGCTGCAGCCTCGCGGTTGGTGCACAGCGAGGCCACCGCCAGACTGGAACTGGGCCACATGGAAAATGCAGAAACGTATCTGATCGCCGCACAGACCGGATACTGGCATCTGAAAGAGTACAACAGCCGCTATCTGGATGACGGTCAGGAAAATATCATCGATGAATACTGCGCCCTGCTGGCCGCAGTCGAACTGCTCAAAGCCACGGAACAATCCCGCTATCTGACGGAAGCCCGGCACTGGGCAGAACGTCTGGCCGCACGTCAGCAGAGCGACCGGCAGCAGCAGTTTTTCTGGAGTGCCAACGCTGATGGCAGCCGCCCGTATTTCCATGCGGTTGAAGCGGGTCTGCCTGTAATCAGCCTGCTCCAGTACCTTCAGGTGGAGCCAGAGCAGCCTCGCCTGCAGGCCATCCGTCAGGTTGTGGACCATGCATTGCACTTCGAACTGAGTATTACTCAAGCGGCCGCCAATCCCTTTGGCTACCCGCGCCAGTACGTCAAAGCCGTGGACGGTGACAAACACAGCAGCTTTTTCATTCCGCACCGCAATGAAAGCGGGTACTGGTGGCAGGGCGAAAACGCCCGTCTGGGATCACTGGCTGCCATGGCATTCATGGCCGCCCCCGTGGTCACTGATGAAGACCTGCGTCAAGCCTTGAAAGCCTACGGCCACCAGTTACTGAACTGGATTCTGGGCCTGAACCCGTTTGACATGTGTATGCTCGACGGCGCAGGCAGAAATACCCCCGGCTACCTGCCGCATCTGGGCTTTTTCAACGCCCGCGGCGGCGTGTGTAACGGGATCACTTCCGGCTTCGACAATGAAGCGGATATCGCATTCGCGCCTGCCGCCCAGGCCGACGATATCTACCAGAACTGGCGTTGGGGAGAACAATGGATCCCGCATGCGGCCTGGTATCTGCTGGCCGTTACCCTGCAATTCAGGGAGCGTAACCATGACTGAGGCTTTCCGTTATCTGGTTGGCGTCGACGGCGGCGGCACTTCCTGCCGGGCCCGTCTGTGCGATGCCCGGGGTAAAGTGCTGGCCGAAGCCAGGACCGGCAGCGCCAACATCCTGCTGGGCGCTGACATCGCGATGGCATCCATTCGGGAAGCGATTGCCATTGCAACTGCGCAGGCCGGACTCAGCGAGCAGAATTACGGTGAGATGGCCGTTGGTCTGGCGCTGGCCGGGGCAGAGCAACGCAAGGCCTGGTATGACTTTATGGCCCAGCCCCACCCGTTTGCCCGCCTCACCCTGAATACTGACGGCTACGGCGCCTGTCTGGGAGCCTGGGGCGGACAAGATGGTGCGATTTTTATTGCCGGGACCGGCTCAGTCGGCCTGCTGCGACGGGGCAAAAATGTCACTGTGGTCGGTGGCCGTGAATTTCCGATCTCTGATCAGGGCAGCGGCGCCGTCATGGGACTCCGCCTGATCCAGCAGGTGCTGTTGAGCGTCGACGGCATCGTGCCTCAGACTGAACTGGCGCGTCTTGTTCTGGCGCACTTTGATCATGATGTGGATGCCATAGTCGAATGGTCGAAAACCGCCCACCCCTGCGACTATGGTCAGTTTTCACCGGAGATTTTCCGGCTGGCCGAAGACAACGATGCACTGGCAGTGACCATGCTGCAACAGACCGCCGCCGATATTGAAATGTGGCTCAATGCGCTGATTGCTCACGGTGCAGATCGGATCTGCCTGATGGGCGGAATTGCTGAACGCATGGGTCCCTGGCTGACTCCAGCCATTCAGCGCCGGCTGGCAACCCCGCAGGGGGATGCCATGGACGGCGCCATTCTGATCGCCCAGGGCGATCACAACCTGTATCCATTATAAGGGGCTATCATGAGCTATCGCCTTGATTTAACCGTGATCCATCAGACTGATACTGAATCCCGTTTTGCGCTGACCCTGCACAACCTCGGGGAATATGCTTTGAGTGCCTGGTCGCTGGACTTTATCCTCAGCCGCTGGATCGAACCTGCGTCTGTCAGTCATGGTCAGCTGAAGCAACTGGGCAGTTACTGTACGCTGTCCGCTTCAGGTGATGAAGCCCTGTTAGCCAACAGCCATTTTTATACTGAATTTACCATCAGGACACCGCCGCTGACGCTGCACAGCGATGGCGTGACAGAAGCCTGTCTTTATGCCAGCCAGCACGACCAGGCTTTCCCTGTCGATGTCACGCCGCTGGACCTTCGCCGGCCATCGCAGGAAAGACTGAGGATTGATTTGCCGGAGGCCAGAGCCATCAATCTGATCCCGGCCCCCGCCCGTTTGCACAGCCTGCCGGGTGAGTTCTTGTTCCTGCGGGATACAGCACTGGCAGAAGTACCGGCGGCAGCCCGGGGCAGTGTTAACTGGCTGCAACTGGAACTGGCGCAATGGCTGGACACGCCGCTGGCAGTCCAAACCGACGGCCAGATTCATTATCAGCACAAGCCGGACATGGCAGAAGGCGCCTACCATCTGCTGGTCGAGAGTGACCACATCTGGCTGGAAGCCAGCTCAGCCGCAGGATTCAGCCATGCAACCGCCAGTCTGTTACAGCTGCTGCCGACTCAGCCGCTGCATCAGATCGAAAGTCTGCTGAGCATTCCGATGGTGGAGATTCACGACCAGCCGCATTACGGTCACCGGGGCATGATGCTCGACTGTGCCCGTCATTTCCATTCTGTCGCCCGGATCAAACGGCTGCTTGATCAGCTGGCCCGCTATAAATTCAACACCTTCCACTGGCATCTGACCGATGACGAAGGATGGCGGATTGAAATTGATGCCTACCCGGCCCTGACAGAAATCGGAGCCTGGCGCGGCCCTCAAGAAGTGCTGGCACCGCAGTTCTCGACCGTGGATCGCCGCTACGGCGGTTTCTACACCAAGCAGGACATCCGTGAAATCGTGGCTTACGCGGCTGACCGGGGTATTCAGGTGATCCCCGAGATCGATATTCCCGGTCACTGCCGTGCGGCCATCAAGTCGCTGCCAGACTTGCTGATTGATCCCGCAGATCGGTCGAAATACCGCAGTATTCAGAATTACCCGGACAACGTGCTGTCTCCGGCCCTGCCCGGCACCTACACCTTCCTGACCACGGTGCTGGATGAAGTCTGCGAACTCTTCCCGGCACCTTACCTGCATGTGGGCGCGGACGAAGTTCCCAACGGGGTGTGGACCGACAGTCCGGCCTGCCGGGCACTCATGGATCAGCAGGGTTATGAAGATCCATTCGAATTACAGGGCCATATCCTGCGCTTTGTCGAAGAGTATCTGGCACAGAAAGGCAAGCGTATGCTGGGCTGGCAGGAAGTGGTCAAGGGAGACAAGGTCAGCAAACACACGATTGTCCTGCCCTGGATCAACGAGGACGCGGGTCTGACATGTGCGGGCAATGGCTATGAAGTGATCATGCAACCGGCCCAGTACACCTATCTGGATCTCGCTCAGGGTTATTCAGCCGAAGAAGCAGGGGCCAACTGGGCCGGTTTTCTGCCGCTGGAAACCGTCTACAGCTATCGTCCGCTGGCCGAACTGGCCCCGACAGATCCGAGACTGGATCAGATCCTCGGTATTCAGTGCGCTCTGTGGTGCGAGCATGTGTTCAGTCAGTCCCGTTTTGACTACCTGCTGTTTCCGCGCCTGCTGGCCATCAGTGAAGTCTGCTGGTGTCCGCCGGAACAGCGCGACTGGGAGGATTTCAAAGCCCGCCTGAACGGCCAGCTCCGCTATTTAGACCGGATGGGCGTGAACTACCGTCCGTGTGCATAAACATGCCGGGAACCCTGGGGCCAAACCGTGTACAGGCACGGGCAGTCGGTGGCCGGGTTCTCACATGTGTCGTGAAGTGTCATTTGCATCCTTGAAGGTTGTGTTGGCAACATATTCGGGGGCATCAGCCCCCGCTTTTTTTGCCCGGCCGTCAGATGCTCTCACCAAGCTCAATTTTCACATCCAGCGTAATCACCTTCTCTGTCGCCGGCTCCCCGCGCAAACGCTGCAAGATCTGCGCTGCGGCAACTTCACCAATCTGTTCACGGGGAGTCACCACCGTCGCCAGCCGGGGTACCATCACCTGACTGATATCGTGACCATGAAAACCGGCCACCGCGATTTGTTCCGGCACCGGGATCCCCAGTCGCTGACACTCATAAATCGCACCAATCGCCAAATCGTCATTGGTACAGAAAATGCCATCTGTATCCGGATACGCTTTGAGCGTCTGACGCAATAATGCCGCGCCCAGTGTGAACGAAGACGCAGCTTCTGTCTGAAGACTTCTTGGCGTCAGGTCGTGCGCGCGCATCGCCTGTTCATACCCGAGGTAACGCAGATGAGTCCGGGCGTCCATCCGGGCCGCAAAATACACCACGTTGCTGCGGCCACGGGTGATCATCTGCTCCGTCATGGCTTCAGCAGCCGCCTGATTATCAAACCCCACGGCCTGTGCAATGGCCGGAGAGACTGAGTCCATGATTTCCACCACAGGGATCCCGGCCGTATCCAGCATTTTCCGTGCCCGCTCAGTATGAACGCTTTCGGACAAAATGATCGCGTCAACGTTATAAGAAAGCAGTGAAGCGATGTTCTTCTCTTCCACTTCAGCGCTGTAGCCGTAGTGAGCCAGCATGGTCTGATAACCTGCCGGACCGGTCACCTTTTCAATGCCCCGGATCACTTCGGCAAACACCTGGTTGGTCAGCGAAGGCACCAAGACCCCAATCGCGTAACTTTTGGCATTTGAAAGGATATCGGGCGCACGGTTGGGGATATAACCCAGCTGTTCCACCGCCGCAGCAATTTTGGTCTGCAGCGCAGCAGACACCTGATTCGGATCCCGCAGATAACGGCTGACCGTCATCTTGGTCACACCGACCAGATTCGCGACATCCTGCAGGGTCGGACGTTTATTCTTGGTTGTCATTCGGGTTGTATCTTTCATCAAACAGAGTGGACTGAAACAGCCCCAAGATTATCACAAGGATGCGGCTGGAATTGGAATCTGGCGCAAAAACAAAACAGGCCCTTCGGAAAGGGCCTGTCGGGTCAGACTTGAACCTGATGACGGGGAGACTGGCTCCAGGTCAGATGAAATTTACTTGCCTCTGGCTGATCCGTTCGGGCATAGCTATGTGCCCCGAAATAGTCGCGCTGAGCCTGTAACAGGCTGGCAGACGACTCGCCGGTGCGAAGCCCGTCAAAGTAGTGCAAAGCTGAACTCAGCCCCGGCATGGCAATGCCGGTCAGGCTGGCATTCGCAACGGCTTTGCGCCAGTTAAGCTGCCGTTCAGTCAATGTCCGACGGAAATGATCGGCTAGCAGGAGATTGTCCAAATCCGGCTGCTGTTCAAATGCACGGCTGATATCCTGCAGGAAAATCGCCCGGATAATACAGCCCGCCCGCCAGATTCGAGCAATTTCGGCATAATCCAGCGCCCAGCTCTGCTCCGAAGCCGTGGCCTTCATCAGGGCAAAGCCCTGCGCATAAGTACACAGCTTGGCGCAATACAGCGCATCATGCAGTTGCGCGATGATGTCATCCTGAGACATCTGCAAACTGTCATCGGTCACCAGCATCAGTGTCTTTTCTGCCTGCAGGCGCTGAGGTTTCATGCCGCTCATCGCCCTTGCAAACACGGCCTGTGCAATGGTCGGTGCCGGACTGCCCACTTCCAGACTGTTCACTGCCGTCCACAGTCCGGTGCCTTTCTGACCCGCTTTATCCAGAATCATCTCCACCAGCGGCCGACCAGTCTGTGGATCTGCCTGCTGCAAAATATCCGCACTGATTTCCATCAGGTAGCTGTTGAGAACTCCCTGATTCCACAGGGCAAAGATCTGGCCGATTTCCGGCGCTGTCATCTTCAGTTGCTGTCTGAGGAACTGATAAACCTCGCAGATCAACTGCATGTCGGCATATTCAATGCCGTTATGCACCATTTTCACATAATGACCGGCACCGTCCGGTCCGAGATACGCCGCGCAGGCTTCTCCCTGACTCAGCGGCGGCAGCGGCATACCGGCAACGTCGACCTGCGCCGCAATCGCCTTCCACATCGGGCCGACCTGACGCCAGGCATCGGCACTGCCACTGGCCATCAGGGACGGACCGTGCCGGGCTCCCAATTCGCCGCCGGACACTGCCGTACTGAAAAACTGTAATTTGCCCTGGTATGCTTTATCGCGGGCGATGGTGTCCGTCCACAAACTGTTTCCGGTATCAATCACCGTATCCTGCAGCGCCAGACCGGCGTCCAGCAAAGCTGAAATCACCGTATCGACAGCTGGCCCGGCCGGTACAGACAGCGCAATCACGCGCGGCGTCTGAAGATTTGCCAGCACCTGCGCCAGTGAATCACAGGCAACAAAAGCGGCTTTGCCAAGCGCTGCAGCTTCTGCCCCGGCCTGCGTCGTCAGATCCGCCTGTAAGTCATAACCGGCGACTGAAAACCCATGTTCGAGCAGATTCAGTGCCAGATTGCGCCCCATCACGCCTAAGCCAATCATCGCAATATTGCACGGAGTCGATGTCATCCTCGTTCCCTTACAGCAAATGGTAATTAAGTGAGTGAGCCGGTTTGCGGCAGCCGGTTGAGAATGTCATCCAGCACCGCGTCCTGCGGCTGACGTATATCGATGAAGATCGCCTCGTCCTGTGCAGGTTCAACCAGAGTTTCAAACTGACTTTCGAGCATCGCACGCCCGTTGAAGTAATGATCAGCACGCTGCTGATGACGCTGCCAGATTGTGTCGAAATCACCCTGCAGATAAACCAGGAGCAGCGGTTCAACACCAGCACGCAACTGTGCCCGGTATTCAGGTTTCAGCGCAGAACAGGCCAGCACCGCATGGGGTTCATCCCGCAGCAGCTGATTCAGACGCGCCAGCCACTCAGCCCGGTCTTCATCCGTCAGCGGAATCCCTTCACTCATCTTTTGCACGTTCTCCGGCGGATGAAAGTCATCGCCGTCAAAGAAATTCATCCCCAGTGCCCGGGCCAGATGACTGCCGATTGAGCTTTTGCCGCAACCGGAAACCCCCATCACAATAATTTTTCTTGGTTTCATCGACTTTATCCCTGCCCTGCGATGTCGCAGGGCAACAGTTCTGTTGTTCTTGTTATTTGCTTACCGCCACCACAGCGCCAACTGCGGAAAGACAATCACCAGGGTCAGCGCGACCAGCTGCAAACCGATAAACGGCAGCAGTGAACGGAAGATTTCGCCCAGACTGATCTCTTTCGGTGCCACGGATTTCAGGTAGAAGGCAGCCGGACCAAAAGGCGGAGACAGGAAAGAAACCTGCATGTTGAGGCAGAAGACAACGCCGAACCAAATCGGATCCATGCCCAGACCGGTGATAATCGGGACGAAGATTGGCATGGTCAGCAGTGCAACGCCGACCCAGTCCAGGAACATCCCCAGCACCAGCAGGATCACCATCATGATCAGCAAGGTCATCGTCGGGCTGCCGCCACTGAAGGCCAGAATGGTTTCTTCAACGAAATCAATGCCGCCCATCAGGTTGTACACACCCACCAGCGCGCTGGCACCGATACCGATCCACATAATCATGCCGCAGGTACGCATGGTCGCAATGGCGCTGTCTTTCAGCATGCTCCAGCTCATTTCCCCGCGGATCAGTGCGCTGAGCATAATCCCCACCACACCCAGCGCCGAAGCTTCAGTCACCGAAGCCACACCGGTATAGATACTGCCCAGTACAACTCCCACAGACAGCAACGGGAAAAACAGAGCCTTGAAGTAACTGGTTTCACGGGCTGCATCTTCAGCCAGCTCTTCTTCCGTTGGCAACGGCGCTAATGCCGGATTCATCTTGCAGCGGACCAGCACATACCCGATATACATCAGGGCCAGCATCAGGGCCGGCAGGAAGGCAGCCTTGAACAGATCTCCGATCGATACGCTGGCAGTCAGGCCGTAAATAATCAGCACAATACTCGGAGGCAACATGGTGCCCAGGGCACCACCGGCACAGGTCGTGCCAATTGCCAGACGACGGTCATAGCCCAGACGCAGCATCTGCGGCAACGCCAGAATGCCCAGCAGCACGGTTTCACCGCCGATCACGCCGGACATCGACGCCAGTACTACAGCCACCAGCAAGGTCTGCACCGCGACGCCGCCGCGGACCCGGCGGCCTACCGATTTCATGGCATCAAAGAGATCGCGGGCAATCCCGGAACGATCCAGCAGTGCTGCCATCAGAACAAACATAGGCACGGCCAGGAAAATATAGCCGTCGACAAAGGAATACATCCGGCTGGTGACCAGCGGCATTGCGTCGGGTCCGAACCACCCTAAAGTAAAGATCAGTGCAACCAGACCCGTCACAAAAGCCAGTTGCATCCCGGTCAGCAGCAGGGCAATCATCAGCCCCAGCATCAGCAGGCTGCCGTAGCCGATCCCCATTGACGATAACTCAAACATCTTTTTTCCTCAGGCCACGGATTTCGGCAATCAGGTGCAGCAGAAACTGTACGGACAATACGCACAGGCAGACAAAAATGATCCCTTTCAGTAATGCAGGGAATGGCGGGTTCCAGGCGGAGCCTGACGTTTCCAGCCGCAACTCCCCCCAGGGCGTCAGCCAGGCCTCATGTGCCATGGTGTAAGATGCCCAGGCCATGAGCACTGAAAACAGCAGTCCCATGATGTGATGAAACACATTCAGGTACTGACGGGTACGCGGCGAGACCATATCGTAGAGCAGGACGACACGCACATGCTTGTCGGTCGCCAGCGCATAGAGACCGCCAACAATGAACAGGGAACCACCGATGAAGGACGCCGTTTCATGCACCCAGATTGTGGGGGCGTCAAAGACGTAGCGCATCAGCACTTCGTAAAAAGAGATGATCACCGTAAAGATGAACAGCAGGCTCAGCAGATTGCCGATTTTCACGATCGCCGCATCAAGGCAGTTTCTCGGCTTCTCAGCGTCCTGACCGGCGGGCGTTGGGTTGGTATTCATGGCAGACAGCTCACAACACTTGCGATATCAGAAACAGAGGGCTGTCAGCAGCCCTCATCAGGGGATGTCAGAGGTTTCTGACGGAGATACGGAAAATTACAACAAGGCGTTATCTTCGAGGAATTTCGTTACAGATTCATACACCTTTTCTGCATTTGGTGATTTTTTCGCGAAGACTTTCCACTGCTCACGTGCAATTTCACGGAACTTCTTCCGTTCTTCGTCAGACCAGTTGTGAATCGTGATCTTCGGATTGGCCTGCGCTTCCTTCACCGCTTGCTGATCGGCAATTTTCAGCTGGGTCGTCATGTCATACGCAAAATCACGCACCGAAGTGGTCAGAATTTCCTGCAGATCTGCAGGCAGTTTGTCCCACTTTTTCTGACTCATGGAAATATCGATCAGCGGCAGAGAGTGAAAACCGGGCTGGACCGGATGCGTCGCCACATCATTCATTCCCGCTTTCTGGTTGGTCGAAAAGACTGTGTAGTCTGCCGCATCGATGACGCCTTTGCTCAGGCCGGTAAACACTTCAGAGCCCGGCAGATTGACCGGTGCTGCGCCCGCAGCCGCAAAAACCTGCTGGACCAGACCTTCTGGGGCACGCAGCTTCAGACCTTTCAGATCCGCGACGCCATCCACAGGAACTTTCGAGACAAACGACTCCACACCTGTCGTCGAACCGCCAATAAACTTCACGCCATACGGGGCATAAAGTTCCGTCATCAGCTCATAACCGCCGCCATAGTTGATGTATTGCAACAGCTGCGTGGTATCAGACCAGGCACCGACCATGTTCCCGATCAGGCCAAAAGCTGGATCCTTGCCGGAAAAGTAGCTTGTTGCCGTGATCTGGCCATCCAGGATACCCATTTTGATCGCACCCAGCGTTTCCGTGTGTTTTACCACACTGCCGACCGGCAGCAGGTCGATATCAATCCGGCCGCCGGACATGGTCTCAACTCGCTCAGCCCAGGCTTGCTGAACCTGATAGTTCTTGTCGCCGGACGGATCCGAAGACTGGAATTTGAAGGTGTATTCAGCGGCCATGGCCGAAGCCGTAAAGCTGCTGGCCAGAGAAGCGGCAATCAGGGTGCAGGTCAACTTTTTCATTGGGTACTGTCCTTTTGTTTTTAGGTCACGTCGTCAATTGTCCGGATGTTTTGTTGTTATGTTACCGGTAACTTTGTAACGCATGCTAACAGAGTTAAAGCGTCATAGTCTTTGAAGAGCATCACAACAATGCCACGAAAAACACATGCACCGGAACTATAAAACCTTTTTCATATATGCCTGCAAAGCAATGAATTTGATGAAAAAGAATTCATTGAACAAATGTCATGTTTCACTATTACCATATAAATCAATAACTTTGTGCGATGCCTCGCATTGCATTAGTATATGTGCACGTGAACCTATGGAGGGAGTTGTTTATGCGTGTAGGTGTACTCATGGGAGGGGAATCCAGTGAACGCAGTGTGTCACTACGGTCGGGACAAGCCGTAAGCGATGCCATTGCTGAACTGGGTCATGACGTGGTTACTATCGATCCGAACGAACTATATAAAACGCTGGACGCGTTATCATCTGTTGACAAAGTTTTCATCGCGCTTCATGGCAGTCTGGGCGAAAGCGGCCATGTTCAGGGGTTGCTGGACTGGCTGAAAATTCCATATACCGGCAGCGGGCTGGCCTCGTCCGCCCTGTGCCTGAACAAACTACGCACCCGGCAGATCCTGGCTCAGCAGGGGTTCCACTATACCAAGTGGTATGGCGTGCATCGCCATCAGCCGATGGAAGAAATCATCGCTGCCGCCGAATCTCTGGGTTATCCGCTGGTCGTCAAACCCAGCTCACAGGGATGTAGTATCGGCGTCAATAAAATTGAATCCCCGGACGAACTGCCAACCGCCATCCGGCAAGCCTTCGACTATGACGATGATATTCTGCTGGAAAGCTTCATCAGCGGGCGGGAATACACCTGTGGCATCCTGGGCGAGCAAGCCTTGCCAGTCGTACAAATCTGCTCCGATACCTTTTTTGACTGGAGTGCAAAATTTGGCGCACAGACAGCCAGCTACCACTGCCCCAGCGATCTTCCCCCGGAATCCGAACTAGCCATTCAGCAACTGGCAATTCGCGCTTTTCATGCGCTGGGGTGTCGTGGCTGGGGAAGACTGGATGTGATCCTGGGAGATGACGGCAATATCTATCCGATTGAAATGAACACTTCACCGGGTATGACCCCACGCAGTGTTTTCCCGATGGCAACCCGGGAAACCGGACTGGACTTTACACAGACGATCGAGCAGATCCTGGCACTCGCCAGTTTTGATCCGGTCTGAATGAATACGCCCGGCAGCAGGTCATGTGCCGGGCTGCTCAGGCTTAGATCGTTACTTCCGCAAACCGCTGGCCTTCAACCGTAAATTCTACCACCAGCCCGGCCTCATCATCCCGCTGACGAGTTACATTGACCGCTTTTCCCATTCGGGTGGCGATCAACTGCTTCAGCTCATTGACCAGATTTTGTTTGTCTTCTGCACTCAGCCGCGTCTCTTTTGCCATGGGCGATTACCTCCTCACACCGTAAAAACAGGCATCCCTTTGTTTATGCGACACTTTCCTGCAGAACAGAAAACCCGGCGGATCAACTTTATCCCGGGATTGATCAATATTTCCTTCTAAAACAATCAATAAGTTCAAAAAAGGAATCTTCAGCACCTGCTTTAAAAAACATTATTGTTAAATCAATCAATATCAGTCACTTATAGGTCCGTTGACAGGTATCACAAAAACCAATGAATGTGCATTGCAGCTGTGCTGAATGATTCGTCGCAACTCGAAAGCTGAACTAAGTTCGACTGTATCTGTGGGTAGGATCCTGGGGGAGTTATGAAACTGCAACATAAGATCATGAGCTGTCTGTTGTTGGCTGGCCTGCTGCCCGCGGCAGCGATCTCTTTGCTCACAATGTATCAGGCCAGTCAGTCACTGGAACAGCAAGCCTATAACCAGCTGGAGTCCCTGCGTGAAGTAAAACAGGATGCGATTGAAAGATATTTCAATACGCTGACCCAGCAAATTACACTCGAAGCGGTGAACCCGATGACTGTCAGTGCACTCCGCGCGTTTCGTCAGGGCGTCGCCGATCTGCCTGTCACGGCAGACAACCTCAGATCGCAGGTCACCCAGTTTTATGCTCAGCAATTCATGCCGCGTCTGAAAGCCAATGCGCCGGAACAGAACATCACGGCAACATCGCTGGTCAGCCAGCTGTCACCCGTGGCGCTGACACTGCAGTCAGCCTATATTACGAGCAGCCCGTACGGCCTGGGAGAAAAACAGAATCTGCTCAGTGCCGGTAATACCCCTTATGATCAGGCGCATGCCAGCTATCATCCCTTTTTCCGCACTCTGATCGATAAATCGGGCTTTTACGATCTGTTCCTGATCGATGCCAAATCCGGTCAGGTGCTCTACAGCGTTTACAAAGAAGTGGATTTTGCCACCTCGCTGCGTGACGGGCCTTTCCGCGACAGTTTGCTCAAGGAAGCCTATCAGGCCGGACTCCGCCTGCCACAGGGACAGAGTGCGCTGATCGATTTCAATCTCTACCTGCCGTCTTATCAGTCTCCGGCCGGTTTCATCGCGGCACCGGTTTATGATCAAAATACCCTGTCCGGGGTTCTGGTATTCCAGTTTCCGATCGATCGCCTGACAGCCATCATGGGGGTCAGAGCCGGACTGGGACAAAGCGGCGAAACCTATCTGGTCGGCCCGGATAAGCTGATGCGTTCCAACTCATTTATTGACCCGGTTCACCACTCGGTCGCCGCATCATTCCGCCATCCGGACCAAGGGAAAATCGATACCCCGGCCGTTCAGCGGGCGCTGGCAGGTGAAACAGGCATTGCAGAAATCACTGATTATAAAGGGAACACCGTACTTTCTGCCTTTGCCCCCATTGCACTCGGAACAACCAGCTGGGTGATCGTCGCAGAGATCGATCACGCGGAAGCCCTGTCGGCCATTTCTCGCCTCAAAATCAGCGGACTGACGATCATTCTGGTGGTCATTGCACTGATCATCCCGGCGGCCTTATTGGTCAGCCGGAATATTACCCGGCCTATCGGCGGTGAACCCGAGCACATGGAACAAATCGCCAGCGCGATCGCCGAGGGGGATTTGCGTGCCAGCCTGAAAGACAGCGGTCAGGCCACTGGTGTGTATGCATCGATGAAGGCCATGACCGCAAACCTCAGCAATATCATCAATCAGCTCAAGACCGCCGCCAGCCAGCAGCGCAACGAAGCTGAAGCCCTGGCTGCCAGTGCTGTAGAAACCGCTCAGGCCGTCTCTCAGCAAGAGCAGGAAACAGCACATCTGGCCGTCGCCATTGATGAAATGAGCGCGACCGCCAAAGACATTTCAGGTAATATTGCTTCTGTTGCCAGCGCCGGGAACGAAGCACAGGACCGGGTCAACGATTGCTCCCACCTGCTACAGCAAAGTTCAGACAGCCTCAGTCAAATGTCAGTCGATATGCAGGAAGCCAACCACAAACTCAGCCTGCTGAGAAAAAGCTCCGATGACATCACCAAAGTGCTGGAAACCATCCGCGGCATTGCAGAGCAGACCAATCTGCTTGCCCTCAACGCAGCCATTGAAGCCGCCCGGGCCGGCGATCACGGCCGTGGTTTTGCTGTGGTGGCAGAAGAAGTACGTGATCTGGCCCAGCACACTCAGGAAGCCACCAATGACACCGCAGCCATGCTGGAAACCCTGCTCAGCCATGGCCGTGATGTCAGCGATGTAATGACCCAGAGTATCAACCATACCGGCCGGGTCTCCGAACAGTCGATTGCGGCAACCCAGGGCCTGCAACAGGTAGTGGCATCGGTCGAACATATTGCTGCCATGACCAGCCAGATTGCCGCCGCCTCTGAGCAGCAATCTGCGGTCGCCGAGGAAATCAACAATAACATCAATACGATCAATATGATGTCCCGGGATACCAGCAGCGCAGTGGAACAGATTTCTGCCAGCAGCGAAGAGCTGTCCACCCTGTCTGCTCAGCTGGAACAAATCACCAGCCACTTTAAGGCCTAAGCTGCCGGACGGCGGCGTACCGGAAACAAAAAAGCCATCCGGGTCAGGATGGCTTTTGGATCAACGCATCAGATTAAGGCTGTCTTTCCACCTGTTTCACCCCTTCCGGGATCTGATACCAGCTCTGTTTTTCACTGGTCCAGACATGGATGGTCGGCTCAATGATCCGGGTATCTTCCAGATTACTCGGCTTCAGCTTAATGGCTTGCGGATGATTCGGGTCATAGTGATAAATCCGGTTCCCGCAGGTCGGACAGAGTTTGGCTGCACTGATGTTGCCGCTGTCAGCCGGACGCGACCAGTCTTTCATTTCCCCTTCAAAGATCAGATCGTTTGCATCGACCATTGCCGTGATGCTGAACGCGCTGGTCGACAGTTTCTGGCATTCCTTACAGTGGCAGGCCACCACCATTTTCGGCGGAGCCAGCAGCTGATAAGTCACGCCGCCACACTGGCAGGCACCGCGGATTGGATATGTAATTTGACTCATGTTCTCTCCTGAACAAGTTTTGATTGGAATTCAGTATTCACAGGCTGCCGATGCAGTGCATAAATTGCATGACTCAGAATGCGGCCATTGAGATTTTCGTTTCGGGAAATCACGCCTTCTAGTGTCATTCCCAGCCGTTCCGCAACCGACCGGCTGGCCTGATTCTCAACCGCCGCAGCAATCACGACCTTTTCCATCTCCAGCTGCTCAAAAGCGATACGAATCAAATGACTGCACACCCGGGTGATAATTCCTTTTCCCTGATAATCGGCAGCCAGCCAATAGCCGATATCAACGGTTTTCAGGCTGTGGTTAATGCTGTTAAAGCTACAGTTCCCAACGTGGATCCCCTGATAGAAAATGGCACAGACCATCGATTTACCTTCGGCATAATCCTGAAGTGAACGACGGATAAAGTTCAGAAAATCCGATTCTGTGTTGCAATGCGGCGGCCATGCCAGCCATTGAGACAGATAATCGAAATGCGCGTTCACGAGTTCCACATAGCGGGGGGCAAAAGAAGGCTGAACCAACGCCAGCTGAATGTCCTGATCTACGGTCTGGCTAAACATATCGCTATCCTTCCTTGAAAAGCCTATTCATCTGATAGCACAATGCCGAGAACTTTATCAAAATGCAAATACTCTTCACGGTTGCTGCATTTTGAAACGCGAACCGGAAACGGATCGCAAAAACTGGCCTGCTGAAAACTGCACGCTCCGTCATTTTGCTTTGAAATCAGTCCGTTTCCTCAGTCATAGAAATTGGCACCGGAATTGCCTTAATCTGAGTGGTGCTTCACTCACCAAACCGTGTTGTTCTCGCGTGTTGTCTTCGCAAGAGAAACTTCAGGGGGAAAGCTGTCTTTGATTGTAAGGAAACACAGACAGCGGAACATGTTGTGTTTGTGCAAAAGCAAAGCAGCGTCCGAAGACGCTGCTTTTTTGCTAGACGATAAGCTGTTCTTCCTCCGCCTGGGGCAGCGGCTGCAAGGTGCGGGGCAAATATTGATCACAGTAAAGTGTCATGAAATCTTCCCGGATTTTTGCCTCCAGCTCAGCGGCCAGAACCGTAGGACAGAAGAGTTTGAAATGGACCTGCTGCTCCCCGGTCGGCGTTGTCGTGATATACACGTGCGGATCGGCGCCGGGCAGATCAACGCCGGCATGCCGCTCAACCATATGATTATACCGTTGGGCAACATCAATAAAGTCGGCAATATGCAGGTTTATTTTCCCCAGCATGACCGGCACCATGGGATACAGATTAACGGTTTCTTTCACGGTGATGGTGAAGCCGTGGTACACATAACGCTTCATGAAGTTCAGGTTTTTCACTGCCACGGTAAAAAACATACTGTTCGGCAATGTGGTCGTTTTACCCGTGTAGTGATACTGGCCTTGCTGTAAGGCTATTTCCTGAATCACAGTCGCCATCAGGTTATGCTCAATCACCTCGCCGCATACCGGGCCGACCTCAATCCAGTCTCCGATTCTGAATGACCGCGAACTTGCACGCTGGAGTGAGCCGGTCATACAGAGAATAATTTCTTTGGAAGCAACCACCAGCGCGACCGCTATCGCTGTCAGTGACAGCGCAAATTTACTGATTTCCGACTCCCACAACAAAAACAGCGTCAGCATGATCAGCGTAAATGCGCCGTTCTTGGTCCTTGAAATCCATTTTCGCTGTTCTTCGCTGAGAAAGCTGGCTTCCCCCCGAATCCGCGTAATCGCCACCCGACGGATCAGAATAGCAATCACAACAATACAGGCACTCAGCAAAAGTTTGTGCGTCAGTAAATAGGTCACGACCAGTTCAGTTTTTTCCAGAAAGGGATCCCACATTCTTTGTTCTCATCCTGTTCAGCACAGCCCGCACGCTGTCAGAGACAGTTACTACTTTGACCATAGAATTATCAACAGGCAGTCTCCCCCAATCACCGCGCAAATGTAAAGCAGATCCATCCCGGGATGAGGTATCGCCGCCTAAATCTCCGTATCGGCTCAAATTCCGGACCATGGAACACTATACTCAAACACAACATCCGGCTCACAGCCGCACTGAATTTCAACCCTTCAACCAAGGCATAGTGCGTGGCTTTCTTTCTGAACAGTACCATCCTGATCAGCATGGCCGGCGTCCTGTTCTGGCTGTTCCGGCCGGGTTTGCGCGGCAGCGATACCTGGCGGGCCACCCTCACGCCTCTGGCCTCGATTATCGGCAGCGGCTTTTTGGTTGTCGCCCCGTTACTGAGCTATGCCGTCGGTGACTGGAGCATTGTAGCCATGCTGGGAATTGTGCTGCTGGCCTACGGCATTGGCTGGGTGATTCGCTTCAACATCAGGTCTCTCAGCACGGCTGAACCGAAAACATCATTTCAGATTCAGTGGCTGGAACACGCCAGCAAACTGGCGCTGTCACTGGCTTATTTGATCTCAATTGCCTTTTATATTCGCCTGTTAGCTTCATTTGTCATGCACGCCTTCGGATTGGAGACCCAGGGTTATCTGGCCGACGGGCTGGCTACCCTCTGCCTGCTGGGCATCGGTCTGACCGGACTGATCCACGGACTGAGGGGAATGGAGTTTGCCGAAGAAATCGCGGTCAGTGTGAAGCTGAGTATCATTGCAGGCCTGCTGATCGGGCTGGCGGGATATCAATGGCAACAGCCCGCAGCCATTTTCACCCTGCCGTCCGGCGCCATTGAAGCGCCGATACATACGCTACGGATACTGGCAGGCATGCTGCTGGTTGTGCAAGGCTTTGAAACGTCACGCTATCTGGGCAGTGCCTACTCCCCCGAACACCGGATTCAGACCATGAAACATGCCCAATGGTTGTCCGGCGCGATCTATGTGGTGTTTGTCTGGCTCTCCCATCCGTTACTACCTGACGGCGGCAGGCCGCCATCAGAAACCGCGATTATCACCATGAGCCAGCATGTCAGCCTGATCCTGCCGGTTCTGCTGACAATCGCAGCCGTGATGAGCCAGTTCAGCGCAGCCGTTGCCGATACTGCCGGATTCGGCGGACTGTTTCGGGAAGCACTTCGCCGCCCCCGCGGTGAACAGGCAGGTTATGTCGTTGCCATTTCGATTTCGATTGCTCTGATCTGGAGTATCAACCTGTTTGCCATTATTGCGCTGGCTTCAAGAGCGTTTGCTCTGTACTACCTGAGCCAATGCCTGACCGCCTGGCAACTGGCAGGCCAGATCCGGCACACCACCCGGCGCAGGCTGTTGCGCACAGCCTTTACCGGATTGGCGTTCATCCTGGCTTTGGTGGTGATATTTGCCGTTCCGGCAGAAAGCGTCTGACCGGAAACTGAACCCTCAGACTTAGTGCGGGCTGATATAATCGGTCCGAGGATAAGGTTCCAGCTGATAGTGGGACTCCAGGAAATACACCAGATTGACCAGCTCAGTAACCGTCATGACATCGTTAAAACTGGGCATGACCGATTTGCCGTCGACCTGAATCTCCCGGTAATCATAGCCTTCTGCCAGTTTGTGAGACGGGTTGATGACCGATGTGACCAGTTCCGGATACGTTTTGATCATGCTGACTTCCCCGCCCAGTACAACCGGCGTTTCCAGGGAACGGGTCAACTTCGCCGCTTCATCTTCAAAACCGGCCATGTTATGACAAGTCAGGCATTGATACTTCAGAAATACAGCCTTGCCCTGTGCTGCATCCCCGGCAGGCAAACTAAAACTCTGATTGGCATTATCGCATCCTGCCAGACCGGATAACGCACTGATAAGTACAGCAAACGTGTATGGTTTCATTGTTCCACACCTCCGAATTCAGGGCGGATGCCCCAAGACTGAAACGGGTGCAGGTTTCCACCCGCACCCAATGAACAGACTAGAACAATCAGCGTATTAGCGAACTTCAATTTTGCGAACTTCTGGCACATTCGCGACCGTTTTCGGCAGAATCAGGTGCAGTACCCCATCCTGATACGTCGCTTCGATATCGTGTTCCGATACATTTGTACCGAACTGGAAGGTACGCGCATAGCTGCCATAACGACGCTCTTTCAGCACCGCTTCGCCTTCCTGTTTCTGCTCTGTCTCTTCCTGATGTTCCGCTGCAATGGTGAGTTTTCCCTGATGGAATGAGACCTGAATCTCTTCTTTACTGAATCCGGGTAATTCAGCAGTCAGCTCAAAGTTGTCTTTGGTTTCATGAATATCGACGGCAGGCAACCGGCTGGCCTGTTTCGCAAAATCATCTCCCAGAACAGGGCGGAAGAATCCCTGAAACAGGCTGTCAAAATCATTATCCAATAAAGAAGGAAAACCACCTTTTTTCATTTCAGTGCTCATGCTCTCTCTCCTTAACGCATACTGACAACAACCCTTGGTTGATCCGTTTTGAGTATAGTAAGCCACTGAAAATCAGCGTCGCCAGAGTTTGACTCAAATCAAGCTCTGGTTAAAAAAAGTGATCAACGGCCAATCGGCTGGGACGCCGGCCTGATCCTCCGGAATGAGTTTGCTCCTGACTCACCCGTTTATCGGTGGTGTGAACAAGTGCAGGGCATCGTGTACGCCCTGAATAAGCATCTGCATGGCAATCACGGTCAGTAACAATCCCATAATCCGGGTGATCACATTCACGCCGTCTTTCCCCAGGAAATTGACCAGCTTTTGGGCATATAAAAAACAGATCAGCGTGACCAGACAAAGCACTGCAAAGGCAGAAATCGTGATCAGGATATGCAGCAGACTTTTCGCTGCCGAGTAGTTCATGGCCGTGGCAATAGTCCCCGGTCCGGCCAGAATTGGGATGGCCAGCGGGGAGATCGAAATATCCTCCACCTCCTTGCTCGGGCTTTGCGTGTGCATGGATGAACTGCTGCCCTGCAGCATGTGGTAGCCCACCACAAACACCAGCAGTCCCCCGGCCAGTCGCAGTGCCGGCAGCGTAATGCCAAAGAGCTGGAAGATCCCTTTCCCAAGCAAACTGAAGGCCGCCACAATGAAAAATGCCGCCGTCAGGGCTTTGATTGCGGTTTGCCGTTTTTCCTGCGCAGACTGATGTGCCGTCAGCCCGGTAAAAACCGCCGTGTTCGCAATCGGGTTCATGATGGCAAAAAAGCCCATAAAGACCGTCACCCCCAGAGTCACCAAATCAATCATGTTGCTGTCCTGAAAAAACATGGATGTGATTCAGTCTAGTCGGAGGAAAGATGATTTGGGGATAAACCGGAGTCAATAGAAGAAGATAGCGCAGAGACAGGCGGAGCCTCAGAACGAGGTCCGCCAGAATTGAAAATCAGAGGGAAATAAACAGACCCGCAAGCGCAGCACTCATCAGGTTGGCAAAGGTGGCAGCCACCACAGCCCGTACACCCAGTGTCGCGACATCCTTACGGCGTTCCGGCACCATGGCACCAATGGACCCCAGCTGAATCGCAATCGAGCCGATGTTGGCAAAACCACACAGCGCAAAAGTTACAATGATCTGACTGTGCGCCGACAGTGACTCTTTGATGCTGGCATAATCCAGAAACGCAACAAATTCATTCATGGCGATTTTCTGTCCCAGCAGACTGCCGACAGCCATCACTTCATCACCCGGTACACCGGCCACAAAAGCCAGCGGCGCAAACAGGTAGCCAAAAATACTTTGCAGGGTCAGCCCGTCGATATGAAACAGACCGCCCAGCCATTCCAGGCCAGTGTTGAGCATGGCAATCACGCTCACGAAGGCGATCAGCATGGTGCCGACGGCGACCGCAACTTTCATCCCGTTCATCGCACCGGAAGCGAGTGCATCAATCGCGTTACTTTGCCCGCTGTCGGACAGATCAATATTGCTCTGATCAACCGGCTGCTGGGTTTCCGGCACCATGATTTTCGCCATCAGCAGGCCACCCGGTGCCGCCATAAAGCTTGCTGCGATCAGGTATTTCAGGTCGACGCCCATCGCGGCATAACCACCCAGCACGCTGCCTGCAACTGAGGCCATGCCACCCACCATGACCGCAAAGAGTTCAGAGCGGGTCATAGATGCCAGAAACGGACGCACCACCAGCGGCGATTCGCCCTGAGACAAAAAGATATTACTGGTCGCGACCAGGGATTCCGCGCGGGTCGTCCCCAGCAGGCGTTCCAGCCCGCCACCAATCACTTTAATCACCAGACTCATAATGCCCAGGTAATACAACAGGGAGATCAGTGCGCTGATAAAAATGATTAAAGGTAAAACTTTGACAGCAAACACGAACCCGTTCTCGGCCAGCGGACCAAAAACAAAGCTGATCCCCTGATCAGCAAAACCGATCACCGATGCAACGCCGTTGCTCATTTTGCCCAGCAGATATTGTCCCCAGGGAACATAAAGCACCAGAGCGGCCAGCCCCAGCTGCAGGCCAAATGCGCCCAGAACGGTGCGCCAGCGAATAGCCTGACGATTGGTGGAGAGTGCATAAGCGCACAAAATGATAGCGACGATACCTGCCGCACTATAGAGGAACTGCATAAACCTACCTTGCAATGTCGAAGTCCGATGGCCGGTGACTTGGCGCACGCAAAGCTGCCGAAGGCGAGAATATCCGTCATGCGTTGCTGCCCTCAGTCACCAGGAAGCACATCAAAGCCCGGTCCGACATCCTTTGGCAGACAGATAGCTGTTGATAGCTGGCAACTGCATTGCCGAATCTGTATCAGATTCAACACGCAAGCCGGGGGCGCATCATAATGTGATGTAGCTCGTATTTCCAGCACTGATTCTCTGAATGGATGAAGAAAACGTTTGCTTCTCTGAAGTACAAATTTTCCAGTCCCTGAAATACAGAACCCCGGCCAGTGCCGGGGTCCGTAAAAAGTCGAAAATCAGCCTGCCGGTTACCTTTCCCGCCACCAGGCCGACGTCTCCGGGATCTGCTTCGCCGTCACCGGCTGGCCGAATACGGGTGTAGACAGCGCAATCCCCCGAATCCGGGCAGCTTCAGATACCCGCTCCAGCGGCTCATACCAGGCATGAAACGCCAGATCGAAGGTTCCGTTATGAACCGGCATCATGACTTTACCCTGCACATCCAGATGAGCCTGAGCCGACTCTTCCGGCGTCATATGCACGCTGGCCCAGTCTTTATCGTACGCACCGGTTTCTATCATGGTGAGATCAAACGGGCCGTATTTTTTTCCAATCGCCTGAAAACCATCGAAATAACCCGAGTCACCACTGAAATAAAGGCGGGTATCCGGCGTGTGGATCACCCAGGATCCCCAGAGCGTCTGATTGCCATCGGTGAGACTACGTCCGGAAAAATGCTGGGTCGGCGTGAACGCTATCAGCGTATCGCCACTCTGATGCTCCTGCCACCAGTCAAAGGTGCGGATCTTTTCTTCTGCCACCCCCCATTGCAACAGGGAACCATCAACACCCAGTGGTACCAGAAACTCCGTCGTTTTCGCGGCCAGCTGCTTCACCGCTGCTTTATCCAGATGGTCATAATGATTGTGTGAGATCAGTACCCGCTCGATAGGCGGCAATGCGTCTATGCTGATCGGGGCCGGATGAAATCGCTTGGGTCCCAGAAAACTGAACGGAGAAGCGCGCTCAGAAAAAACCGGATCCAGCAGCCAGTATTTTCCCTGCACTTTCAGCAGCACTGAAGAGTGCCCCAGTTTGACCACATGGACTTCATCATCACTCAGCGCATCAAGCTGTTCACGGCTCAGCGGCATGACTGGCAGTACACCGGACGGCGCAATATCGACGCGTTTTTCCGTCAGATAGCGCCCCAGAATCCCGAGCGTCTTTTTCAGACTAGGCTGCTGCTTTTGCCGGGCGTTATGAAAAACACCGTCGTAAAAATGCTCGGATGTTTCTGCCACTTCTGTCATCTCAGCGGATAAATTGTGATTCATCATCAGCACACCTGCTCCTAAAACTGCCACACCAGCGAGCGTCCATATCAGACCACGCATCTGCATACACCAAAGTAAACTATACGGTGTAGTTTATATCGAAACCTCTAAAAGTAAACTAGTCGGTGCAAGTTTTTTTGATCTTGGTTACAATGCCGGAAAGATGTGCGAGGGCTGACATGAAGTTATCAGAAAAGAAAAAGCTGGCGATTCTGAATGCCGCGGAAAAGCTGTTTCACCAGTATGGGGTGGAACAGACCAGCATGGATCAGGTTGCCGCTGAAGCTGGTGTTTCAAAACGCACCGTCTACAACCACTTCGAGACCAAGCAGGTACTGTTTCAGGCCATCATGACCCGGATGTTCGCTCAGTTAGATCAGGGGACAGAACAGCCTTTTGATACCGAGCGCGAGATTTCGGAACAGCTGACGAATATCGCCCGGCAGGAGGTGACGTTGCTGACTTCCCCGCAATTGCTGCGCATCGGCAAAATCGCCTTTATGCAAATGCTGCAACAGCCGGAACTCATGCGATCGCTCGACAATACAGACATCGGCTGTATGAAAACACTGGTGCGTTTTTTACAGGATGCCCACGCCTCTGGCGTACTGACGGTAGACGACTGCGATTTTGCCGCCCGCCAGTTCATCTATCAGCTCAAATCCTTCACGTTTTACCCCAAACTCTATGGATTCAGTGAGCTTG